>JAJRQT010000181.1 GCA_024280115.1 Bacteroidota bacterium | reverse complement strand
CGCTCGGGCACCAGTACTTGCTCGGTATCACGCAGCACGACGAGCTTTTGCGGATCGATCTGCGCAATAAACAGCGGCGCCCGATGCCGCATGATGTGGTCGTTGTTCGCACCGCGCCGCGTATAGGTCAAAAACAGTCCGTCGCTGTGCGTCAGCCAGTGCTGCTGAGTGTTGTAGCTGCCAATTTCCTGACCATTGCCAAAAATCCATGGCTTAATTGGTTGCCAATGCATAGCATCATCGCTCACGGTTACATAAGCTTTATTGTCATTTCTCAATGTCAGGTAATAACGACCTTTGAATGTAGTAAGCGATGGTTCATAAACACCCCGGGGCTCGTCAAGGGTTAACTCTTCACCATGTTGCTCATAGGTCAGTTCCTCTCCATCAAAACGGCAATGAAAGACGGTGGATGAATAACAATTTGTTGTGTCTCCTTTTGCTTTGAAATAAGCCGGGACAAGCAAGCCGCCGTCAGGTTTTACCAACCACTGTCCGCAACCAGATCCGGAATTGAAGAATTTATTTTCATCCGGAACTTTTAACTGATTCCAGGGAGACCATTGACTGGTTTCAGGATCATATACTGCATATGCTGTTGACCGTGGCCGATTTTTCAGCAGCTTGCCACCTTCCACGTAGTAAACGGTATGCCCTAGGCCCAATACCTTGCCTGTCTGCTCGTGCCACCCGGGCGTAAAATCACATATTCCTATAGTTACACTATCTTCACCATATCGCCATCCCAGGGCAGGCTGTTCTTTTGGACCGGACCAGGTCATGCCCATATCATTACTTTCCATTGTATAAAGACCGGAATAATAATCGGAGTGCGCTACAAACCACTTTTGCATGGTCATAATCAATCTTGGTTGGCCGTCCTTACCCAAGCCGGGGATAGCGACAACTCGTGCCTGAGTCCAGTTGAATTCACCATCCCAATGTTTTACTACTACTTCCAAATCTACCTTATAATCAGGAAGCGTTACATTGTCTGGTTTTCTATTTTTCGAATCACATCTAAAAAATCCGATTGCTATAAATATGATTAATAATATATGCTTGGGTTTTTGGCAAAAAAGACAGATACCAATTCTAATGAAGTATGTTTCAGTCATATTAATAGAACTCGTTTTATAATTATTTCAATGATTGTTTTTGTAAATCTCAATAGCCCCAAATATCCCCGCGTTGGCTCGATTGTTTAGAGTAAAAGGACGATTCAAAGTACTATTTAAAATATCAAGAAATATGCTGGATTGTGTCATTCCTCCGGAAATATATATATTTTTCACATCGATGGTTTTGCATATTTGATCATAATGGATTTTGAATCTATTGAGATAATATTTTATAACCCCAGCACAAAATTGATGCGATTCCATTGTTTCGACAAATTTTAAATTACTATCCCCAGATGGAAGAGTTTTTTCAAACTCACCAGGATAATCGAGATAGGTTTGAAAAAGCAAGTCGTAGGTGCTATTCTTAAAATATTCGTCTTTTAGCCGGCGAATTTGAATACCAAAATCATTTTCAAGATTTAACAGAAAAAATTCATCGCCCACCGGATGTTTCCCTGCAATCTGGTTTTCAGACAAATCAGTGACCAGTAATTCTGTAACTGTATAGAAAACCATAGCCGTGCCAAAGTTGATACTTACATCTCCAATTTTTTTCACCCCTGCACCACAAGCAGAAGCCCCTTGGTCATTTCCACATAAATACACCGGAAACCGGTTGGGTAGATCCCAAGCTTCTTGAATATGGTTTGAGATCAAATCGCTTAGCCCCGCTGCCTTTTCAATCTTTGGGAAATGGCGTTCATTAAGGCCAAGTATAGTCAGTGCTTCTTTATTTATCATATTGCTTCTGAAATCGTACATCCCTGACATGCCAAAACCTGTGCTTTCAGAATAGAACCTGCCTGTTAGTTTTTGCGCAAGATATTCGTTGATCAAAGGGAATGCATGCGCTTTTTTGAAAACTGTAGGTTCATGCTCTTTTAACCACAATAGTTTTGATATATACTGCTCCGCCAATGGATGGACAAAACCGGCTGTCTTGTTAAATTCAGGCAGCTCTTCTTTCAGAATTTCAGCTTCTTTTCCAGCCCGGCTATCTAACCAGACAATGCCATTTTGTAATGGTTGAAAATCTGCATCCACAGGGACAAAAGTTTGAGCCTGACTGGTAATTAGTAATGCCGTAACCTTGGGATCTTTCACACCTGGATCATTAAGGCATTCTTTCAACAACCCTTTGGTCGAACTTAAGAATAAATCAAAGTCAACTTCTATGAACGAATCATTCTGGATTATTGGAAATTCCCTTTGACACCAGGCAATGATGCTATTTTCAGAATTAACACATCCGCCTTTGATATAGCTGGTGCCAATATCTATAACCAGAAATAGTTTATTTTCTACGAATGGCATTTTCGTCGCTTAACCTGGTCCTTCTGCCAGAAATGCTATTTGTAGCCAAATTCTTTTTCTACTTCAGCGATAGATTCTTCGATGATGTCCAGTCCCATGTCAGCATATTTTTCATCCATGATGAGCGGTGGCGACATACGAAGAATATGACCTGCAGGAATCCAGGCCAAACCTTTGCGGAAGGCCTTTTGATAGACCAGCTTCCCCGCCTCCTCAAACGGTTCCTTCGTAGCTTTGTCCTTTACCAATTCTATACCGAGTAAAAAGCCTTTCCCTTTGACATCACCTATAATTGGATGATCAGCTTTCATTTTTTCCATCCTTTTCATGAAATGAGCGCCAACTCTTCGTACATTCTCCAGAATCTGCTCCTCTTCAATAACTTCAATAGATGCCAGCGCCGCAGCGCATGCCATAGGATTACCGCCGTAACTCGATGAAGCGGATATTTTGTCCAAAACTTCAGCATATTCCTCTTTAACCACCATAGCGGTAACGGGAAAGCCATTTCCAAATGATTTTCCAAGTGTGATGATATCAGGTACAACGTCCCAATGGTTCATACACAACCATTCACCTGTGCGCCCCATTCCGGCCAATACTTCATCGTCAAAAAGTAGAATTCCTTTATCATCACAGAACTTTCTCAGTTTTGGAAAAAAATCTTCCGGTGGAAAAATTGATCCTCCCCATCCCTGTGCAGGCTCCAACACGAATGCCGCCACATTTCCAACTGTGCTTTCGCGGATGAAATCTTCATAGAAATTTATATAGGCGTCAGTGTCAATCGTTCCATCTTCTTTTTTAAATAAAGGGCGATAAGGATCGGGTCGAGGTACCATATAAAAACCTGTTGCACGTGTAGGACCATAGCTATAGACATCGCCTCTCACCATCTGGGCGCAGCTTACGGCAGCCATACTTTTACCGTGAAAATCCCGGAAACAGGAGATAAATTCATGATGATTCCCAATCGCTCTTGCAGCACGTATTCCCGCCTCCACTGCGGATGTGCCATCGCTGTAAAATTGTACCGAATTCAAATTTCCCGGGAGTACCTTCACCATCTTCTCCAATAATTTTTCTTTTACCGGCGTTGCAAAATCGTGACAATTCATCAATTTATTTGCCCATTTGGCAATAGCTTCAGATATTTTAGGATGGCAGTGACCGAGTGAAGTCACATAGATTCCCGATGAAAAATCCAGATATCTGTTGCCATCTACATCCGTCAGTGTTATACCAGAACCCTCTTCAAAAGCAACCGGAAATAGTTTAACCTGAGAGGAGATTCCGCGCATATACCTGTTAGTACGCTCATTTATTCTTTTTGACTCCGGGCCAGGTGTTTCCGTAATTATTTGTGGTATTCCTTTTGCCGTTTCTTTCCACCAATCTTTGCTCATTTTATGTTATAATTTGTTTGTAAAAAAATTAATTCTTTTTAACTTTTTTGTCTGAATTTTCCGAATTGTCCCTGGCTTTTACCGTAAGCTTACAACGTGCATGATCGGTTTGGGAACGATCCAGTTCATAAGTAAATCCTATCGGTTCCAGCACTCTCCGGTATAGCACATCGCAATGCTCACAGTAATCGCGATAGGGTTCGATGTGTTTATTTTCAAGAAGCCTGCCCTTGGATGGACAATGGTGCATGGTAATAGAAAATTCTTCAGCCTCTTCATCCAGTTCCATCGTGAAATCCGCAGCTTCTTCTTTTAACGTTTTGCTCCAGTAAGTCCAACAGCCACGGATGCCACTTTCTATAACGTGATCTTTGAGATTTGCCAGGAATATATCTGATAGATAGTTCCAAAAATCGATGACTGCTGCTTTATCCTGTTTTTTCTCAATAAACTTAAAAAGCTCGCTGTAGGCAGGAATAAATTCTGTACACGAAATCATAATTTTCTTTTAAAGAACCGTAATCTATAAGCACCATTCTCATGCATATATTCTGTCATTTCACAATCATACGGTGTATTTCTACATATTTCCTTATTGACAGTTTGGATTGTTTCATGAAAGCAGGATGAAGCCTGATGCCCGTTCGATTTGATGTGATTAACAGCAGGAGAGGCATAGAGTTGAATGATTAGATCGTCATTTGAAATGTCCATATCAAATGCTGCATTTTCAATTTTGTATATTTTTTCATAATGAGTTTTTATGGCAACCAATCCCTTTTGTATCAATGCTTTTTTTAATGGTGTATGATAGTTATTGGTAAAATCAATTAGGTATTCCTCAACAGATTCCTCACCAAATCTCTGGCGCAGATAATCAATACCATAATTTAAAGCAATATGAAAGTCTTTATGAAAATACGGATTGTCAGAAGAATTTTGATTTATAATCTGCTTCGCCATTTTTAATTTTTAATTATCGGCACCCGAGGAAAGTTATATTCACAGGAGAAAGACGTTTTTTGAGATGTATATGTATTTTTTAACCAGACCTCAATAAGATCCCCCTCTTTGAAAGTAGTATTGAATTTAATCATAACTCATTGGTATTCAATATCAATCCCCCAAATGCCATTGACTTAAGCTCATATTGTCCCTCTCGGGAGAGGGTAAAGGGAGAGGTGGCATAATAATTTTCTTAAGTCAATGGCATCACCTTCTCCAAGGGGATTTAGCCGGACGTCAGAAATTTTTAATTGAAAATTTATCCATTGATTTTCGTCGAAAAGCCGTCTATGAGCTTTCCGCAGTATTCAACCACACCGATCACATCCGCGCCAATCGCAATGAATTTGTAGCCCATGTCAACGAGTTCATTAAAATTGTTCATATTTCCAGGAGTGCCGGCAAATTTACCGTGCTTTACAGCTACCTCCGCAACGCGTTTGCGTGTTTCAATCAGTTTCGGATGATTCCAGTTCCCGGGTGCCCCAATACCCTGACTGAAATCGCCCGGTCCAAAGAAAAGCATGTCAATACCATCTAGAGCTGCAATGGCATCCAGATCCTCAAGCGGTTCAGGATCTTCAATTTGAACGATTACAAATCGTTCTGCGTTTGCCTGAGGAAGATAATCAGCATATTTCATTGAGGTATATCCACCATCGGCATTGCCACCGTCGAGCGGACGGCGACCAATAGGGTGAAAACGAGTCATCTGCACAACTTTTTGCGCATCCTCAATCCCCATTATGTGAGGTACCATTATACCTGAAGCATCCAGTTCAAGTGGTTTGATGTAGTCACTGTAACTGCCTCTTGGGACTCGCACCATCACATCCATATCATGACTTTTAGCAGCCCAAATGTGAGCCTGGATATTGGAATTATCCTGTGCCATGTGCTCATTATCAATCCACACACAGTCGAAACCGGCCAACCCGGCAATTTCAGATACTTGTGGATCGAAATGTACATTGAAACAGCTAACCACCTCTCCGGCTCTTAATTTTTTTAATACTCTACTCGGTCTCATTTTCATGTTTTCCTTAGAATTTCCCTTTCTTTGAATGAATTGTAATAAGTAATATTATTTAGATTCGATCTGTAAAATAGTTCCGGCAATAAAGCGCGTTCCATTATCCTTATTAAAATAATAAACCACCAGTACATGATCTTTATCTAATTGTACCGGCCATGTATATCCGATGTCGCCATTACCACCATCTTCACGCAACACTATTTCTTGTGTAGTTGCAAAATCAGTACATTCTGAATTAAGAATACGCGCCCGTATTCCATAAGGCTCATGCCGGTACCCATAGGTAAGCAACACCCTGTTGTCGGGTAATCGCAAAGCATTTAAGGGATGTCCCTGGAAACCCATTGATTCCCACTTAAATGTTTTCCCTCCATCCGTTGAACGTGAAATAACAGCCTGATCATCGAACTTGGCTGTTCTTAAAAATCCCACGATATCTCCTTTGGGTGTTTCTATAACGGAAGCCTCATTAAATACTACTTCAGCATCTTCAGCTACCGGAGCTACATACTCCCATGTAAGCCCTTTATCTTTAGAAACTATTAAATGATTGGACGTTTTATTTGAGCTGTCACTAGCCGCTACAATCCATAGAATTCGGCCATCTTTGGCCTCATATAATGCTCCCCTGTTATATGCAGGGACTGGGGTACCATAGGCAGAAAAGTTGATTTCCGGCTCTATATGCAGTGGATAAATAACATCCTGCCAGGTTTTACCACCATTGGTAGAGCGCACAAGATATCCCCCTAAAAATATGGCGCCACCAGCTTCAAAATAGGGTTGTTTTAAATTGGGCAGTCCATCCGGACGAACAAAGGCCCAACCGTAACTCGCACAAAGTAACGTTCCATCTCGCAATTGCAATAAACAAGGATCCTGCGAACCACCAAAAGGATGGGAATAGATCAATTCAGGTTCCTTTGTCCATGTTTCGCCATTATTGTGTGAACGGACCATGACGAGATAGCTGTTCGGATCGACATGGTTTGTGCCTTTTTCACCAAATATTTTTCGATCTGGTGCGCGGCGAAAAGCGACTATAATTTCTCCATCTGGCCGTTTTACAACTGATGGGAAAGTTGAAAAGAATGCGGTATCCTGATAGATTAAAATATCTTTTATTTTCCGCATACCAGAAATGCTTTTCTCGCTTGCCTGGTTTTCATGATCGACATCAACTTTAACTTCAGGTACATTTTCATCAACCATTGATTTTGACAGCAATAGATTATTTCCATGGCTAACAATACAATTGCAGCTAATTAATGTTAGGATTAATAATTGTTTTATCGTTTTCATAATTTTCAGATTAAACACATCGAAATTAGTATTAAAATAATAGCTTTAATTCCACGGAGAAACTACCACTACCTTATTTATGCAGAAAGATTATCACTGAATTATCATTGCATTATGCACATTGTCATTCATCCAATACTAGCACCATTGCACAGCTTCGCCATGTCAGTCCCATTCGCATGACTTTCAGATAAATCGATCTTTATTATTTCCCGATATATCAGTTCAACCTAAGATCGCATTCACGAAAATTACTCCGTAAAAAGCTTTTTCACATCTTTCAGCCCAAAAGCTAAATGCCGGTTCATTGTGCTATATGCTTCTTCGCTATCCTTCATTTCAATAGCTTGAAATATTTTACTATGAAAATCAAGTGTTATTTCATTAGAACTTAAATCTGAAATTGTTTGCATATAATAAGTTTGCATAAAATGAAATATAGGCTCAAGAATTATTGAGAACATTGGATTTCCGCTCGAAAGAGAAATGGTCTTATGAAACTCTACATCATGATAATTAAACATTTTATTATCATCAACGTATTTTTCCATGTCATTAAAACAGCGTTTCAACTTTATTAAATTTTCCTCCGTTCTTAATTTAGCTGCAATTGAAGCTATTTGGGGTTCAATCATAATTCTTGTTTCAAGCGCACATTTAAGTCCTTTATTACCGCATTTATAATTGACCAGTGATGAAAAAGGATCAAACAATAATTCAATCGATGGATTGAGTACAATGGCTCCCTTACCTTTATGGATTTCTATAATACTTTTGGCAGAAAGCAACAACAACGCTTCTCTTATTACCCCCCGGCTTACATTAAATATCTCAACCAGTTTGCTTTCACTTGGCAATAACTCGCCAACAGAAAATACGCCTTTGTTGATGGCATTTTGAAGCTGTTTTTCTATTTGACTGCTTAAATTTTTTGGACGGGTTACTGATGTAAAATTATTCTCTGCCGTAAATTCCATTATATCTATCTTCTTATTCACTTGTAGGACAAGTTTATATGTAATGATACATGCATAAATCGATTATATCAAGATATAATTACATTTGATGCTTAATCCTGAAAATACCGGAAATTTGATTTCTTATATAATAGGCTAGTACAAAGCCGTTTGTCCCGGAATTGCTGCTGGTCTTCTCAGTAAATCTCCAAATTCCATTTTTTCGGGACTTAAATCCAATTCAGATTTATTAATTGCCCAATCCCATTCAATAGATTTTCCGGTATAAGCGCTCATTCTACCTAATATAGCTGTCATAGTGCTTTCGGAAATTTGCTCTCCTTCATTGATTGCTTTTCCTCCGCGAATGCTATCAATCATATCCTTATATTGCAAAACAGATGGATTGGGTGAAGCTCCGTTAAATGCATACGGATTAGATCCTGAAATTATTCCCTTCCTAAAATCGAGCACTGCAGAGCCTTTGGTGCCAGTAACCCTTTGATTGCTACGATAAATATAATTATCAATCTGGGCGCCCATATATTCTATGCGTACATCGTTTGGGTATTCGTACTCTACCGTAATATGATCATAAATGTTGCCGTATTCCAAACCGGTTCTGGCCTGGCGACCACCCATACCAATACATTTTACGGGATGCGCATTCAAAATCCAGTTCATAATATCCAGGTTATGCACGTGCATTTCTACAATAAAATCACCAGACAACCAGGTCCATAAAAGCCATCGCCTAATCTGATACTCCATCTCAGACCATTCCGATTTCTTTACTTTCTCATCGCTCCGCCAAGTGCGCATAGCACCTCCGGATCGGAAACACTGCCCTCCGTTTATTTCTCCAATAGCTCCGTCATGTATTCGCTTTATTGTTTCCAGATTTGATTTTAAGCGCCTCATCTGGGTTCCTGCAACCAAGGTCAGCCCCTTTTGCTTTGCTATTTTTGAAGTTTCAATTATCGACCGCACTCCAACAGGATCAACCGCTACCGGTTTTTCCATGAATACATGTTTACCCGCTTCGATAGCAGCCCTCAAATGCATAGGTCTGAAATTTGGTGGAGTGGTTAAAATGACCATATCCACCCCACTATCAATTACTTTCTGGTAGGCATCGAATCCGATAAAAGTGGTCTCCGGTGTAACTTTATAAATATCTTTTACAGACAGGTTTCGTTTTTCAAGATTTCTTTTGATCCTATCAGGTGCTTCATCTATATGGTCCTGAAACAAATCTCCCATAGCGACTAATTCAATGCCCTTTGAAGATTCGGCACAATCTATAATTCCCGCACCTGTACCCCGGCCACCACACCCAATCAGACCCACTCTAATAGTATCCGATCCTTGTGAAAACACAAAATGATTGCCAGCTATTAATGCCACTGTTCCTGCTTGAGCTGATTTTCTGATAAAACCTCTGCGGTTAATTTTTTCGATTTTAGTCTTGCCTGTTTTTTTCATAATATATCTGATGTCTGAAACAAAACATTAATATAGTACTTAACCTTTCAAAGTTTAAGAATTATCAAGGATAAAATTAACTCAAGGGTCATTGCGTTGCATCAATTAAAATTTTAAAACAACCATTGTGTCTTGGAAACTGATAAAGTCTTCCTCAAATCCTATTAACAAATTAAGATTACAGTAGATTTTTTTCAATGTGATGGGAATGAAGATTGGAAAACACTCAAATATCAATACCACAAATATCTCCGATACTGCCCTGATTGAAATTAGAGATAAAGTAACCACTGGTGGATCAGCCACTATTTTTTGCACATTATACTTCCAAAGGTTACCTAATAGTTGAACCAGTCAAAATTAAGACAGGCGTAACAATTGGCATTAAAACTACGGTGATGGGAGATGTAGAAATTGGGGAAGGTACAATGGTCAGCCCACATGAAGTTGTGAAACCAAAGTCAAGAATATCCGCTGGTAAAAAATAAAAAAGCCCCGACTAATCGAGGCTTCTAAACATAAATTTTATTCTATTATTAAAGCTGAGGACCGGCAGCAACAAGTGATTTGCCGTGCTCGTTATCAGTATATTTCTCAAAATTCTTGATAAATCTTCCCGCAAGATCAGCAGCTTTATCATCCCACTCTTTTCCATCTGCATAAGTATCTCTTGGATCAAGTATAGCAGAATCAACACCGTGCAACTCAGTTGGAGCCTCGAGATTGAAAACCGGAATATTCTTAGTAGGAGCATGATCAATAGATCCGTCAAGAATCGCATTGATGATCCCTCTTGTATCTTTGATGGAAATCCTTTTTCCAGATCCATTCCAACCGGTATTTACAAGGTAAGCGGTGGCTCCATTCATTTCCATTTTCTTCACCAATTCTTCACCATATTTGGTAGGGTGAAGCGTAAGGAAAGCAGCGCCGAAACAAGCCGAAAATGTTGGCTGTGGAGCCGTAACACCTCGCTCAGTTCCTGCTAATTTAGCTGTGAAACCAGAAAGGAAGTGATATTGTGTTTGCTCTGGCGTAAGTTTTGAAACAGGAGGCATCACACCAAATGCATCAGCGGTTAAGAAAATTACCTTTTTAGCATGGCCTGCTTTCGAAACTGGTTTTACAATATTTTCAATGTGATAGATAGGATAAGAAACGCGTGTATTTTGTGTCACAGATCCATCATCGAAATCAATCTTACCGTCATCTTCTACTGTTACATTTTCTAACAATGCATCTCTTTTGATTGCGGCAAAAATTTCCGGCTCAGCTTCTTTATCCAAATTAATAGTTTTGGCATAACAGCCACCTTCAAAGTTGAAAACTCCATCATCATCCCAGCCATGCTCATCGTCACCAATTAATGCTCTTTCGGAATCTGTTGAAAGTGTGGTTTTGCCTGTGCCAGATAAACCAAAGAAGATAGCTACATCTCCATCTTTGCCTACATTGGCTGAGCAGTGCATTGCAGCAATCCCCCTTAAAGGAAGATAGTAATTCATCATAGCAAACATGCCCTTCTTCATTTCACCACCATACCAGCTACCGCCAATTACTTGCATTTTCTCAGTAAGGTTGAAAGCAATGAAAGTTTCAGAATTAGTTCCATGCTCTTTATAATTTTTATCTTCCGTTTTAGATCCGTTTAAAACGACAAAATCAGGATCTCCATAATTATCAAGCTCTTCCTGGGAAGGACGCAGGAACATGTTTTTTACAAAGTGTGCCTGCCACGCCACTTCCATAACAAATCTTACTTTTAATCGTGTGTCTTCATTGGCTCCACAAAAGGTGTCGACTACAAAAAGTCGCTTACCAGTTAACTGATCAGAAACAAGTTTTTTAAGATCAACCCAGGTGTCTTGTGATATTTGCTTATTGTCATTGGGTGATTTTTTAGAAGTCCACCAAAAATTTTCTTTTGTAGTATCATCCTTTACAATCCATTTATCCTTAGGCGACCGACCTGTGTAAACACCGGTCATTACATTTACAGCTCCTAGTTCAGAAACCTGGCCTTTTTCAAAACCTTCCAATTCAGGCTTGGTTTCTTCTTCAAATAATTGGTCATAGGATGGATTATAAACGATTTCGATTACGTCGTTTATCCCGTACTTTTTTAATTGCTCTTTAGTGATCATAGTATGTATTTTAGTTATACGACAATGAAAATGTTAAACTAATGCGAAGTATATCGCAAGTAAATATGTGAAAATAATAAATTCCCGACCCCTCTATCCTTCTGATTCTTATAAGATAATCTTCTTCTCTGAGAATGCGGTGCAAAAGTAAGTAATTCAATTAGTTTATAAAATGATTTTAGTCATGAATATATGCTTAAATCAAGCTGTTGAAATTATTAAATTGTTAAGGCAATGTTAACTTCTATTTACGATTTGTAAATTCGTAAATTTAAATATTATAAACCCCACTATTGTTGAGCCCAAAACGATTATCAATCGCAGGTTTTCAACTGATATCACTATAAATAATCCTATGCCAGTTCTGACAATTCAAACCATCGAAATTCCTTTTCTTCTATAAGATTGGCTAACTCCTCGATTTCTTTTGACCATTGTGTTAATTCTTCATGATTTTCTGAACCAATGTTGAGTTTATTCAACAATTCATCCTTTCTCGCTTCCAGTGATTCAATTTCTTTTTCCAATTCCTCAAACTCTCTCTTTTCATTGAAGCTTATCTTTCTCTTTTTATCCGGTTTTGCCATAACCACTTTCCGCTCTTTTGAATCATCCGGTCTTTTACTTATTTTTTTTAACTCCTGATCAACATTGTTCTTATAATCAGAGTAATTCCCTGGAAAATCAACAACATTTCCAATGCCTTTAAATACTAATAGATGCTCGGCTAACTTATCCATAAAATACCTGTCGTGAGAAACAATGATCAGGTTACCTTCAAAGTTTACGAGATATTCTTCCAGCACATTCATGGTGAGAATATCTAGATCATTGGTGGGTTCATCTAAAATCAGAAAGTTTGGTGCCTCTATCAACACCCTGAGGAGTTGTAGTCTCCTTTTCTCTCCTCCACTTAGTTTCACTACGGGGGTTAAATGCATCTCATGAGGAAAAAGAAAATGATTTAAAAACTGGGCTGCGGTGATGATTGCCCCATCAGAAAGCTTCACGACTTCGGCCACCTCCTTCACAACATCAATTACTTTTGTGTCAGGAGAATAGAAAATCTCCTCTTGTTTGTAATATCCAAACTGTGTGGTTTCTCCCAGCACAATTTCACCACTATCCAATTTTATTTTTGAAGTAATTGCATTTAAAAGCGTCGTCTTTCCGATACCATTTCTTCCAACGATCCCTACTCTATCCCTCTTTTTAAATATGTAGGAGAAATCTTTAAGGTATTTTTCTCCATCATAAGACTTCA
Source organism: Bacteroidota bacterium (assembly GCA_024280115.1). Lineage (GTDB taxonomy): Bacteria > Bacteroidota > Bacteroidia > Cytophagales > Cyclobacteriaceae > JAAUQL01. The sequence goes on along the minus strand of JAJRQT010000181.1, from coordinate 131,044 downwards.
CAAGATGATGAAGCTCCAATATTTTTTTCCCTTGCCTCCTGGTGCTGATTTTTAATGTAAGTGCATCTTTTTGAAGATTTTTTGATGCCACTTCCTGAAGCTCGTGGGCCGCATTGATTCTATACTTCGCCTTGGTACCCCTGGCTTTGGGCATTCTTCTCAACCAATCCAATTCTTTCACCAGAAGATTCTTCGCTTTTGCAACTTCAGAAGCTTCCTGAGTGTTCATTTCAGACTTCTTTTCAAGGTAATAAGAGTAATTGCCTTTATAGTTGTATAAGGATTCATTCTCGATTTCTATAATTTCATTGGTAACTCCTTCCAAAAAATATCGATCATGAGTTACCAACAGCAATGACATGGTTTGGGTCGATAAATACTTTTCCAGCCATTCAATAACCTCAATATCCAGGTGGTTGGTAGGTTCGTCAAGAATCAAAAAATCAGGTTTTTCGACCAGGGCTTCAGCGAGTGCAACTCTTTTTTTTTGTCCCCCTGACAACTCATCTACAAAGAGATTGAGATCATGGATTCCAAGTTTCCCCAATATCTGTTTTACCTGTGATTCGAAATCCCAGGCAGAAAGTGCATCCATTTTATTTATCAGGCTTTGATATTTTTCTCCAGAATCATCATCATGATGACCTTCCAGGTACTGCTCATATTCACTTATGGTAGAAAGCAATTCATTATCCTGGTTGAAAATATAAGCTTTAACAGTAAGGTGATTTTCGAATTGAGGATTTTGAGAAAGAAAGCTGATCTTAAGCCCTTTTCTGAATACCACCTTTCCATTGTCGGGAGTTTCAATTCCTGCAATTATTTTTAAGAGTGTAGATTTTCCGCACCCATTTTTCCCAACAAGGGCTACTTTTTGTCCCTGGCTTATTCCAAAAGTAATATTGCTGAATAGTGGTTGCTCGTTATAGCTTTTTGAAAGTTGCTCAACAGAGAGATAATTCATTCGCCCTTTGTCTCCTTTTTCTTGTGATCGTCTTCTTTTTTCTCGTCTGTAAACTTCCCTAAAAAACCTGAAAATGCCGACTTGACCTCATCCATAGTATTCTTTGCCAGCTTCTCTACCTTATCAAAAGTTTCTTTATTATCTTCTTTTATTTTCCGAAATTCTTCATTTACCTGATCTCTTGATCTTTTCAACTCTTCAATTCGGACGGCTATTTCCTTTTTAACATCATCTTTCGAAATGTCAGATTTCTCCAGCAATTCATCAATTTTGTCAGAAATATCTTTGATTATTTTTTTGGTTTTGGATTCCTTTTCATTCATGTCAATTAATTTTTTAACAAATGTAAATAATATTAAAAAGACTTTTACGCTATCATTAAGAATCTGATTTTAAACATTCTCTTTTATATTTGTAAAAAAACAAAAATTACTTTGAAAAGATCAATTATATATTTCCTCTCTATTACAATGATTGTGGTTGCCACCTCATGTGCTTCATCAAAAGTGAAAAAAAGAAGTCAGCCAAAAAGAGGACCAATCCCTTGCCCTATGAAAGATTGTTGATTATCGGAGGAAATTTAGAATTTATAGTTTTCCCTTTATTTCATTACTCTTTTATAAAGTATGGCTATTTTTGTAGGCTAATTCTTTTTTTAAATTAATATTTTATAATGAAGAAGATCGTTATTGCCATTGACGGTAATTCAGGTTGTGGAAAAAGCTCAACATCAAAAGCAATTGCCAGACAATTGCAATATATCTATATCGATACCGGTGCCATGTACAGAGCTGTTACGCTTTTCTTTATTAAGAATAATATCGATCTGAAAAATGATCTAGATGTGGAAGAAGCCCTGAAACAAATTGATATTTCATTTGAATATAATATGGAGACTGGCAAAAATGAAACTTTTCTCAATGGAGAGAACGTAGAGCATTCTATCAGGCAGATGGATGTTTCAAATCTCGTTAGCCCGGTAAGCGAAATATCGAGGGTGAGAAGAAAACTCGTAGAACAACAGAGAAGACTTGGGGCTGAAAAAGGTGTTGTCATGGATGGAAGGGATATTGGCACCGTTGTTTTTCCCGATGCTGAGTTGAAAATATTCATGACCGCTAATTTGGAAGTCAGGGCTGAAAGGAGGCAAAAGGAACTCCTCGAGAAAAACACAAATGTAGAACTAAAAGAGGTTATTGATAATTTAGAAAACAGAGACACCATAGATACTTCCAGGGCGGACAGTCCGCTGAAGAAAGCAGATGATGCCTATGTTGTTGATACGAGTAATATTACCTTTGAAGAACAGGTAAATCAAATCCTTAAATTGGTTAAGGATAATATCGAAGTTGAATAAAATATGAAAGTTTCCATAGATCATAATTCAGGATATTGTTTCGGGGTCGAATATGCCATTCAAATGGCAGAAGACGAGATGGAACAATCTAAAGAATTGTATTGCCTTGGCGACATTGTTCACAACGACATGGAGGTAAAAAGACTCTATAAAAAGGGATTGAGAGTTATTGATCATGAACAGCTTAGAAATTTACACGACTGTAAAGTATTGATCAGGGCCCATGGTGAACCTCCCGAGACATATTCTATTGCCATTAAAAATAATATCGAACTTATTGACGCATCATGCCCGGTAGTTTTAAAATTGCAGAATCGTGTAAAAGACGCTTCTGACAAAATGCATAATGAAAATGGCCAGGTGGTTATTTATGGAAAAGAGGGCCACGCCGAAGTAATTGGACTCGATGGCCAAACCAACAATGAAGCAATTATTGTCACACAAGAGACTGATCTTGATAAAATTGATTATTCCCGTCCTGTAACATTTTTTAGTCAGACGACTAAGAGTACCAAAGGATTTTACGATATAAAATCAAAAATTGAAGGCCGGTTTAAGGAAAAATCCAAGGTTTCCACTGAGGAATCGTTCGTATACCATGACAGCATTTGCCGGCAGGTTTCAAACAGGGAATCTAAAATGAAATCTTTTGCCGAAGAGCATGACGTCGTACTTTTTGTAAGCGGGAAAAAGAGTTCAAATGGCAAGGCACTCTACAAAGTTTGTAAAGACTACAATAAAAGAAGTTACTTTATCGAAAACAGCTCTGAGGTAAATCCCGATTGGTTCCATAAAAATGATTCCATTGGTATCTGCGGGGCAACATCCACTCCGATGTGGCTTATGAAAAATGTTGCAAAAAGCCTGTCAAATCTCAATGATTAGCCAGTGACTAACTGATATCATATTATCTAAAATTGTTTTCTTAAAAAATATTTTAAAAAGAGGCAACAAAGAGTCGCGATCACAATGTATTAATTAAAATTTGGTTATTTTTGCCGTTTAAATATAGGATACTAATTCGATTTTTAAATGTCACATACCATTAAGCTTAAAAAGGGTTTTGATATAAACCTTGCAGGAAAAGCAGAAAAGAAACTTGCAGAATGTGACCAGCCAGAAACTTTTGCTATAAAACCTACAGATTTTATTGGTATTCAACGACCAAAGGTAATGGTCAATGAAGGCGATACCGTTAAAGCAGGAACACCCTTACTCTTTTGCAAAATGCAGGAAGATGTAAAATATTGTTCACCTGTCAGTGGAGAAATTGTAGAAATTAAAAGAGGGGCAAAAAGGAAATTGCTGGAAATTAAAATTCTTGCGGATAAAGAAATTGTTTCGGAAGAATTTAAAAAATTTGCAACTACTGATATTTCCAAAATTGTAAAACAGGAAGCCATTGAATTGATGTTAAAAAGTGGCGTTTGGCCCAACATTATTCAAAGACCATACGGCATAGTAGCTAATCCTACGGATTCGCCAAAAGCGATCTTTATCTCAACTTTTGATACCCATCCTTTAGCTGTAGATCAAAACTTTACCCTCAAAGGGGAAGAAAATTATTTTCAGACGGGGATAGACATCCTCAATAAACTAACAAAAGGGAAAGTAAATTTAGGACTAAATGAAAATGCTGAGATTTCTTATATTTTTTCTCATGCTAAAAACGTTGAGCCTCATAAATTTAACGGCAAACACCCGGCAGGAAATGTGGGCGTGCAGATTCATCATATAGACCCTATATCAAAAGGAGATTTGGTATGGACAGTGAACCCATATGGTGTTACACAAATAGGAAAACTTTTCCTTGAGGGAAAATATGATGCTTCTAAAGTAATCGCCCTCACGGGATCTGAAGTTAACAACCCTCAATATTATCAAACTTATACCGGCGCTTGCATTAATAAATTCATTGAAAATAATGTCACTGACAATGAAGTGAGATTTATAAGTGGCAATGTGCTAACCGGCGAAAAAATAAAATCCGATGGTTATATAGGTTTTTATCATCAGCAAATAACGGTGATCCCGGAAGGACGACAAAGTGAGTTTTTGGGCTGGTTATTACCGACGATGGAAAAACTTAGTTTTCATAAGGCATTTGGCTTGTTGTCTTTTCTTAATGGAAAGAATAAGGAATATAGGATTGACACAAATACCAAAGGGGAGCAACGGACATTTGTTCAAACAGGAGTCTTTGAGCAAGTGACTCCGATGGATATTCTCCCAACATATCTCATAAAGGCCATCATGGCTGAAGATTACGATGACATGGAGAGTCTCGGAATTTACGAGATGATTGAAGAGGATATTGCCTTGTGTGAGTTTGTGGATGTCTCAAAACACAATTTGCAAAAGATATTAAGGGAAGGATTGGAATTAATAAAAAATAGCTAGTAATCAATGAAAATTATTAAGAACATTTTCGAAAAATATAAACCACTATTTGAGCAAGGTGGCAAATTCGAAAAGCTCATGCCTTTATTTGAGACTTTCGAGACGCTTTTCTTCGTTCCAAATAGGGTGACTCCCTCACAAGGAGTGCAGATAAGAGATGCTGTCGATCTGAAACGATTGATGATGACGGTGATCATTGCTATGGTTCCGAGTTTATTATTTGGAATATGGAATGTCGGGCATCAGCATTCCCTAGCTACAGGTGAGACCCTGAGTTTTATGCAGCAGGCATGGATAGGCATTGTGGTTGTTTTACCAATCATAATTGTCTCTTATGCATCAGGTCTTACCGTAGAATTTATCTTTGGAATTAAAAAAGGGCACTCGCTTAACGAGGGGTTCCTTGTTTCCGGAATGCTTATTCCTATGGTGGTCCCTCCTACAATTCCTCTATGGCAAGTTGCTTTAGCAACAGTATTTGCTGTATTAATAGGAAAAGAGGTATTTGGTGGAACGGGAATGAATATATTAAATGTAGCACTTTCAGCGAGAGCTTTTCTCTATTTTGCATACCCTTCACAGATTTCAGGTGATGTATGGACGTACCTCGGTGATAAAACTCCGATAGATGGTTTTACGGGAGGAACCTCTTTAGCCATTGCCAATGAAGCTTCTGTAAATTCAGGTGCTGTAGTTGATGCACTGGCAAACTCCAACACTGTTTTGGGGGCGGATTTCTATAGTTTCTCTAACCTGTTTTTAGGATTTATTCCCGGGTCCATTGGAGAAACGTCCACTTTAATGATACTTATTGGCGCTGCCATTTTAATAATAACCGGCGTTGGAAGCTGGAAAATTATAGTCAGCGTTTTTGGAGGCGCATACCTTACAGGATTACTTTTCAATGCAATTGCTGCAAATGAATATATGATGATGCCCGCTGAATATCATCTCGTAATTGGAGGCTTGGCATTTGGAGCAGTTTTTATGGCCACGGATCCGGTTACAGCTACTCAGACAGAAAAAGGCAAATGGATTTATGGTATTTTAATCGGTGTTTTAACCGTAATAATCAGGGTGTTTAACCCAGCCTATCCCGAAGGGATTATGCTGGCCATTCTATTGATGAATGTATTTGCGCCATTAATCGATTTTTATATAGTGAAAGGAAATAAAGAAAGGAGGATTCAACGTGCGACAGTCTAATACATACGTCATAGTTTTTTCCGCTATACTTACTATTGTACTTGGCGGACTACTATCATTGGCCAATCAAGGATTGAAACCAATGCAGCAAAAATCTATAGAGCTCGATACTAAAAAGAAAATTCTGAGCGCCGTTACTGATTTAAAAGGAAAAAAGGGGGATGAAATTCTGGATCTTTACAGTCAAACAATTGAATCAATTGTAGTGAATTTAGACGGAGAGCCCATCGAGAAAGATGAAAAGGGCGGAGATATAGTCGCTGAAAATGTGAATATAGCAAAGAATTTCAAGAAAGTCCCGGAAGAAAGGGCATACCCGGTTTTTAAGTTTCATAAAGCTGGAGATAAGGAATCCATCGAAGCTTATATCTTACCTGTTTATGGAAAAGGCCTTTGGGGACCGATCTGGGGTTTTATCGCTCTGGAGACAGATCTCAATACAATAAAAGGCACCTCTTTTGATCATAAAACTGAAACTCCCGGCCTGGGTGCGAGAATTACAACAACAGAAGTTAGAAACCGGTACAACGGCAAAAAAGTTTTTGATAACAACGGCAATCTGATTTCTATTTTCATGCTAAAAGGTGAAAATCATCCCACCAAGGCATTGGATGAACATCATATTGATGGAATGTCAGGGGCTACATTGACCGGCAATGGAGTAAATGAAATGCTAGAAAATTATTTTAAGTATTATCAAGGCTACATCAATAAGTCTAAAAACGCTACCCAAAAAGTAGCTTTACTTTATTAATTGAAAAGAAATATAGCGATATGAGTACGCAAACAATAGAAACGACAGTTGAAAAAAAACCGGCTGAAGCGCTCCTCTCAAAGCGAAGGAAGAAATTTCTCAATGATCCATTAAGTGATGATAATCCGGTAACTATCCAAGTCCTTGGTATTTGTTCAGCGCTGGCGGTTACAACTCAGATGAAACCTACGCTTACCATGGCAATATCTGTGATTTTCGTGATGGTTTTTTCAAACTTGATTATTTCTTTAATGAGATCACTGGTACCGACAAGGGTGCGTATTATTGTACAGCTTGCTGTCATAGCCACGCTGGTAACCTTAGTAAGCGAAGTCCTGATGGCGTATCAATACGATATGTATAAAGAACTATCTGTTTTTGTTGGCCTGATTATTACCAATTGTATTGTCATGGGTCGTTTAGAAGCTTTTGCATTGGCAAACAAACCCTGGGATTCAGTATTGGATGCTGTAGGAAATGGTCTTGGATATAGTTGGATCATCCTTGCAGTTGCATTTTTCAGAGAGATTTTCGGGTCGGGCAAACTATTTGGCTGGCCGCTATTTGAGGCAATCGGAATTGAGAATTTCCCGACTAACGGACTTATGGTGACACCTGTAGGAGCATTTTTCATCCTCGGATTGATCATCTGGGTGCAGCGGAATAAATCAGGATACATAGAGCATTAAATTTAGAAACAATGGAATTAGTTAACCTTGGAATAAAATCAATTTTTATAGACAATATGGTATTTGCCTATTTCCTGGGCATGTGCTCTTTTTTGGCAGTTTCCAAAAAAGTAAGTACAGCGCTTGGGTTGGGTCTGGCTGTTATATTCGTATTGGTAATCACCGTTCCGGTGAACTGGTTATTATTAGAATATGTGTTGAAAGAAGGCGCCTTAGCTGGAATACATCCTAGCTTAGCCACTGTCGATCTCACTTTCCTTAGCTTTATCATGTACATAGCAGTAATTGCAGCAATGGTACAATTGGTAGAAATGGTGATTGAGAAATTCTCACCAGCTCTTTACGGATCTCTGGGTATATTCCTACCCCTCATTGCTGTAAACTGTGCCATACTGGGCGCATCGCTTTGGATGGCAGAAAGAGACTACACCTTAATTGAGGCCACCGTATTTGGATTTGGATCCGGAATCGGTTGGTTGCTTGCAATAATTGCCCTTGCGGCAATACGCGAAAAACTAAAGTATTCAGATGTTCCGGATGGACTAAAAGGACTCGGAATTACCATGCTATTAACCGGGCTTATGGGAATTGCCTTTATGTCTTTTATGGGAATCCAGTTATAAAAAATCTTAAATTTTGTAATGAAGCCGGTCATGGAAATGATCGGCTTTTTTCACGGATTTTTAATACATTTGGGCGGGGTTTAGCTTTTGTTACAAATTTATAAAATGATAATCCGTCATCACCTTACTCATATCTGTTTGTTGTGATTAAAATTATAATCACTATTCCATTGCGGCCGGACTGATTTCCTAAATCAAATTAATCATTGGAAATTTTAGAATAAATGTCTATACTTGATAGACATTTATGGTCTATGTAAGAATTATGAAAGCATCTATAATTGATTTAAGGTACAAAACTAAAGATATTCTAAAAGCGCTTGATAGAAATGAAAGTGTAACTGTACTTTATCATGGCAAAGTCAAAGGCGTCATCAAGCCCACCAGAGAAAAATTATTAACAAAAGTTAAAGATCACCCTTTTTTTGGTATGGGCAGCAAAAATGAAGAAACAGTAATTGAAGAAATGGAAAATTTAAGAAAACCCCGATATGATTTATGATACAGATATTTTGATTTGGGTTCAAAGGGGAAATGAAAAGGCCGCCAAACTCATTGATAGAGACGAGGACAAATATCTTTCAATTCAGAGTTACATGGAGTTGCTTCAGGGAGCAAAAAACAAGACGCATCATAAATACATCAAAAGTTTTATTCATGAGTTTAAATTTTCCATACTACCATTCACTGAAAACATAGGACACAGAGCGCTTATATATGTGGAAGAATATGCACTTTCATCGAATATGAGATCTGGAGATGCCATTATTGCCGCAACGGCAGTAGAGAATAACATGAATCTTGTTTCGAGCAATACCAAACATTTTAAGGTTGTGAAGGACCTAAAACTCAATTCTTTCAAGCCAATATAAAATTGCGAAGAGTTTATACCAAATTCTCTTTTTTACTCCGGCGCCCTAAACCTAATCTTCACTTTAACATCCTTCACAATTGTTGAGTCATTTTCCCTGGCGGGCTCCCATTTTGGACCTTCATTAATCAGCCTGATGGCCTCTTTGTCAAATTCCCGGCCAAGACTTTTCAGCACTTCTACATTAGAAATTTTGCCGTTTCGATCAATTGTTAATTTCAATTTTACAGTTCCTTTGATTTTATCTTCCAGTCCCGATTCAGGGTAACGGATATTTTCTTTCACATAATCCTTAAATTTCCCATTACCTCCTACCGGTTTGGGTGGAGTGTATGCATATTCGGGCTTTTGATAATTGCTTGAAACGCCGTAATCAACGACAACAATTTCACTAAGCGCACTGATATCCGGTTCAATATTTGCATCAATAGTTTCATGGTTTTCAACTTTAATTTCTTCAGACAAATAGCCCACACTCGAAAATACCAATGTTATCTCCTCGTCTTTTGGCACAGCAATGGTGTAATTCCCATCAAAATCAGAGATGGTTCCAATGTCGGTTCCTTTCACATTTATATTTACCCCTGGGATTACTTCATCATCTTCCAGGGACATTACTTTTCCTGTAATTGTTCTTAAGTTTTTATTCCTAACCGCCATTCGACTCTGACTGGAAGCAGCTCCTTTTTTCATTGCCGAAACCTGCGACAAAGGCTCATTGGATACAATTTCTTCAATTTGTTCAAATAATTCCAAATCAGCTTGGGGCTGCTCTTTCTTAGCTTCGGCTAAAGATAAAATTGGGTCAACTTCAACATCATCCATAACCATTTCTTCTGATTCTTCTTCAGCATCGGCAATCTCTAATAGAGCCTCTTGAGATGGCTCTTCTTCAGATTTTGCCCGATTAAAGGATTTTCGGGATTCTTCCGGAACTATGTTATCTATCGACTCCTCATCTAAATTTTGTTGATAGGCAATTATTTGATCAGAATCCATTTCTGAACTGTCCAAATGAGTCAAAGACGGATACTGCGTCTTATCTGTTTTCTCTACCGTAGGTATTTCTTTAGATTGTGCTATTTCCTTTTTGGTATTAGAATCAATCAAATAATACACTAAAAACGAAAAAAGACTCAATAGCAAAATCGAGGCTGCAATTCTCCAGAACAGGAATGAATTTCTCTTTCTTGTTTTAGAGATCAGTCTATCACCAAGAGAATTTAAATCCTCTGATAATTCATCAGGTTTCAACTGTGAAAGCCCTTCAAAAGCTTCATTTTCAAATCCATCTTCCAGCAAACTATTTTCAAAGTTATGGCGTTCTTTGGATGTCATCTGCCCATGCAGATATCTTTGGTAATCTTTTGAATTTACTATATGGTTTTTCTCCTTAGCCATTTTTCTCCATACAAATTTTCAAATTCCTCTTACCATTTTGAATAAAACTTTTTACTTTTTTCAACTCAACGCTCAATTCGTCTGATATTTCCTGGTAACACTTTTCTTTGAGGTAAAACAACTTAATACATTCTTTTTGTTCAGCTTTTAATTTTTCAATACAATTTTTAAGCGCCTCCAAATCCTGTTCTAAAACCTGCTCATCATTATGATGCAATTCATGGCTACTTTCCATAAAAAACGCCTCATCATTTAACATTTTCTCTTGCTGTGATGATTTTACTTTCATAGACCTCAACTGCATCAGGCAATGATTCTTTGTAATCGTGTGTAGCCATGGTTTAAAATTCTCTATATCTCTTTTCGAAAGTTCAACGATAAGTTTTTCAAAAACCTGCATGGTAGCATCCTTACTGGCTTCTCTTTCTTTAAGATATTTTAAACACACGCCATATACCAAATGCATGTACTTATCAAAAAGCCTTCCCGGATATTCGAGATCTCCGGTCAATTTAAACCTGGAAATCAGCCAGTCATCGGACTCTTCTTTATACTTGCGCTCGGATCTCAAAAACATGCGATAGGATATTTATCCTCATAAGCCCAAAAATCAGTAAAAAGTAAAAATTCCAAAAATATTTTATGGAATACAAGAAAGTACCGCATCCTTCTAAAAAAAACGTCAAATTAAATTTTATACTCATGAAAAAGATTGCAATTTTTCTTATCGTTATTTTACTATCAGCAAGCAGGTTTGCTGATGTAAAAGAAATTAAAATCAGTGGAACAGTACTAAGCGGAGAGGATGGATCTCCTGTTCCATGTGTAAATATCGTTGAAAAAGGAACTGCTAATGGAACAGTCAGTGACTTGAATGGAGCATACGAAATTACTGTTAAAAATGAAAAATCAGTATTAGCGTTCTCCTCAGTGGGATTTATTACGGAAGAAATTGTCGTAAAATCAAAAAGAATAATTGATGTCACATTGACCGCGGATGTGAGCTCTTTACAAGAGATTGTTGTAATTGAAGATGTGGAAAATGAAACAGATATTCAGAATATTGTCGGTTCTGCTGTCAGGATTCATGGCAATAGTAGAAGGCATAAAAAGGCAATGATGGATATGGCCTATGCCCCAATGATAGCATATGAGTCAGATTATAAAATTCCTCAATTTGATACAGAAGGCTATACCACAATTAATGAAAATGAATTTTTAGCAGCAATTAAAAATCCATTGTCCACGTTTTCCATTGATGTGGATGTAGCTTCGTATGCCAATATGCGCAGATTCTTAAACAATGGCCAAAAGCCCCCGACTGACGCGATACGCATAGAAGAAATGATAAATTATTTCAACTATGAATATCCTCAACCCGTAAGAGATGTTCCGTTTTCCGTCAATACGGAAATAGCCTCTTGTCCGTGGAATGAGGACCACAAATTGGTGCACATTGGATTGCAAGGTAAGAAGATACCAACCGACAACTTACCCCCCTCCAATCTTGTATTTCTGATAGATGTATCCGGTTCAATGCAGGATGTGAATAAGCTCCCCCTTCTGAAATCTGCTTTCAAAATGCTGGTAGAAGAAATGAGAGACAAAGACAGGGTGGCCATCGTAGTTTATGCGGGCGCTGCAGGATTAGTACTACCGTCAACACCTGTAAGCAACAAAGAAAAAATCATGACCGCTCTGGGTAGATTGAGTGCAGGCGGATCTACAGCCGGAGGAGCGGGAATAAAGCTGGCATACGATGTGGCTTTAGAAAATTTTAAAGAAGGCGGAAACAACAGGATCATTCTGGCCACTGATGGCGATTTTAACATCGGAGCCTCCAGCAATGCTGAGATGGAAAGATTAATCGAAAAGAAACGTGATCAAGGTGTATTTCTTACAGTTGTCGGATTCGGCATGGGCAATTATAAAGATGATAAAATGGAAATCCTCGCTGACAAAGGCAATGGAAATTATGCCTATATCGATAATCTTCAGGAGGCAAAAAAAGTATTTGTAAATGAGTTTGGTGGAACCTTGTTTACAATAGCAAAGGATGTCAAACTTCAAGTTGAATTTAATCCCGCAAAAGTACAGGCGTACAGGTTGATAGGTTATGAAAATCGCAAATTAAAGGCTGAAGATTTCAATGATGATAAAAAGGACGCTGGCGAATTGGGGAGCGGCCACACCGTAACGGCATTGTATGAGATCATTCCAATGGGTGTAAAAAGTGAATTTTTGAAATCAGTTGATCCTCTTAAATATCAGAAAAATGAGGTAGAAAAAAATTCCTATAACTCAAAGGAGTTGATGACCTTGAAATTAAGGTATAAATCCCCTGATGGAAATAATAGTAAATTGATCACCACAACAATCCTGGATAATAATAAAGATTGGAAAAACTCTTCTGACAATTTCAGGTGGTCGGCAGCAGTAGCTGGTTTTGGTATGTTGCTTAGGGAATCTGATTTTTCGCAGAAGGTAGATATAGCTTCTGTAATCAAATTGGCCAAAGGGGCAAAAGGTGATGATGATGAAGGTTACCGTAGCGAGTTTATCAGGTTGGTTGAATCTTCGAGATTTGTAGCATCGAGAAAATAGGATTCGGGTGCTGGGCGCCAGGGACTAGGTGCTGAGAAAAAAGCTGGAGAGATCTGGCTTTTTTCATTTTTTTTAATTAAGCTTTTTCAATTCCAAAAGTCATCCCTTTTATAAAAAATTCTGAACTGCAAAATCCATATCAACCAAACTTTATTTTCCTGTGTCTTTAGTTTAACTTCGTTACAACAATTTTATAGAGACACCGGATTTACTTTCCATCCATGAGAAAGCTATTCATTTTTATTTTTTGTCTTATTATTAGCACTACAATAATCGCACAGCATTTTGGAGGTATCTACACCTCTGTTGAATGGATTCCCAGGAAAAAAAATATGTGGGTAAACGAGGAGACAGGGAACGTTTTTAAAGATCATCATTTCTCCAAAGGTTATACTATTGGTTATCATGGATTGCTTTTTGCAAAAAGGAGGTTCTCGTTTGCTCATGGGCTACAGTATTCTTATGTTTCCGCATATATCGATGACTACAATATAATGCCACGATGCGGGAATGGTTTAGAAGATTTTGATTTTGAACCTTACCGATATGAAGAAAAATGGAATAATATTGAAATGCCTATAGGCGCCCAATATAATATACTGAAAGGGTCAAAATTTCAGCCCTATGTTTCTTTAAACATAATTCTTATATATCCCATAACGTATGAAGCAAAGCTTATAAATCAATCTGGAATAGAAGTTCATGATCTCGGAAACGATAATTACAAAATAAGGCTTGATGGAAATGTAGAGTTGGGTTTTGGGCTCAAATACAGCACAAATAATTACATTTTTAATTTGCACCCTTTTTTCCGGCCCGGAGATATTACCGGATATCAGGGAAAATCTGGCGTTGGTTTTGCAATTCTCAGAAATTTTTAGTCCTTTGATGGTTCAGACTCATCCTCAATCGGTTGATCAAGATTGTGCAACTTTTTATCATCGACATGAGAATCAAGAAATTCATTGATTTTATCTATATCATAGGTTGAATTAATTGCGCCAAGTGAATTAATATTAATATCCAATCCCTCAAGTTCACTATTAATATCAGGTTTTTTCTTATCCATCGATTTTCGCTTTCCTCCCATTATTTAACGATTTTATTTAATGCTGTTTCAATCCTCTCTACCACTTCATCCCTACCTAAAACTTCCAATATTCCCATAAGATCCGGTCCTCCTGCTACGCCGGTTATTGAAACCCGTAATGCAGGCATCACCCTCCCCATACCTGCCTCATGTTGTGCAAGTACCTCATTTAAAGTTTCTAACGCTGATTCTTTGGTCAAAGTATCAATTTTCTTCAAGGCGTTTTTGTAATCGACAAGTATCTCCTTGGCCTCATCATTCCATTTTTTCCTAATGACTTTCTGATCATATTCTCCAGGAGGATAAAAGAAATAACGACCGCTAGTCCAGAATTCCTGAGGAAAAATCACACGCTCTTTAAGCAACCCACAAACAGCTGCAGCTTTACTCGCTGAAAATTCCACTCCCTTCGACTTTAGCAGCTTTAAAAAATCATCCGCTAATACCTCATTGTCAATATTCTTTAAATATTGCTGATTAAACCAATTCGCTTTATCGATATCAAATTTTGATCCCGACTTATTAATTCTTTCAATTGAAAAATTATCTATCAACTCTTCCATTGTAAAAAGCTCCTGCTCAGTTCCGGGATTCCATCCCAACATCGCCAGAAAATTGGTAATGGCCTGCGGAAGATAACCCTGTTCCCTGAATCCCATTGACTTTTCACTGGTTTTGGGATCTTCCCATTCCAACGGAAAAACAGGATATCCATGCTTATCTGCATCTCTTTTGCTCAACTTTCCATTTCCGTCGGGCTTGAGCAATAATGGTAAATGAGCAAACTGTGGCATGGTATCTGACCAACCAAGGTACTTATAAAGCAATACGTGCAATGGAGCGCTCGGGAGCCATTCTTCGCCCCTGATCACATGAGAAACCCTCATCAGGTGGTCATCAACGACATTTGCCAAATGATAAGTGGGCATGCCATCTGATTTCATGAGTACCTTATCATCTATATTGTTGGAACTCACTTTTACCTCGCCACGAACCATATCATCCAGACTGACCACCTCATCTCTTTCCACTTTCAGCCTGACCACATATGCCGCCTCACTTTTAATCAATTCATCAACTTCTTCCTTACTCAGAGTCAGTGAATTTCTCATGGTTTCCCGTGAAAGGCTGTCGTAAACCTGATTGTCAGCTTTTGCTTCTTTTAATCTTTGGCGCATGGCATTCAGTTCTTCCGGAGTATCAAAAGCATAATATGCTTTCCCCTCGGCTATCAGTATATCTGCATATTTCTTGTACAAGTCCTTACGCTCAGATTGCTTATAGGGTCCAAATTCACCCCCATAGCCGATACCTTCATCAGGTTGAATACCCAACCATGCAAAAGTTTCATTTATATACGCTTCTGCTCCGGAAACAAACCTTGCCTGATCCGTATCTTCAATTCGCAGTATGAATTTTCCATTATTTTTCCTGGCAAAAAAATAGTTATAAAGCGCAGTTCTCACACCGCCAATGTGCAGCGCTCCTGTTGGACTTGGGGCAAATCTTACCCTCACTTTATTTTCCATCGATAAAATATATAGGCTTTGTTGAATTTGTACAAAGGTAAGAAATGCAACCGTGGTTTAAAGAATTTATATCAAGAAAGCATCTTATCTAACATCCGCTTGCTTTTGCCTACTTGTAATTTGAAATTTTCTATACTCAGAATGTAATTAACCAAACAAAAGCCAAAGCTAATAGCCCCATAAAGCCATGCCTGATGAAGTACAACAAAAAATAGCGTGATCAGAATTGTTAAAACCGTCCAGAGCAGCAAGAGCTTTTTAGTGGCAGGAAACATCTCGTAGGTCAGCTTAATTAAAATTTCACCTTCCGTAACAATGTAAGAACCATTAATGATTGGAATGAAATTATTTGATATTTTTAGTTTTAAGGAGATTGTAAATCCTTCCTCATTCCAAATACCATTAAAAATATGGGCTTTTGGTTCCTCCTGAAAACCATTTCTTTTTATGGTTTTTATATGCTTTTCCAACTTTCCATCAAGCGTCTCTTTTTCCAGAGGCACTAATCTTGTCTCGCTTTGAATAGGGAAAAAGGAAATCATTTATTTAACGGCAATGCATGAGATCTCTACATTGGCCCCCTTTGGTAAAGCTGAAACTTCAACTGTCTCTCTTGCAGGCGGATCGATTTCAAAATACTTACCATAGGCAGTATTGACTACAGAAAAATCACCCATATCACATACAAAAATGCTGCATTTCACCACGTTGGTAAAATCCATCTCCGTAGCCTTTAAGATCGCCAGAATATTCTCCATTACCTGGATTGTCTCCCGGGTTATATCATTATTCACCATCAAACCTGTTTCAATATCAATTGGGATTTGGCCGGAAATATAGAGTGTATTTCCGGTTTTCACGGCCTGACTATAAGGACCAATTGGTGCAGGTGCTTTTTCAGAAAATATTATTGATTTGCTCATTGTGCTAGGATTTATAAAGCTTTCTTAAATTTGATGTAAAATTAAAACATAATCAGTTAGTTTTGACTTGCGCAATTGATAATTAAATATTTTTTATGAAACTAGAGAATGACTTGCTCTTAAGAGCAGCAAATGGAGAGAAAACAGAAAGAACACCTGTTTGGGTAATGCGTCAGGCTGGAAGAATACTTAAGGAATACCGGGCCGTCAGAGGCAAACTTTCCGGTTTCATCGAATTGGTACAGACACCAGATCTTGCCGCCGAAGTAACCATCCAACCTGTTGATATACTTGGCGTAGATGCGGCAATTATATTTTCAGATATCCTGGTCGTTCCGGAAGCTATGGGATTGCCGTACACCATGGAAGAAGGTGTGGGACCATTTTTTCCAAAAACTGTTAAAAGTGAAACTGATTTAAACAAGCTTAAAACTGCCGACGAAGATAGCCTCGGATATGTGATCGATGCAATTAAGGTGACAAAAAAAGAGCTGAATGGCCGTGTACCACTTATTGGTTTTGCCGGTGCTCCATGGACAATTTTTTGTTATATGATAGAGGGAAAAGGTAGTAAAACATTTTCCAATGCCAGAAAATCACTCTATAAAGACCCTGCATTTGCACATAAATTACTTGATAAAATTGCAGATAGTACTATTAATTATCTTAAAGGTCAGATATCTGCCGGGGCTGATATCGTCCAGGTTTTTGATTCCTGGGCAGGCATATTACCCACTGAACAATATGATAATTTTTCATTAAAGTACATTTCAAAAATTGCCAATGCAATCACTGAAGTTCCGGTAATTGTTTTTGCAAAAGGAGCCTATGGTTCCCGAAAAACTATTGGCGAAATTGATTGTGATGTGGTAGGTCTCGACTGGAATATGGATATTGTGGAATCCAGAGATCTGATCGGACCGCGCAAAACCCTGCAAGGTAACCTGGACCCGGCAACTTTATATGCTGATTTTAATACTATAAAATCTGAAACCAGAAAGATGATTGATCAATTTGGAAAATCGAGACACATTGCCAACCTGGGACATGGGGTTTATCCTGATATGGATGTTGAAAAAGTAAAATGTTTTATTGACGAGGTAAAAGAATATAGCAGCAATCTTTAAACTGAATTACTTTAGTCTAACAGTATAGGAACCATTGATTCCCATAATTCTCCCTCCACCAATCGATGAATTTACCTCAAAGGAGAATGTAATTTCAGTTTCTGTCACATCAACACTTGTCAATTCTGCCACTGAAGCTTCAAAAAGCGTTATTACATCGGTTCCTGAACCTGTCCATATCCAGGTAGCATTATTTGTTGATAGAAAATCATCGGCTCCTGTAGCATCAAAAAATGTTGGGGCCCAATCTTTATCACCTCCGGAAGATTGGAATACTACTTGCAAACCATCAAGCTCTGCAGGATTTACGCCAGTGGGACTTGCCAATACTTCTACATTTCCAGCACCTCCCCATGGGCTTCCTTCATCAAGGATTTTAGTGGCCTTTTGTTGCAGGCTCAACGAAGGAGACACGTTGCCTCCACAGCTATAAATCATTGTTAATGAAAAAACAACCATTACCGACAGGATACTAAAAAGAACTTTCATGATTTAACTTTTATACTATAACTACAAATTTTATTTGTTGTTCAACTCACAAAGGGTGTTAGGTTTTGTAATCTAATATATTGATGAAATTATTACAAAATTCATACTCATCCTTTCTATTAGAACACACAAATACCATTTTTTCTTTTAAAACTTTTCCAATTTCCTCCAAATACCAGTCGAATCCGCCTTTATCCAGGTTAGTTGCTGGCTCATCGAGTAAAATCAAAGGTGTATCCGCATAAAAAGCAATGCCAAGTTTCAACCTCTGTTTCATACCGGTTGAGAAGTTTTTTATAAATTTGTTCCTGGCTTTATCCAACATGAATAATTCCGGAATCTCATCAAGGACGTAACCTGGTTTTAATTTTTTGAATTTGAAATGAAAATTAATAAACTCTTTTAGCGTAAAGTCTTCGGGAAGACTCATTGCCGGCGCTACTAAAGAAATGTATTTATAAATATCTTCCGCCTCTATTGACTTACCTTCATGCTCGTATTTAATCAATCCTTCTGTTTGCATTAGGCTCCCAGAAATCATCTGGAGCAAAGTTGACTTTCCACTCCCATTTGGACCAATAACTGCTGTGATATCCTTTTTATAAAGATTGAGATTTATATTTTTAAATATCCATTCCTTATTGAATTTTTTAGCAACATTTTCAAGTCGAATGTCCATTCAATAAAGTTTGGTCTTATCAAGGCTTATTGTTGTACCCTTTCATCACACCACGGTCCGAACTCCTCACGAAGTTTAAGATTTCATCACGCTCTTTGGAGCTGGCCATTTCCATTTGAATGGTATCGAGCGCCTTAGAATTGTTTTTTCCTTTGAGATAAATATTTCTGTAAATCTCCTGGATCTCATTGATTTTATCATTTGAAAACCCTCTTCTTCTGAGACCAATGGAATTAATGCCCGCATAGCTCAATGGTTCACGTGCAGCAGTTACAAAGGGAGGAACATCTTTTCTCACTAAAGATCCTCCTGCTACCATGGCGTGAGCCCCTATTTTCACAAATTGATGTACAGCGGTAGAGCCGCCAATAATTGCGTAATCCTCAATCAGTACATGACCAGCAAGCTGTACACAATTGGCCAAAATTACCCTATCATTAATGTGGCAATCGTGTGCTATGTGTACATAAGCCATAATCAGACAATTAGAACCAATTGTGGTTTTGTGACTGTCAACAGTTCCTCTGCTTATGGTTACACATTCTCTGATTATTGTATTATCACCAATTTCTGCTGTAGTTCTTTCCCCTGCAAATTTTAAATCCTGCGGAATACCTGATATTACAGAGCCCGGGAAAATTTTACAATTTTTTCCAATCCGTGCGCCTTCCATAATAGTTACATTTGATCCAATCCAGGTCCCTTCATCTATTTTTACATCTTTGTGAATGGTTGAAAAGGGCTCAATAACTACATTATCTGCAATTTTTGATTCGGGGTGTATATATGATAACGGTTGATTCATTGGTTCTTTTTAACTATGCTTGCAATCATCGTACTCTCCGTTACAAGCTTATTTCCCACATATGCACGGCCTCGCATTTTAGCAATACCTCTTTTGATAGGCTCGAGTAAATCACATTTTAGAATTAATGTATCACCCGGCACCACAGGTCTTCTAAATTTGCAATCATCAATCTTTAAAAAATAAGTCCAATAATTTTGCGGATCAGGTACTGTATTTAAAACAAAAATACCACCCATCTGAGCCATTGATTCTACAATCAATACGCCGGGCATTACTGGATTTCCGGAAAAATGACCCTGGAAAAATTGTTCATTGAAAGTTACATTTTTTATCCCTGCTACTGTGGTATCATCGAGATGAATCACTTTGTCAACTAATAAAAACGGATAGCTGTGTGGCAATATATCCATGACCTGGTTAATATCATAAACGGGTGGTTGTTCCGGATCATATTTTGGAATATTGCTCTGCTCATATTTCTCCATCATTCGTTTGATCTTCTTAGCGAATGCAACATTTGCAGCATGCCCCGGTCTCGCTGCCAATATCTGGGCTTTCAGAGGTCTTCCTGCCAGTGCTAAATCTCCCATTACATCAAGAAGCTTGTGACGGGCAGGCTCATTGCTATGTCGCAATTCCACATTGTTCAATATCCCCTCTTCCTTCACAATTACTTTTGGCTTATTGAATAATTTTGCTAAATAATCCAACTCTCCTTCTTCAACAACCCTGTCAACGACCACGATGGCATTGTCTAAATCACCACCTTTTATTAGGTTGTTTTTATATAGCATTTCTAATTCATGCAAAAAACAAAAAGTTCTCGCTGATGAGATTTCTTTTTTAAATTGAGATATATCAGTTAGAGATGCGTGTTGACTTCCTAAAACCGGTGATTTATAATCGATCATAACTGTCACCCGATAATCATCGAGTGGCAAAGCGGCAATTTCCACATCTCTTGCCGCATCTCTATAAAAGATGCTTTCAGGAATGGTAAAAAAATTTCTTAATGCATTTTGTTCTTCTGTTCCCGCTTCTTCCAAGGCATCTATATACATTCTGGAACTGCCATCCATAATAGGAGGTTCAGGACCATCGAGCTGAATGATAATATTATCAATTTCTAACCCCACAAGTGCTGCCATGGTATGTTCCACAGTGTTTATTCGCGCTCCATTTTGCTCTATTGTTGTCCCCCTGGAAAGATCAACCACATTGTCCACATCGGCATCTACAATCGGTTCACCGTCTAAATCTACCCTTTGGAATTTAATCCCATGATTTGGTTTGGCAGGCAAAAAAGTCATGTGTACATCGACTCCTGTATGAAGACCAACACCACTCAATGTAACAGGCTTTTTTATAGTATGTTGTTTTAAATGCATGCACTAAATGTTAATTAGCCGGCAAATTTAGTACTTTTTTTTCAAGATCGTTAACTCTTTCTCTTAATTCTGGCAGATTGCGAAATACGGCATGGCACTTAAGGTAATCCTTATGATCCATTGCAGGATAACCAAATTTTACTGAACCTTCCTTTTTAATTGATTTTGCTAGTCCTGTTTTAGCTGCTAACGTCACCCGGTTCCCAATCTCTATGTGTCCTACAACGCCAACCTGACCGGCTAACACACAATTTTTCCCGAATTTGGTAGATCCTGATATCCCAACTTGAGAGGCCATGACCGTATTTGCGCCAATCTCTACATTGTGTGCAATCTGCACAAGATTGTCGAGCTTTACGCCATCATCAATAAGGGTTTTGCCAAGAGTAGCGCGATCGATTACGGTATTTGCTCCAATTTCTACATTATCACGAATGACTACTTTACCAAGCTGAGGAATTTTTTTATAGGTCTCGTCATCCTGTGGAGCAAAACCAAATCCATCACTTCCAATTACAGCGCCAGAATGTATGACGCAGTTATTTCCAATAACGGTTTCTGCATAAATTTTAACACCTGAATAAAAGATGCAATTATCTCCAATGGTAACATTATCACCTACAAAGGTATGTGGATAGATTTTTACGTTATTGCCAATTTTCACATTGGAGCCAATATATGAGAATGCCCCTCTGTAAATATTCTCTCCCACCTCTGTATTCGAAGATATGTAAGAAGGATCTTCCACGCCAACTTTACTGTATTTTGTTATTTTGTCATACTCATCGAGCAATACTGTGAAACTTGAATACGGATCAGCCACCTTGATGAGTGTTGTCTTTAATGGTTTATCAGGTTTAAAATCCTGCCCCACGATCACTGCAGATGCATTGCACGAGTAAATAAAACTTTCATATTTTGGGTTTGCCAAAAAAGTGATGGCTCCCTCTTTAGCTTCTTGAATTTTTTCGATGGTACTAACTTTTTCATTACCGTTACCATCTACTTCGCCATGTATAATAGCGGCGATTTGATTTATAGTAAATTCCATTAATATTTTGTTTTGAGACGTGCTGTAATTGAAAATACAGCATTAATAGTTGGTGTTTGAGAATTATGAATGCAAAGATATATTTTTAGGCCAGCATAGATAGTACTTTTTCACAATTTTCCGCATTGCCTTTATATTTGGTAGATCCGATGCAATGGCTATATCTACGATTTCCCCATTCTTCTTTAGCATGTATATCTGCTGCCCATCCCCAATATAAGCTGAATTGCTTTTTACACCCAGAACCACAAGATGCTCAAGGTGTTTTTCTTCAATTTTAAAAACTTTTTTTACCTGTTTATATAAATCTGAATAATCTTCTTTATTAAACTTCGATTCCGAAAGCATTACATTGAAAAGCTTTCTTTCGAGTAACATACTGCATAATTGCGATAATACAGTATCACTACTATGGCGCCAGCTTTTAATCGCTCCCAATATGTCGTAGTCATCCATGTAGCAAAATGCTTTTAAAATACCTTTATCATCTTTCAACATGGACGGGGTGATGGTGTTGTTGATGAAAAGATTCAGTTCCGGAGACAGATGAAGACCATCGCCAATCTTTCGCACTCTTCTGATAATCTGAATCAACATTTTCTCCACACCGACAGTGGTTTTATGAATATATACCTGCCAGTACATCAGTCTTCTTGCACTGAGAAAATTTTCTATGGAATAAATGCCCTTTTCATCTACTACAAGTTCATCCTTAACAACATTCAACAATTTAATGATCCTGTCAGCGCCGATTTTTCCTTCTATAACTCCGGTAAAAAAGCTGTCTCTGTTTAAATAATCTAACCTGTCAATATCTAATTGACTGGACACCAATTGATGAAAAAACTTCCTCTCATATAAGCCTGCAAATATTTTAATTGCCAAATCTAATTGCCCGTTAAATTGACGATTCAATTCCTCCATGATGATGGCAGATATTTGCTCGTGATTCAACCCGGATACCAACTCATTTTCCAGGGCATGAGAAAAGGGCGAATGCCCAATGTCATGTAATAATATTGCTATTAAGGCTGCATTGTATTCCTCCTCTGAAATATCAACGCCTTTTATCCTCAGATTACTCATGGCTTCATTCATCAAGTGCATGGAGCCAAGGGCATGATGAAATCTTGTATGAAGCGCCCCCGGATATACAAAATCCGTCATCCCAAGTTGTTTTATTCTTCGCAGCCGCTGGAAATATGGATGGTTGATAATATCGTAAATAAGTTCGTTCGGAATGCTGATAAATCCGTATAACGGATCATTGATGATTTTTTTCTTATTCAATCTATTTATTGATTAATTTAGAGTTTCATTCACTTAAAAACAGAAAAATTGCTATGCAAAGATATAATATTTTATGGGCTGATGACGAAATAGAATTATTGAAACCACATATCCTCTTTTTGACACAAAAAGGATATGACATCACGCCCGTAACGAGTGGCCCGGATGCCATTGACGAGATTGAATCAAATAATTTTGATATTATTTTTCTCGATGAAAATATGCCGGGAATGACCGGTCTTGAGACACTCTCACAGATAAAATCTATCAATGCGGATGTGCCGGTTGTAATGATTACCAAAAGTGAAGAGGAGCACATTATGGAGGAAGCCATTGCTTCCAAAATAGCAGACTACCTCATTAAACCAATCAATCCAAACCAGATATTACTTTCTATAAAGAAACTTCTAGATAATAAGAGGTTGGTCTCCGAAAGAACAAACATGAGCTATCAGCAGGATTTCAGAAATATCAGCATGGCATTCAGCGACTATCTCAACCATGAAGAATGGGCTGATATCTATAAAAAGCTGATCTATTGGGAACTTGAAATGTCAAGCGCGGGAAATGTTGAGATGAGTGAGGTACTTGACCTTCAAAAAAGTGACGCCAACCTTTACTTTGCAAAGTTTGTGAGAGAAAATTATGCAGACTGGCTTAATGATCCTGATTGCGAAAGGCCTATTCTATCTCACGAACTCATGAGAAAAAAAGTATTCCCAGAACTGAACGATGAAAGTCCGGTTTATTTCATAGTTGTTGACAACCTTCGATATGACCAATGGAAAATTATCCAGGGGCAAATTATGGATTATTTCAACATAGAAAGTGAAGAAAGCTATTATTCCATATTGCCCACAACCACGGGATATGCCAGAAACGGAATCTTTTCAGGGATGATGCCTTCAGAAATGGCCAGGAACCATCCTGATTTATGGGTAGGTGAAGATGAAGATGGCGGCAAAAATAATTATGAAGACAAATTCCTGGAGCGTCAGCTAAAAAAACAAAGATTAGATATTAAATGGAGTTATCATAAAATTAAAAATACAGCCCAGGGCAAATCTCTTAACGAGAATCTCACTAATCTGGCTCACAATGACTTGAATGTTATTGTTTATAATTTTGTTGATATGCTGTCACATGCCCGTACTGAGATGGAGGTCATCAGAGAGCTTGCACCGGATGAAAGCGCCTACAGATCACTCACTAAATCGTGGTTTTCTCATTCTCCACTTTTCGACATACTTAAAAAAATTGCTTCTACAAAAGGAAAAGTAATACTCACCACCGACCATGGAACAATGAGGGTGAAAAAACCATTTAAAATTGTAGGGGACAGAAATACAAATACAAACCTAAGATTCAAACTCGGGAAGAATCTTGGTTTTGAAAAAAGCAAAGCTTTTGTCGTGAGAAATCCTGAGAGCATATTTTTACCAAAACTCAATGTTTCTTCAACTTATGTTTTTGCCGTAGAGGATTATTTTTTCGCCTATCCTAATAACTATAACTATTATGTAAAATACTATAATGATACTTTTCAACATGGCGGATTATCACTGGAAGAAATGATAATTCCAATAATTTCACTAACTTCAAAAATCAGATAAATTTCATTGCAGGGTGCAGTTGACGATAGATTCAGAAAGAGAACTGAATAAGGCCGCCAAAAAGATCATTGAATATTCGAGTGATAAGACAATTTGGCTTTTTTACGGAAATATGGGATCAGGAAAAACAACATTGATTCGTGCTATTTCAGAGCATTTTAATATTGAAGATAATGTCAGCAGCCCAACTTTTAGTATCGTAAATGAATACAGAAATTTGAATGATGAAGTTTTTTATCATTTTGATTTTTACAGGATAAAAAATGAAACAGAAGCAATGGATATTGGCATTGAGGAATATTTTGACTCAGGAGAAACCTGCTTTATTGAATGGCCTGAAAAGATTCCGTCACTATTGCCTGATGATTACCTGAAAATAGAAATTGAAATCACTTCCCCTTCAAGTCGAAAAATAATGACTAACCACCATGGTAGATGACCCTAAATCAGGATTTAAAAAACTGGCAAAAGAAAGCCAACTTTATCCACAGGAAGCCTTGTTGGAGATAAAAAAATCAAAAAAATCACTTTTCATTGGCCTTCCCAAAGAAATGATGATGCAGGAAAAAAGAGTCCCTTTAACTCCTCAAAGCGTGAAACTTATCGTAGATAACGGACATGAAGTGTGGGTTGAAACAGGCGCGGGGAATCCTTCGAAATTTACCGATAAAGAATATAGCGATGCAGGCGCAAAGATTGTCTATGCCCACAATGAATTGTTCGAAGCTGATATAGTTCTTAAGGTTGAACCACCGACTTTTGAAGAAATTGATATGATGAAGCCTGGCAAAACTCTTTTTTCAGCGCTGCAGTTGGGCAATCTGAACAGAACATATTTTGAAAAATTAAATGCAAAAAAAATAACAGCGATTGGCTATGAACTGATTGAAGATAAAGTTGGAGGTATGCCGGTTGTAAGAGCCATGAGTGAAATTGCAGGAAGTACCGTGATGCTTATTGCCGCTGAATATTTAAGCAATGTCCATAACGGGAAAGGCATCATACTTGGTGGTATAACAGGCGTTGCTCCTACAAAAGTAGTTATTCTTGGCGCCGGAACAGTAGGTGAATTTGCGGCGAGAACTGCTCTCGGTCTTGGGGTTGATATTCAAATTTTTGATAATCATTTATATAAACTCAGAAGAATACGGCACGCTCTCGGCCAGCAGGTATCAACCTGTACATTCGAACCATCAACAGTTGCAGAATCCATAAAACAGGCAGATGTTGTAATAGGTGCATTGCGGGCCGAAAAAGGCCGTATAAGATACCTTGTAACAGAAGACATCATCTCACAGATGAAACAGGGTTCTGTAATAATTGACGTGAGTATAGATCAGGGTGGGTGCTTTGAGACTTCAAGGATAACTTCACACCAAAATCCGGTTTTTAACAGGTATGGCGTTGTGCACTATTGTGTGCCAAATATTGCCTCCAGGGTGGCCAGAACGGCATCGACAACGCTTAGCAATATATTCACCCCGATATTACTGGAAACATCCGTGTGCGGCAGTCTTGAGGAAATGATCTTTTCTCATAAGTGGTTTATGAAAGGTGTATATACGTACAAGGGTTCATTGTCCAACGCGATGATCGGACAAAAGACAGGCATGAAATGCAGAGACTTAAATTTATTGCTCGCTGCAAGATTTTAATTTTTGGTTTATTCCTGAATAAATCTGTTTAAATTCAGGCATCTACCTTGGCTCCTGCCAATAAATATAAAACCGCCATTCTAATGGCCACTCCGTTCTCTACCTGATTCAGGATGATTGAATGCTCAGAATCAGCTACATCGCTGTTCAGTTCTACTCCACGGTTGATGGGGCCGGGATGCATAATGGTGATTTCTTTATCGAGTCTGTCAAGCATTCTTTTATTTATTCCATAATAAATGGAATACTCTCTCAGTGATGGAAAATATTTAATCTGTTGTCGTTCCAGTTGAATACGAAGGACGTTGGCGACATCGCACCATTGCAGTGCTTTAAAAACATCAAGCTCTACTTTTACTCCAAGGGAACTGATATATTTCGGTAAAAGGGTATTTGGTCCGCAAACCATAACTTCAGCACCAAGTTTTTTTAAAGCAAATATATCTGATATCGCAACTCTGGAGTGAAGTATATCACCGATGATTGCCACTTTCAACCCTTCAAACGACTTATATTTTGACCTGATCGAAAACGCATCGAGTAAGGCCTGAGTCGGATGCTCATGCGTGCCATCTCCGGCATTAATGATATTTGCGTTAATATGTTTGGATAAGAAATGTGGCGCCCCGGGACTAGCATGCCTCATCACGATCATATCCACTTTCATTGCCAGAATATTGTTTATAGTATCCAGAAGCGTTTCACCCTTCTTCACTGAGCTTTGAGAAGATGAAAAATTGATGGTATCGGCAGAAAGTCTTTTTTCTGCTAATTCAAATGAAATTCTTGTCCTGGTGGAGTTTTCGAAAAACACATTTGCAATGGTGATATCACGAAGCGAAGGCACCTTCTTTATCGGCCTGTTTATTATCTCTTTAAAGTTATCTGCCGTTTCGAAAATCAAATGAAAATCATCTAGCGTTAGGTTCTTGGTACCAAGCAAATGCTGTACGCTGAGTTGAGCCATTATGTATCTAAATTATTGATTAACCATATACTATCTTTTTTCCTGCCCTGATCCCGCCACTCAACCATCACTCGCTGAGATTGCATGGTATTGACAGACTTTCCTATATAATTAGGTTGAATTGGTAAATCCCTGGTATATTTCCGATCTACAAGGACTAATAATTCCACACTTTTCGGACGACCAAATGATATCATGGCATCAAGAGCCGCCCTTACACTTCTGCCTGTGTACAAAACATCGTCTATCAGTACGATTTTTTTATCTTCTATCAAAAAAGGAATATGAGTTTTATTGGCTTGCTTCGGTGTTTCCCTTCTTCTAAAATCGTCTCTGTGAAAGGTGGTGTCGAGATACCCGATCTCAACTTCCCGGTTTACGAGAGACTCCAGCTTAGCCTTAATACGATCTGCCAAAAACGTACCCCGCGGTTGAAGTCCTAGAATCGCAGAATTGGAAAAATTATTGTGATTTTCAATTAGTTGATAGCAAAGCCTACTAATTGTAATATCGAGAAGATCTTGATCTATTATAAGTTTCTTTTGCATGCTATTGTCTGTAGCAAAGATAGAAAAAGGAGGATAAAATCTAATGATTTATCACAGGAGTTATTAAAAAAATTACAATTTGTAATACCTCTATTGGTAAGCAATCTTATTAATGAAAAAAACTTCCCTGCTCAGCTTCACGCCTTCGTCTTTCAGATTTTTTATTTTTTGGATTCCATAGGCAAAAAGGTTTCCGTCGTACCACTTTTCCAAACCGCCATATTCACTATCACTATTGCTCACAATATCATCTTCAAAAGATAATTTTAACTCGTTAAATGTCTTTCCCTCCAATACTTCATTCCCATCGATGACTTTAGTCCTGATTTCATTTTCGTAAGTATATAAAAGTGCTAATTCCTCATCACTTGCGGAAATATGAACAAATTGCTCCAGTGTAAAACTGATCACATCATTAATCTCAAAACTGTTATCCCAGAGCAACCGACCCCTGCGATCAAAGCCGAGCACTACTGCATGGGTGTATTTGTATCCTTCAAAAGCTGTCCCATAACTATTAGTATAATAGGTTTGATTGTATCCTCCATAGTGGCTTGCTTGCGAATACTTTGGATAAAAAGCCTCCCCAACCATGATGTACCTCCCGTCTCGCTCCACAACCTCATGTACGAGCAAACGATAATTAAACTTATTTTTCTTTCCCTTCACTTTTCGTCTTTTAATTCTTTCTTCAACTCTCTTTTGTTTTCTGGCTTTCATATAGCTGAAAAAATTCTTGAGGTCAGCATAATTATAGTAATTAATAATCTGATCACCTTCCGGAGAAATTCTTGCGAGATAAATCCCCCTCGACATATCAGACCTTTTCCTCGTATAGGTTCCCACTATTAAATGAACATTTGCGTCTATAGCAACTGTCTGTCCATAAAGTAAACTTCGTTCTTCTGATGGCAGTAGATTTATATTTTGAAGTATATCTCCCTGTTCATTAAAAGATTTAAATGAAAGTGACTTGCGACCATCCTTCGTCCTATAACTGACGAGGACATTAAAAATCATCTGGTCATCATCTATCTCCAAATGCTGAATCTGACTGCGTTCATTAAAAAAACCCGGTAGAACCTTTGGGGGACTTTTCCCGAATTCATAACATATAATTGTTGGCATGTTACTGGCGTATCCTCCAAAAATCAGTGTATTCCCAAGCACTTCAAATTCAGTAAGTTCCATGGCATATTCCCTTTCAATAAAAAATGTCTCACTGGCTTTAGTTTCAATATTTATTCTCAAAACAAACAAATCTGCTTTCAGACTTTCCGTATTTCTCTGAAAAAGAAGGTAAAAGTGATTTCCGAAAACCTCAAATCCTATCTGGATGTATCTGAGACTTATATAGTAGTCCTCCTCCCATTTTACATTTAAAGTAGAATCTACCAAAATCACCTGATACTTTCTTTCCATCCTGGTCTCCCGGTTGCGAACCTCCCTGTACAATACAATGCCCCTCTCTTCTGCGGAAATTACGCTAAAACTTTCATCTTCATCTCCCATAGATATTTCAATTCTCCGAGGTTGCTCCAACTGAGCAAATGACTCTGAGAACAAAAAGAGACAAATGAAGAAAAGAAAGAATTGATTCGAAGTCATATTCAACAAATTAAATCACTTGCTCTTACCAATAATGATATCAAAGTGATGCTCTGCCACCGGCATCACAGAAAGCCTTGAGTTTTTTATCAATGCAAATCCTTCGAGACGATCATCTGCCTTTATTTCTGACAGGGTTATGGGTTTGTCCAGCTTTCTTACAGGGACCAAATCAACAACTACCCATCGGTCATCATCGGTCGTCGGATCCTGATAATACTCCTTAACTACCTTTGCCAACCCGACCACCTGCTTTTCCTTTACGCTGTGATAAAATAAAACTTCATCTCCTATTTTCATCAGCTTCATATTGTTTCGAGCCTGGTAGTTTCTCACTCCATCCCAATGATCTCTTCCCAATTTCACAAAGTCATCCCAGGAATATGCCCCGGGTTCAGATTTTACTAACCAATAATTCATATGTTATAAAATTTTCTATTCAAGTTAATTCCATTTAGAAATATATTCATGCTTATATAAATGAAATTTATAAATTGTTTATTTCTTAACAAAAAAAGATTCATTTTGTCTTATATAATATAACAAACATATATTGTAAATGACAAATAAAGATATAGCCAAACTACTAAAACTTACTGCATCATTGCTCGAACTCCATAATGAAAACCAATTTAAAATCAGGACTTATACCAACGCGGTTTTTAATATAGAGAAACAAGAAGCATCACTGGTTGAAAAATCAACCTCAGAATTGGAAGCACTTAATGGCATTGGCAAAGGATTGGCTCAATCAATTGTGAGCATTCAGCAAAGTGGCAGTTTTGACCTTCTAAATGACCTTTTGAGGAAAACCCCTGAAGGTATTCTTGAAATGATACGCCTGAAAGGCCTTGGACCAAAGAAAATTAAGACAGTTTGGAAAGACCTCAACATTGAAAATATTGATCAATTATATGAGGCATGTATAAATGGCCAACTTGCCCGGCTCAAAGGTTTTGGATTAAAAACTCAGGAAACTCTGTTGAAAAACCTGGAATTTTTAATATCCCAGAGGGGGAAAGCCTTATATGCCGATGCCGAACCGTATGCCGATCTTTTGATTTCCATAATTGAAAAATCATTACCGGAATCAAAGGTTTCTATCACCGGGGAGATGAGGCGTAGATTGGAAGTCGTGAAAAGTGTCGATATCCTGGTTGGTAGTGAAAATACCAATGATATCCGTGATTTACTTTCTGAATCAGATATAATAGAAATTAATGATAAAAAATCCGGGCCGTTTTCGCTCCAGGGTAAATTTATAAATCTAAATTTAAACTGGCATATTCGTATAGTTAATCCTTCCAATTTTTATGCGAAACTGATGCTTTCAACAGGATCGGGGAAGCATCTTTACAACCTTGAAAAGGATGGGAAAACTTTACACCAATTCCTTCTTGACGAGGAGGTTACCAGTGAAGAATCGGTTTATAAGGATTTTAATATGCCGTTTATTGAACCGGAATTGAGAGAAGGCATGATCGAGATATCTATGAATTCAGAAAATAAACCTCTGATATTATTGAAATCAGAGGATATCAAGGGGCCTTTCCACAATCACTCTGCCTATAGCGACGGGGATAATTCAATTCGTCAGTTGGCAGAATATTGCATTGAGCAAGGATATGAATATCTGGGATTATCTGATCACAGTAAATCCGCCTTCTATGCCAACGGACTTCAGGAATTTCACATAAAGAAACAACACGAAGAGATCGATGCACTCAATGAAGAATTCGCACCTTTCAGGATTTTTAAGGGCATAGAGTCAGATATATTAAATGATGGCTCACTAGATTATGAAGACGATATTCTGGCAAGTTTTGATTTTATTGTAGCCTCAGTTCATTCTAATTTAAATATGGACAAAGACAAAGCTACCACCCGCCTGATTAAAGCTATTGAAAATCCATATACCACGTTTTTAGGGCACCCGACAGGAAGGCTACTACTCAAAAGACGGGGCTATCCCATCGATCATAAAAAAATTATCGATTGCTGTGCCAGTAATGGTGTCATGATAGAAATCAATGCAAATCCATGGAGGTTGGATATCGATTGGAGGTGGATAAATTATGCAATCGAACAGGGTATAATTTTGAGTATAAATCCAGATGCGCACGAGATTGAAGGATTTGATGATATGAAATATGGAGTATATATTGGTCGAAAAGGTGGACTCACAAAAGAACATACTTTCAATACCTGGGGTTTGAGTGAAGTAGAAAACTACCTATTAGAAAGGCGAAAGAGGATTTAAATATGCAAACTAAGATAAAAAAAGTATTGATCATCCGGTTTTCTTCCATTGGAGATATCGCATGGACAAGTCCGGTGGTAAGATGTGTGAAATTACAAATTCCAGATGTGGAGCTTCATTATTGCACAAAAATACAATACAAATCCATGCTGGTGGCCAACCCATTTATTGATAAGTTACATTACCTTGAAGACAACATCGGGGATTTGATCGATGAGTTAAAAAAAGAAAAATTTGATTTTATCCTGGATTTGCATAGAAATATCCGTACCGCAATGATAAAATTTAGCCTGGGCGTAAAATCAAAAGCCTACGATAAATTGAGAATTAAGAGGTTTTTATTTACAAATTTCCAAATAGATTTCATGCCCAATTGCCATGTAGTGGATAGATATTTTGATGCCGCTATTCCTTTGAGTATTAAAAATGATGGGAAAGGGTTGGATTATTTTATTCCCGAGAAAGATGAAGTTGAAATTGAATGGTTGCCTGAAACCCATCAAAGTGGATATGTCGCATATGTAATTGGCGCTACCGGCTGGACTAAAATATTACCATTCAAAAAAATGATAGAGCTTTGCGATAAAATTAACAAGCCAATTGTTTTAATTGGAGGAAAGGAAGATTCTAATACCGGTGACAAAATTGAAAAATTTTTCAATTCTCCATCAGAAAATCCTGACATGGAATTAGGATTGAAAAAACTTCAAAAAAAAACTATTATTTTCAATGCATGTGGCAAGTTCAACCTTAGCCAGTCAGCCTCCCTGATAAAACAATCAAACCTCGTTTTTGGCCATGATACCGGCTTAACACATATAGCCGCTGCATTTAATAAAATCGTATTCAGTATTTGGGGAGGTACTGTGCCCAACAATTTTTATTCCTACGGGACAAAATTTTTCCTTTTGGAAAATACAAAACTTAATTGCCGGCCATGTTCAAAATCCGGACGGTCAAAATGCCCGAAAGGTCATTTTAAATGTATGAATGATTTGGTATTTGATTTCAAGATACCTTGATCAAAGCGGGATATTCCCATGTTTCTTTTTTGGCAAAGAATCCACCTTATTCTGAAGCATTTCAAAAGCAGCAATGAGTTTTTCCCTTGTACTTTGAGGCATAATCACTTCATCGATAAAGCCGCGTGAAGCCGCTATATATGGATTGGCAAATTTCTCAATATAGTCCTTTTCTCTACGCGTCAATTCTTTTTCATAGTCCCTGGCTTTAGATATTTCTTTTTTGAAAATGATCTCTGCAGCTCCCTTTGCTCCCATCACAGCAATCTCGGCTGTTGGCCAGGCAAAATTCATATCCGCCCCAATATGTTTTGAGTTCATGACGTCATAAGCTCCCCCATATGCTTTCCTGGTAATGACGGTAATTCTCGGAACAGTTGCTTCGCAAAAAGCGTAGAGTAATTTGGCTCCATTCGTAATTATCCCATTCCACTCCTGATGTGTACCTGGTAAAAATCCCGGAACATCCTCAAAGACCAGCAGGGGTATATTGAAGCAATCACAGAACCTGACGAACCGCGCAGCTTTCTGACTAGCGTGAATATCCAATACTCCCGCTAATACCATTGGCTGATTTGCTACAATACCAACACTACGTCCTTCTAATCTTCCAAACCCAATAACAATATTCTGAGCAAATTCTTCTTGTACCTCGAGAAAACTGTCGGGATCAACTACTCCCAGGATTACATCTTTGATATTATAGGCCTCTTCCGGATTGTCCGGAACTATTTCATTTAATATCCCGGGAATCGCCAAACTATCTTTATAATCTGAAGCTGCTGTCAACTCTTCACAATTTTGGGGCATATAAGATAGTAACGATTTCACCTTCTGAATACACTCTATTTCGTTTGATTCAGAAAAATGCGTGACACCGCTTTTACTGCTGTGTGTACTCGCACCACCCAATTCTTCTGCTGTAACCTCTTCATGTGTCACAGTCTTTACAACCTTTGGCCCGGTGACAAACATGTATGATGTATGCTCAACCATAAAAATAAAATCTGTGATGGCTGGTGAATAAACAGCTCCACCGGCACATGGGCCCATGATTACCGAAATTTGTGGAACAACACCCGATGCCAGGGTATTTTTATAAAATATGTCTGCATATCCGCCTAAAGAATCTACTCCCTCCTGGATCCTCGCTCCTCCTGAATCGCTTATTCCTACAATTGGAGCTCCATTTTTTAGTGCCAGATCCATGATTTTAACAATTTTTACAGCATGAGACTCAGATAGCGAACCTCCAAAAACTGTAAAATCCTGCGCGTAAACATATGTCAATCTACCATTGATAGTCCCATATCCGGTAACCACACCGTCACCTAGATATTTCTCCTTTTCCAAACCAAATTCCGCAGATCTATGTGTAACGAACTTTCCTATTTCATGGAATGATCCTTTATCCAATAACAAACTCAGCCGCTCTCTGGCCGTAAGTTTCCCCTTTTTATGTTGAATTTCAATTCTTCGTTCCCCACCGCCTTTAAGCGCTTCATTATTAGCGTCTTCAAGCCTTTGAAATTTTTTTTCGCTGCCGTGATTCAAAAATATTTTTTTGCCAGAATCAT
Organism: Bacteroidota bacterium; assembly: GCA_024280115.1. GTDB lineage: Bacteria > Bacteroidota > Bacteroidia > Cytophagales > Cyclobacteriaceae > JAAUQL01. The sequence goes on along the minus strand of JAJRQT010000181.1, from coordinate 96,551 downwards.
CCATTTTGATCAACTTTTCCTATACAATAATATTACATTTTCGTTAATAAGGTTACCAAAGCATGAAATCAATCATAAACTATTTTAGTAATACAAATTTCAAGTATTACATTTGCCGCGAATTATAATAGTATGACATCGATAAAAGTAGCAGTATTGGATTTAGGCACAAACACCTTTAATTTATTATTGGTGAAAATTACACCAAGTGCGTACTATATTTTTCGCAATGAAAAAATTCCGGTTAAAATTGGAGAAGGCGGCATAAATCAAGGTATTATCACTGAAGAAGCTCAGCAAAGAGCTTTAGAGGCACTGGTGCATTATCGGAAAATAATCGAGCGCGAAAAAATAACTAAAGTTTATGGTTTCGCGACAAGTGCATTTAGAAACGCTAAAAATGGCGAGCAATTTAAAAAACTCATCCGGGAAAAGATAGGTCTTCCAATAAATATCATATCTGGAAATCGCGAAGCTGAGTTTATATATAAAGGTGTAAAAGCCGCTTTTGATATTGGCGGTGAAAATTCCCTTATTATGGACATTGGAGGTGGTAGCGTTGAGTTTATTATTGGAAATCGGGATGCTATTATCTGGAAAAAAAGCTTTGACATAGGTGCTCAAAGATTGTTAGACTGGTTTCATAATTTGGATCCTATCCCAAAAAAAGAAATAAAAAAACTTTTTAAATTCTTTGATAAAGAACTCTTCGAGCTCAATGCTCAAATTGAAAAATACAAACCCTCATGTTTGATAGGTTCCTCAGGAACATTTGACACATTAAGTGAAATGTACCAGCATCAAATCAACATTTTTACCAAAGGAGACGAAACGGAATTACCGCTTTCAACAGATGGGTTTAAAAATTTATTCCAACAAATCATCTCTCTTAATAAAGAGGAAAGATTAAAAATCCCGGGCATGATAGAGATGCGTGCCGACATGATTGTAGTGGCTTCCTGTCTTGTTAAGTATATCATCGACAAATTTGATATGAAACGGATTCGCGTCTCGGTGCATGCACTTAAAGAAGGAATGATAACTGATATTCAGGAAGAACTTAATGACAAAAACAAGTTGGTTGCAAGAAGCAATTGACAAGAAATTTGTCACCACCATTATTACTAAATTCATTGATTCTGCTTATTATTCCCTATTTTTGCATCACTTTCAAATAGGAATATTTCATGTACACACATATTCAACTCAAAGACTTTGTTTTCAAAGTTTTTATGAAAATGGGTTGCCCAACAGAACAGGCTGAATTAGCATCTAACACCCTTATTTCTGCAGATTTACGGGGAGTAGATTCTCATGGAGTAGCCAGACTTTCCGGTTATGTCAGATTATGGGAGGCCGGTAGAATAAATCCGAACCCGAAGATCGAAATTGTCCATGAAACCCCGAGTACTGCCGTAGTAAACGGGGATGCCGGGCTGGGCTTGGTCGTTGGCCCGGCTTCCATGAAAATAGCCATGGACAAAGCCAGAAATGTGGGTACCGGCTGGGTTTCTGTGAAAAATTCAAATCATTTTGGTATTGCTGGATATCACTCTATGCTTGCGCTTAAAGAAGATATGATAGGCATCAGCATGACCAATGCAAGCCCACTTGTTGCGCCTACCTGGTCAAAAGAACAAATGCTGGGTACGAATCCGATTGCGGTAGCAATACCAGCTGGCAATGAACCTCCATTTGTCGCAGACTTTGCTACCGCCACGGCAGCAAATGGTAAATTAGAAATTCTCCAGCGAAAGGGGGGTAAAGCCCCTACCGGTTGGGTACAGGATAAGGAAGGCTTTTCGTCAACAGACCCGTATGAATTGAAAAATGGCGGAGCTTTACTGCCTCTGGGAAGTGATCGGGAGCATGGAAGTCATAAAGGTTATTGTCTCGGATCAATTGTGGATATATTTTCCGCAGTTTTGTCAGGAGCAAGCTATGGCCCATGGGCTCCACCTTTTGTCAGCTTTCTACCAGTAGCGGATGATATGCCGGGTGAAGGACTTGGGCATTTCTTTGGGGCCATGAGGATTGATGCATTTCAGCCAAAAGACCATTTCAAATCTCATATGGATCAGTGGATAAAACGTTTTAGAAGTGCGTCTGCTGTTGATGATCAGGAATCTGTTCTTGTCCCAGGAGATCCCGAGAGAATCATTGAACAGGAAAGGATAAACACAGGAATTGATCTACTAAAGCCTGTAGAAGATGATTTGAAAAGTTTAGCCGAAAAGTTTGAAATTATTTTCTAAAACCCAGCTGTAATTCCAACCCTGATCACCCAGGGACTACTGTATGGAACGCGGTAGGCATTATTTTGATTGAAGTTATCATAAGAGAAATTGTACATAGCAGTTAAAAACAAAAATGCTTTTCCTCCTACCGGTTGTGCTATTCCACCTCCTGCCATAAATGAATCAAAACTTGACCTGGAGTTAGTTCCATCAAAATACAATCCATCATAACTTAGATGTTCATATTCAGCTTGCAAATATATAGGCCCAAAAAGTGAAAACCGAGCAAATCCCCCAATTCCAAAGTCATTTCCATTATACTTTTTATTCATTTGCTCCTGAATATCATAGTAATCAAACGTAGTGTATTGGTACATCAGGCGAAGCGCTGCAGATAATCTCGGAGTGATTCTATATCCAATAATAGGGGCGATGTTAACATATGTGTAATCTCCAAATCCAGCACCAAAACCTCCTCCAAAAAAAACTTTCTCCATAAAAGCAGATCTTTGCTGTTGTTGTACTTGCTGTTGCTGAACTTCTTGTTGTTGTTCCTCTTGTGCTTGCAAAAATGATGCTGATGAAATTAGAATTGAAGCTAAAATTAGTTTTAATATGCTCATAAATCTTCTGGTTTTATAATCTATTGAACAACGGAATTGGAAAAAAGTTATTTTATTCCTCAACAATCACATAAAGGTCTTCAGATTCTTTTTTCATGAGGTATTTCTCTCTGGCAAACTTTTCTAAAGCCTCTGAATCTGTTAGCAGTTGTTCTCTTTCTTCTTTAACCTCTTCAATTTTTTGTTGATAAAAATCTTTTTCGTTTTCGAGGTTATGAAGCTGCCGGTTTAGCTTATATTGGGTGTATAAGTCATTAGAATCAAGAAATAGCATCCATAAAAGGAAAAGCATTCCTACAATCAGATAAAAGTTCTTTGTGAGTTTTGGAAGCTTTTTAAGCATTATTTCAAAATTTTCAATAAAAGTACGCATTTCTGATAAAAGAAAACAAGTAGTACTCTTTAAAAAATTTAATCGTAAAAAAAACCATGCCTAAAAAGGGCATGGCTTTTGAAGATATTTTCTAAAATTATTTGGAAGGATAAACAGCCGTTTCACCCAATTCCTCTTCAATACGAAGCAATTGGTTATACTTTGCCATCCTATCTGATCTTGACAAAGAACCGGTTTTAATTTGTCCGGCATTTGTTGCTACAGCGATATCAGCAATGGTCGAATCTTCAGTTTCCCCGGATCTGTGAGAAATCACTGCTGTCCAACCAGCTTTATGAGCCATCTCAATAGCATCTAATGTTTCAGAAAGGGTTCCTATCTGGTTGACCTTAATTAGTATTGAATTTCCACACTTCTCTTCAATGCCTCTTTTTAGGAATTTAACATTTGTCACTAATAGGTCATCTCCAACCAACTGAATCTTATCTCCCATTTTCTCGGTGAGTAATGTAAAACCAGCCCAATCATTTTCATCACAGCCATCTTCTACTGAATCTATTGGGTATTTTGCAACTAATTCAGCCAAATAATCAACCTGCTCCTCTCTGGTTCTAACTACACCTCCTTCACCTTCAAATTTAGCGTAGTTATATTTTCCATCCTCGTAGAACTCGGAAGCAGCGCAATCCATGGCAATAGTAACATCATCTCCCGGCTTGTATCCTGCAACTTCAATAGCCTTTAATATACTATCCAATGCTTCTTCGGTACCCCCTGAGAAATTTGGAGCAAAACCTCCTTCATCCCCAACAGCGGTACTTAAACCTTTATCTTTGATGATTTTCTTAAGGTTGTGAAATATCTCAGAACCCATTCTCAAAGCATCGTTGAAAGTAGAAGCTCCTACCGGGCGAATCATAAATTCCTGGAATGCAATTGGAGCATCAGAGTGAGATCCCCCATTGATGATATTCATCATCGGCACCGGAAGTATGTATGCATTTGTACCACCTATATAGCGATACAGAGACTGACCGGATTCCTGGGCAGCGGCTTTCGCTACAGCGAGGGAAACACCCAGAATAGCATTTGCCCCGAGGTTTGACTTTGTGTCGGTACCATCGAGTTCGATCATGATCTTATCGATCAATTTTTGTTCAAAAACCGATATACCGACCAGTTCTTCAGCAATTTTATCATTTACATTTTCTACTGCATTCAGTACACCTTTACCTAAATATTTTGACTTGTCACCGTCTCTTAATTCAACAGCTTCATTTTCACCAGTTGAAGCTCCTGAGGGTACAGCGGCTCTACCAAGAATACCGTTTTCTGTGATTACATCTACTTCAACCGTAGGATTACCTCTCGAATCGAGGATTTGTCGAGCTTGGATAATTTCAATAAGACTCATTTTTTAGAATATTTAATTATTAGACATTAAATCAATAAAGGAATCAAATAAGTACCTGGAATCGTGCGGCCCCGGTGATGCCTCTGGATGATATTGAACCGAAAATGCAGGCTTATCATTCAACCTGATACCGGCTATGGTATTATCATTCAAATTCATATGAGTTACTTCAACACGGTCATTTTTATCAATATCTTCTTTTGATACGCAAAAACCATGGTTCTGTGAGGTGACCTCACATAACCCAGTTTGCAAGTTTTTGATAGGGTGATTAAGCCCTCTGTGGCCATGATGCATTTTATAAGTTGAGAGTCCGCTTGCCAAAGCCAAAATCTGATGACCAAGGCAAATTCCAAAAACAGGTTTATTTGAGTCCAATATATATTTTGCAGTTTGAACAGCATAATCCATTACAGCCGGATCACCCGGACCATTTGAAAGAAAATATCCATTTGGATTCCATTTTTCCATCTCTTCAAAGGATGTCTTTGCGGGAAATACCTGGATATAACAATCTCTTGCTGATAGATTTTTTAGAATGTTTGTTTTTATTCCAATGTCAAGCGCTGCTACTTTATATTTTGCATTCTTGTCTCCATAAAAGAATGATTCTTTGGTAGAAACAACTGATGCCAATTCAAGCCCCGCCATTGATGGGACCTCTTTTAGTTTCAATTTTAATTTTTCAGGATCCAGCTCTTCTGAGGAAATCAGGCAGTTCATTGCCCCTTTACTTCTTACGTGCTTTACAATTTTTCTTGTGTCAATATTTGATATTCCTACAATGTTATTCTCTGTAAGATACTCCTGAAGTGACCCGTTTGATTGAGCTCTGCTATGGATAATTGAATAATCATTTACAACGATACCGGAAATAGTTGGCTTTATGGATTCTTTCTCTTCAACATGAACACCATAATTACCAATATGTGAGGTTGTATTAACGATTATCTGTCCATAATAAGATGGGTCTGTGTATATTTCCTGATATCCGGTCATCCCGGTATTAAAGCAAATTTCTCCTCCTGAAGTTCCCTTTTTACCAATTGAATCACCAATAAAATACGTGCCATCTTCAAGGATTAATACTGCTTTTTCGTTGGAAATATATTTCATTCTAAAGTGATTTATTTAATGTACGGCAAAATAAATTATAATCTCTTACTTATCCAAAGTATGCTACTTAATTGCCCGACTTTCATCATAAATTAAATTCAAAAAAATAGGGATTAAACAATTGTCTAATCCCTACTTAATATTTTGCAATCATATGTTCTCATTCCTTTTTGGAATCATCTTCATCGTCTGTTTTTTGATCTTGACTTTCACCTGACTCCTCTTCAGTAGATTCAGCACCAGTAGTATCAACTTCCTCTGCTTTTACTTCTTCTACCTTCTCTTCAGCAGATTCCTCAACTACCTCGGCATCGACTACAGTTTCCTCAACAGTTGTTTCCTCCACAGCAGCTTCAGGAGCAGCTTTAACCTCGGTAGATTTCTTTCCCCTCCTACTTCTGCGAGTCTTAGCTTTCTTTGGCTCAGTCTCAGAAAGAAGCAATTCATTATAGTCAACTAGTTCCATAATACACATATCTGCATTATCGCCTAACCTGTTACCTGTTTTAATTATCCTCGTATATCCTCCAGGTCTGTCATTTACTTTTTCAGAAATTTCATCGAAAAGTATCTTCACAGATTCTTTATCTTGTAAATAAGAAAAAACAACTCTGCGGCTATGAGTAGAATCAGTTTTTGATTTTGTGATTAAAGGTTCAACATATTTTCTGAGTGCTTTTGCCTTTGCAACAGTTGTCGAAATCCGTTTGTTCAATATTAATGAAGAAGCCATATTAGAAAGCATCGCCTTTCTATGTGGTGCCGTTCTCCCAAGATGATTAAATCTTTTACCGTGTCTCATTATTATTATTCTTCATCAAGTTTATACTTGGATAAATCCATTCCGAAGGTCAGATTTTTATCAGCTACAAGTTGCTCTAATTCCGCCAAGGATTTTTTTCCAAAATTCCTGAACTTCATCATATCAGAAATCTCTAATCTCACTAAATCTCCCAATGATTTTACATCTGCAGCTTTCAAACAGTTGTATGCTCTAACTGAGAGATCAAGATCATTGAGTGGAGTTTTAAGCAATTTCCTCATGTGCAACATCTCCTCATCAACCGCTTCAGGTTCACGGAGATCAGCTGATTCAAGAATCATAGTTTGATCACTGAATAACATGAAATGTTGGATAAGGATATTTGCAGCACCTTTCAGCGCATTTTCAGGGTGTATTGAACCGTCAGTCTTAATATCAAGTATTAACTGTTCGTAATCGGTTTTTTGCTCAACCCTAGTATTCTCTATATTGTATTTTACATTTTTTATTGGAGTGAAAATAGCATCAATTGGAATGTATCCAAAAATCTGCTCAGTCGGTTTGTTTTCCTCAGCGGGAACGTAACCCCTCCCTTTTTCCATCGACAACTCAATTTCAAATTCTGCTTTTTCATCTAAATTGCAAATAACCAATTCCGGATTAAGAATTTCAAATGAAGTTGTGAACTTCGATATATCATTGGCAGTAAATTGATTCTGGCCTTTTATAGAAATAACAATTTTGTTATCTACACTATCTGAACTTTTCTTAAATCTAACCATTTTCAGATTTAAAATAATCTCAGAGATGTCTTCTACAACTCCTTCTATTGTTGAAAACTCATGTAAAACTCCGGGAACTTTAATACCCGTTATGGCGTAACCCTCTAACGAAGAAAGTAAAATTCTTCTTAAGGCATTACCAATTGTAACTCCAAAACCAGGCTCCAATGGTTTGAAAGTGAATAGACCGTGAAAATCATCGGCCTTCTCCATTGTTACCTTTTCAGGCATTTGAAATGCTAATATTGACATATTTAATAGGTCTTAATTGTAGCTTATGAGAAAGTAAATTATTACTTAGAATAAAGTTCAACGATTAATTGTTCCTGAATGTTTTCAGGTATTTCTTCTCTTTCTGGTAATTGCATAAATCTTCCAGACTTTTCAGAATCATCCCATTCTAACCATGGATATTTTTGAGATCTATTGCTCGTCAGGCTATTTATAATAACTTCCAGTGATTTTGACTTTTCACGAACTGAAATGATATCCCCGGATTTTAATGTAAATGAGGCAATATTAACCACGTCTCCGTTGACAAGAATATGCTTGTGTAAAACCAATTGTCGAGCACCACTTCTTGTTGGTGAAATCCCAAGTCTAAATACAACATTATCCAATCTTGACTCAAGCAATTGGAGCAGTACTTCACCTGTTATGCCACTTTTACGGGAAGCTTTTTGAAATAAATTAGCAAATTGACGCTCAAGTACGCCATATGTGTATTTTGCTTTTTGCTTTTCATTAAGCTGAATAGCGTATTCAGATTTTTTCTTCCTGCGTCCTCTACCATGCTGACCAGGGCCATATGGTTTCTTCTGAACAGCCTTACTTGGCCCAAAGATTGGGTCATTAAATTTTCTCGCTACTTTTGACTTCGGTCCTCTATACCTTGCCATATTCTATTTATAAATTAAATGCTTTTAAACTCTTCTTCTTTTTGGAGGTCTGCAACCATTGTGTGGCAATGGTGTAACATCTGTAATCGTTGTTACTTCTATACCGCTATTCTGTATGGTTCTTATAGCTGACTCTCTACCGGCTCCTGGTCCCTTAACAAACACTTCAACTTTTCTCAGACCAAGATCATAGGCTTTTTTAGCACAATTTTCAGCTGCCATCTGAGCCGCATAAGGTGTGTTTTTCTTGGATCCTTTAAATCCCATTTTACCGGCAGATCCCCATGAAATTACCTGACCAACTGAGTTTGTCATGGAAATAATAATATTATTGAATGAAGCTCTAATGTGTACCTGTCCGACAGACTCTACATTAACTACTCTTTTCTTGGCTTTATCTTTTCTTTTTTGTGCCATGCTTATTTCTTATTACTTGATTGCCTTCTTTCTATTGGCAACAGTTTTTCTTTTACCCTTTCTTGTTCTCGAATTATTTTTTGTGTGTTGACCCCTGACCGGAAGGCCTCTTCTATGACGTAACCCTCTATAACATCCTATGTCTAACAACCGCTTGATACTTAATTGAATCTCTGATTTTAATACCCCCTCAACCTTATAGGTTTCAGCAATAATTGATCGGATTTTGTTTGATTCTTCGTCAGTCCAATCCTTTACTTTCTTATCCCTACTTACTTCAGCCTGATCTAATACTTTTTGAGCCGAGCTTTTACCCAGACCAAAAATATATGTTAATGCTATTTCTCCCCTTTTATTGTCGGGAATATCAACTCCTGAAATTCTAGCCATAATTATCCTTGCCTTTGTTTAAACCTTGGATTTTTTTTATTGATTATGTAAACGCGTCCTTTTCGCCTTACAATCTTACAATCATTGCTCCTCTTTTTAACAGATGCTTTAACTTTCATCAGTAAAATTTATTTATATCTGTAAACTATTCGTCCTTTAGTAAGATCATATGGTGACATTTCAAGCTTAACCTTATCACCTGGTAAGATCTTAATATAATGCATTCTCATTTTACCAGAAATATGAGCTACTACCACATGACCATTTTCCAACTCTACCCGGAACATTGCATTTGATAATGCTTCTTTTATAGTACCATCTTGCTCGATTGAAGTTTGCTTAGCCATTGTTTATAATATATATTTATTCTCTCTTCAATCTATGCAACAGCAACCTGAGACCTGCCTTTTATTTTTCCCGACTTCATCATTCCTTCATAGTGGCGCATCAACAGATAACTTTCAATTTGTTGTAAAGTGTCCAATATCACTCCTACCATAATCAGCAAAGAAGTTCCACCATAAAACATGGAAAATCCCTGGGTTACACCTGCAATAACTGCAAAGGCAGGTAGTATGGCTACTATGGCCAAAAATATTGATCCTGGTAAAGTGATCTTCGTTAAAATTCCATCTATAAATTCTGAAGTTTGCTTACCAGGTTTAATCCCTGGAACAAAACCACCATTCCTCTTCATATCATCTGCAATCTGAGTGGGGTTGATCGTGATTGCAGTATAGAAAAAGGTAAATACTATAATTAATGTAGCCAAAAGAATGTTATACGCAGGCGATGTAAAACTCGCAAACGCAAAGCCAATATTCGCTAAGAAATCATTTGATTCTGCAAAATAATTGCCCATCATCCCTGGGATAAACATTAATGCCTGTGCAAAAATAATTGGCATTACTCCGGCTGAATTTACTTTTAATGGAATGTACTGACGCTGACCTCCATATACTTTATTTCCAACTATCTGTTTTGCATATTGAACAGGAATCTTTCTCACAGCCTGAGTCAATGCAACAACTGCCATTATTATAAAAAATAATGCAACAATCTCTAAAATAAACAGAAGCATGCCACTCAAACCTTTCGAAGCACCTTCAGCAATTATTTGGGCAGGGAATCTTGAAATAATACCAATCATAATCAGCATTGAAATTCCATTTCCAATTCCTTTATCAGTAATTTTTTCTCCGAGCCACATACAGAAAATAGTTCCTGAAGTCAGGATAATCATGGCTAAGAAAAAGAATATTGTCTCGTTGATTACAATTGCATCACTGGAAATAGTTCCTTTAACGAATGCTACTGACTGTGATAAAGTAATAAATATCGTGAGTACCCTTGTGATTTGATTAATCTTCTTTCTTCCAGACTCTCCTTCTTTTTGCATTTTCTGAAAGTATGGCATTGCCACGGTCAATAACTGTATTACGATCGATGCAGAAATATAAGGCATGATCCCGAGTGCAAATATTGATGCATTACTAAACGCCCCTCCTAGAAATGTATCTAATAGACCAAAAAAACCTCCTACTGATTTTGAGAGTTTATCCGGGTCTATACCTGGCAATACAATAAAAGAGCCCAAACGGTAAATGACTAAAAACCCAAGCGTTATCAGGATCTTGTCTCGAAGTTCCGTTATCGACCAAATATTCTTAAGAGTGGTTAAAAATTTTTTCATTTTAAAGCTTGCTTATCGAACCACCGTTCTTTTCAATAGCCTCTACAGCACTCGCTGAGAAAGCATGAGCTGTAACATCAAGTTTACTTGTCAACGCTCCTCTTCCAAGGATTTTGACCAAATCACTTTTCTTTACTACTCCATTGTCAATTAAGACCTGTACATCAATTTTTTCTTTCTTTATTTTCTCAGATAGAGATTGAATGGTATCGAGATTTACCCCTTTATACTCTACTCTGAATCGATTCTTAAATCCAAATTTTGGAAGCCTCCTTTGCAAGGGCATCTGGCCACCTTCAAATCCAAACTTTCTGGAATAACCAGATCTAGATTGTGCACCTTTGTGCCCTCTTGTAGAAGTTCCTCCTCTTCCAGAGCCTTGTCCACGGCCAACCCTCTTATTACTTTTTGTAGAACCTTCTGCAGGTTTTAGTGTATGTATCTTCATCTTCTTATTCGCTTACAGATACTAAGTGGTTTACTGTTTTCACCATACCCAAAATTTGAGGTGTGGCTTCAACTTCAACAGTTCTATTTATTCTGCCCAATCCCAATGCCTGAATAGTAAGCTTTTGATTTTTAGGTCTTTTTAATATGCTTTTTACTTGAGTTATCTTAATCTTCGCCATGATTCTAACCATTAAAAACTTTAGATAATTCAATTCCCCTTGTTTGGGCAACAGTAAAGGCATCTCTTAATTTTGATAATGCATCAAAAGAAGCTTTAACTACATTATGAGGATTAGATGAACCTTTTGACTTTGCAAGCACATCTTTTACCCCGGCACTTTCTAACACTGCTCTCATTGCACCCCCGGCAATTACTCCAGTTCCAGGAGAAGCAGGCTTCATCAGTACCAAGCCTCCGCCATATTTGCCTATTACTTCATGTGGTATAGTTCCTTTTCTCACAGGCACTTTTACCAGATTCTTTTTTGCATCATCGATACCTTTTGTAATTGCATCGGTAACTTCATTTGCTTTACCTAAACCATAACCAACTACGCCATTGCCATTTCCAACAACCACAATTGCTGAAAAGCTAAATCTACGACCTCCTTTTACAACCTTTGCTACTCTTTTAATAGCAACGACCTTTTCTTTGAGTTCAATTTCGCTGGCTTTTATTGATCTTATACTTTTTTGTGACATAGTTTCCTTAGAATTTTAAACCTCCCGCCCTGACTCCATCAGCAAATGCCTTTAATTTTCCATGATATTTATATCCATTTCTATCAAATACAATATCAGTGATGCCATTTGCAATGGCTTTTTCTGCTAGTTTTTTGCCTGTTTCCTTAGATTTTTCAATGTTTATATTCTTAAATTCTCCCAGTTCATTTGAATTGGTAGAAGATAATGTATGTCCATTGCGATCATCTATAAGCTGAGCATAAATTGCACTGTTACTTTTATAGACCGAGAGTCTTGGTCGATCTGATGTACCCTGGATTCTACTCCTGATACCTCTCTTGATTCTTAATCTTCTTGCAGCTTTATCAAATGACATTTTATAATATTATTTAGCAGCAGTTTTACCAGCTTTTCTTCTGATTTCCTCACCAACGAATTTAACACCTTTACCTTTGTAGGGCTCGATCTTTCTCAGAGATCTTATTTTAGCGGCTACCTGACCAATCAATTGTTTGTCAATACCTTCCAACGTTACTAAAGGGTTTTTCCCTTTTTTGGTTTCAGCACTAACAGACAGTTCCTCAGGAATTTGGAAAAATATACTATGTGAATGCCCGAGATTCAGTTCAAGAATCTTTCCTTGTGCTGAGGCTTTATAGCCAACACCCACAAGTTCCAACTCCTTCTTGTATCCGACACTTACGCCTTCTACCATATTATTGATAAGTGACCTGTAAAGACCATGCATCGCTTTGTGTCTTTTTTGCTCAGTAGGTCTGGTAACTGTCAGGGTACTGCCTTCAACCTTTACACCAATATCAGGATCTATCAGTTGAGATAAAGTTCCTTTGGGACCTTTAACTGTCACAATATTGCCGTCTTTTACCTCAATACTAACTCCTTCAGTTAACTTTACCGGTTTTTTACCTATTCGAGACATTTTCTTAAATCATTAATAAACGTAACACAAAACTTCACCACCAATGTGTTCTTCTTTAGCTTTCTTGGATGTCATTACTCCTTTCGATGTTGAGAGAATAGCTATTCCCAAACCATTTAAAACTCTTGGTAATCCTTCCGTATGTACATATTTTCTCAAACCAGGCTTGCTTATTCTTTCTATATGTTGAATAGCAGATTGCTTAGTTTCAGGATTGTATTTCAAAGCAATTTTTATATTCCCCTGTGGTCCAACCTCTTCAAATTTAAAGTTTTGAATATAACCCTGGTCATGTAAAACCTTGGTTATTTCCTTCTTTAAACTAGAAGCCGGAATGTCCACAATCCGGTGACTTGCCTCGATAGCATTTCTTATAATTGTTAGATAATCAGCGACTGGATCCATCTATTTTTTTGTTAATTTTTTACTATTGTTCAAATGGCCTGCAAAGATAAGACATATAAATGAAAAATGAAAGATCAATTACCAGCTTGCCTTTTTAATTCCTGGAATTTTACCATCATTTGCCATTTCTCTGAATGTGACTCTTGAAATACCAAATTTTCTCATATAACCTTTCGGTCTTCCGGTTAATTTACACCTATTGTGTAATCGTACCGGTGAAGAATTTTTTGGTAATTTATCAAGCCCTTCATAATCACCAGCTGCCTTGAGCGCTGCACGTTTCTCAGCGTACCTTGCAACTAATTTTTCTCTTTTTCTTTCTCTGGCTATTAATGATTCCCTTGCCATATATTTAATTTTTACTATTTGCAAATGGAAGACCGAAAGCTTTCAATAATTCATAGCCTTCTTCATCAGAATTTGCGTTGGTGACGAATGTAATATTCATACCAGAAATCCTGCTTACCTTGTCTATACTTATTTCAGGAAAAATAATTTGTTCTTTCACGCCCAATGTGTAATTCCCTCTGCCGTCAAAGCCTTTTTCACTGATACCCCTGAAGTCTCTTACTCTTGGTAAAGCAACATTCATCAATCTGTCGATGAACTCGTACATTTTATTTCCTCTTAAGGTGATCCTGGCGCCAATAGCCATCCCATCTCTTAATTTAAAATTCGAAATGGATTGCTTGGCAATTGTCTGAACTGCCTTTTGTCCAGTAATTGTAGTCAACTCTTCAACTCCTGTATCAACAGCTTTTTTATCGGCAACACCTGCCCCAATACCTTTATTAATAGAAATCTTCAGTACTTTTGGAACCTGCATAACAGATTTGTACTGAAATTTTTCTTTCAATGCAGGAACGATCTCCTTATTGTATTTTTCTTTTAAAGTTGGATTAGCCATTTTTAATTAATTCTCCGGTTTTCTTAGAAAATCTTTGCACTTTGCCTTCATCATTCAATTTGCGCCCCACCCTGGTTGGTTCTCCATTCGAAGGATCAACAATCATAATATTACTCAAATGCAGTGGCGCTTCAGTTCTTTCGATTCCTCCCTCAGGATTATTTGCAGAAGGTTTAACATGTTTTGTGATCATATTAACACCTTCAATAATTGCACGGTTTTTCTCCTTAACAACTTCTAAAACCTTGCCTTTTTTACCCTTATCATTTCCAGCAATTACTATTGCCGTGTCTCCTTTTCTGATATGGAGTTTTGCTCCGATTTTCACTTTCTTTATCATTTTATAATACTTCTGGTGCTAAAGAAACAATTTTCATAAATTGCTTGTCTCTCAATTCTCTCGCAACAGGTCCAAAAATTCTTGTGCCTCTTGGTTCGTCATTTGGAGTAAGCAATACAACGGCATTATCTTCAAACCGTATGTAGGAACCATCTTTTCTTCTAACTTCCTTTTTTGTTCTCACAACTACTGCTCTGGAAACGGTTCCCTTTTTTAAAGAGCTTGAAGAAAGAGCTGATTTTACGGTAACAATAATTTTATCTCCAATAGAAGCATAACGTCTTTTGGTACCGCCCAATACTCTTATACATAAAACCTCTTTTGCACCACTATTATCGGCTACGTTGAGGCGTGACTCTTGTTGAATCATTTTATTTAGCTTTTTCTATTATTTCAACTAATCTCCACCGCTTGTTCTTACTGAGCGGTCTTGTTTCCATAATTCTGACTGTATCTCCAACTCCACACTCATTCTTTTCATCATGGGCCATGAACTTAGTGGTTTTACCAATGAATTTTCCATAGATGGAATGCTTCACCTTTCTCTGAACCGCAACAGTTATAGATTTCTCCATGCCATTGCTCATTACAGTTCCAATCCTTTCTTTTCTAAGATTTCTGGTTTCCATAATTATTTATTATCAACAGTTTCCTTAGTATTTAATAGCGTCAGAATCCTTGCAATAGTTCTTCTTGTCTCTTTAATTTTCATTGGATTTTCTATGGGGGAAATCGCATGAGCAAACTTCTGCTTTTGCAAAATTTCCTTTTCGCTTAATAATCTTTGATTAAGCTCCTCTACAGACAAGGTATTTAATTCCGAATTTTTCATTTTATTCGATGTAATCTCTTCTTACTACAAATTGAGTCTTAATAGGTAATTTTTGAGCAGCTAACCGTAAAGATTCCTGTGCAAGCCTTATAGAAGTGCCTCCGGACTCAAACATAATTGTTCCCGGTTTCACAACTGCTACCCAATATTCGGGAGCTCCTTTACCTTTACCCATTCTAACTTCAGCAGGCTTTTTTGTGATTGGTTTGTCTGGAAAAATTCTAATCCAAACCTGCCCTTCTCTTTTCATTGCCCTTGTGACTGCTACACGAGCTGCTTCAATTTGCCTACTTGTGATCCAACCTGGCTCCAAGGCTTTTAATCCAAAAGATCCAAAGGAAATTGTATGACCGCGCTGGGCAATACCTTTCACACGACCTTTTTGCATTTTCCTAAATTTTGTCCTTTTAGGCTGTAACATCTCTATCTATTTTTCTATTTCTTAATTTCTTCTCCTTCTTTTTGGCAAATCATTTCGCCTGTTTCTTCCGCCTTGGTTTCCTTGGCCTCTTCCTCCTTTGTTGGGAACTCCAACATTCGGAGAAAGATCTCTTTTACCATAAACCTCCCCTTTGAAAATCCAGACTTTTATGCCAATTTTTCCATATACTGTTTCTGATTCTGAAATAGCATAGTCAATATCGGCCCTCAAAGTATGCAATGGAATTCTGCCATCTTTATATTGTTCGGTCCGAGCCATTTCAGCACCGCCAAGTCTTCCCGAAGCTTTAATTTTTATACCTTGTGCTCCAACCCTCATGGCAGAGGCAATTGCCTGCTTCATAGCTCTTCTATAAGAGATCCTTGCCTTTAGCTGCTGAGCGATAGATTCACCTACTAATTTTGCGTCAAGTTCAGGGCGTTTAATTTCAAAAATATTAATCTGAACACCTTTCCCTGTGATTTTTTTAAGCTCTTCCTTAATTTTATCTACTTCAGCTCCACCTTTCCCTATAACGACACCGGGACGTGCAGTATGAATTGTAAGCGTAATTCTTTTTAAAGTCCTTTCGATTATAATTTTAGAAATCCCTCCTTTTGGAATTCTGGCATGAATATATTTTCTGATCTTCTGATCTTCAACTAATTTCTCCGAGAAATTCTGACCACCATACCAGTTGGAATCCCAACCTTTCACGATCCCCAATCTAAGACCTGTTGGATTTACTTTTTGTCCCATGTTTATTCTTTAGTGTCGTTATCCTCAATAATATCTTCCTCAATTTCCGCAGCATTCGAGCTATCAATGATCAAGGTTACATGATTTGATCTTTTACGAATCCTGTGAGCTCTTCCCTGCGGTGCAGGCCTGAATCGCTTCAGAATCTTTCCTCCGTCAACCGTAATTGATTTTATAAATAAATCCGCATCTTCGAGCCTTGTATCCTCATTGGCATTTTGCCAATTTGATATCGCGGAAAGAAGTAATTTTTCTAATCTTGCAGCTCCTTCCTTGGGTTCATATTTTAATAAACTCAATGCCCTATTTACTTTCTTTCCTCTAATCAAGTCAGCAACCATCCTCATTTTTCGAGGTGAAGTCGGAACATTTCTTAATTTCGATACAGCTTCCATTTTTACTATCTTTTGCCTTTATCTTTCTTAGATACATGACCCCTGAAATTCCTGGTAGGGGCAAATTCACCAAATTTATGTCCCACCATGTTTTCAGTTACATATACAGGGATAAATTTATTTCCATTGTGAACAGCAAATGTATGTCCTACAAAATCAGGTGAGATCATAGATCTTCTTGACCACGTCTTAATTACTGACTTCTTTCCTGTTTCATTCATTACCTGAACCTTATTGTCCAGTCTGAAATCTATATATGGTCCCTTTTTTAACGATCGTCCCATTACAATTATTTCTTACCTATGATTAACCTGTTAGAATATTTTTTCTTATTCCTTGTTTTGAATCCTTTAGCATACAAGCCCGTTCTCGATCTCGGATGTCCTCCTGAAGATCTTCCTTCTCCACCACCCATTGGATGGTCAACAGGATTCATCACAACACCTCTTACTCTCGGCCTTCTACCCAACCATCTATTCCTACCAGCTTTTCCAAGCCTTTCATTCATGTGATCACTATTGCCCACAGAACCAATAGTTGCAAAACACTTTGCAAGTACCATTCGCATCTCACCTGAAGGTGTTTTTATGGTCGCATACTTACCCTCTCTCGCAAGAAGCTGAGCATAAGAACCCGCACTCCTTGCAATTGCTGCACCACTTCCCGGTCTTATTTCTATATTATGGACTATTGTACCTAATGGGATTTTTGACAATGGTAAGCAATTTCCAAGATCAGGAGTCACATCTTCACCAGAAACCAATTCCATTCCTGCTTTCAAGCCTTCGGGTGCAAGAATATACGATTTTGCTCCATCTTTGTAATAAAGCAAAGCTATCCTTGCTGATCTGTTAGGATCATATTCAATTGCTTTTACTACGGCGGGAATACCATATTTATTTCTCTTGAAATCGATTTCCCTTAGGCGTTTCTTATGACCACCTCCCAAATATCTCATGGTCATTTTACCGGTATTATTTCTTCCACCTGATCTCTTGTGAGTTCGAACCAGCGATTTCTCTGGAGAATCTTTGGTGATCTCGTCAAAAACAGGCGCCGTTCTGAACCTCTGTCCTGGTGTTATTGGTCTAAGTTTTCTAACAGCCATCTTATAACTCTATTAAATACTTCCGTAAAAATCTATGACATCGCCTTCAGCCAATGTAACAATGGCCTTTTTAAAAGATGGCGCTTTGCCCGTGATTACTTTTGATTTCGTAAATCTTGATTTACTCTTGCCTTGATATCTCATGGTTGCAACCTTATCTACAGTCACTCCATACAATTTCTCAACGGCTTTCTTTATTTCTACCTTATTTGCAGTTTTATCTACAACGAACCCGTACTTACCTTTTTCGTTAAGTTCAGATATCTTTTCAGTAACCAATGGTTTCTTTAGTACCGTCATGATCTCTTAGTTCAAAATATTTTCAATTTTCTCAATAGATCCTTCGCACAAGATCAATTTATCCGCATTAAGAACATCGTATGTATTGATGTCACTTGCCAGGGCAACCTTTGCCTTTCCCAAATTTCTTCCAGATAAAACTACATTTTTGTCAGCTTCAGGAAGCACCATCAGTGTTTTCTTATCAGACACAGACAAACTATTTAGAATATCTAAGTATGATTTTGTCTTTGGTTGATCAAGGCTAAAGTTTTCAACGATAGTTAAATCTTTATCCTGAACTTTATATGACAGGGCTGATTTCCTCGCCAATGCCTTAACTTTTTTGTTAAGCTTAAATCCATAATCTCTTGGCTGAGGCCCAAATGCTCTGCCTCCACCTCTTAATAATGGAGATTTTACACTACCCATTCTTGCTGTGCCAGTGCCCTTCTGTCTTTTTACTTTTCTCGTTGATCCGGTAATTTCAGCACGCTCCTTCGATTTATGAGTGCCCTGCCTTTGATTTGCAAGATATTGCTTTACATCCAAATAAATTGCATGATCATTTGGCTCAACTTTGAATACCTTATCATTAAGCTTTGCTTTTCTGCCGGTATCTTCACCTTTTATATTTAGAATTGCGATGTTCATGTCAATTATTTTTCTAAAACAACATATGAATTCTTGCTTCCCGGCACAGACCCACTCAATAGAATAAGATTCTTTTCAGGAACTATTTTCATCACCATGAGGTTGACAACCTTAACTCTGCGGCCTCCTTGTCTTCCCGCCATTTTCATTCCTTTGAAAACCCGTGAAGGATATGAGCAAGCTCCTATAGACCCAGGGGCTCTTAATCTGTTGTGTTGGCCGTGCGTAGCCTGACCAACGCCTGCGAAGTTGTGTCTTTTTACAACTCCCTGGAATCCCTTACCTTTAGAGGTTCCAATAGCATCAAGAAATTCGCCTTCTTCAAAAACTTCCCCAACGGTAATTTCTTTTCCGATCTCTACCAGATGGTTATATTCTTCTCTAAAATTTCTAAACTCAACCACTTTCTTTTTAGGAGTTGTGTTTGCCTTAGAAAAATGTCCCAAGAGGGCTTTAGAAGTATTTTTTGGCTTTCTCTCATCATATGCTAGTTGCACTGCTTTATAGCCATCGACCTCCTCATTCTTCACTTGTGAAACTACACAAGGACCAGCTTCTATCACTGTGCATGCGACGTTATGTCCATTGGCACTGTAGACACTAGTCATCCCTATTTTTTTTCCAATTATACCAGACATTTTATAATTTGTATAATGCTTTTTTATGTGAAATTTGTAGTCTTTTATTTAAAGGACTGCAAAGGTAGTAAAATTCAATCTGAATAAAAAGTCAGATTTTAATTTTACCTAAAACAATGAGCAAAAAAAAGAACCAATAACCTTATTGGTTCCTAAATTTTTGTTCTTTTTTCTTTAGACTTTAATCTCTACGTCAACCCCGCTAGGAAGCTCGAGTTTCATTAGAGCATCTACTGTCTTTGCACTGCTAGAGTAAATATCAACTAATCTTTTATAAGTAAACAGTTGAAATTGCTCTCTGGATTTTTTATTCACATGTGGTGAACGCAAAACTGTGAAAATTTCTTTCTTAGTTGGCAATGGAATTGGTCCACTAACAACAGCTCCAGTAGTTTTTACCGCTCTAACGATTTTTTCCGATGATTTATCCACCAGGTT
This sequence comes from Bacteroidota bacterium, assembly GCA_024280115.1. Classification (GTDB taxonomy): domain Bacteria; phylum Bacteroidota; class Bacteroidia; order Cytophagales; family Cyclobacteriaceae; genus JAAUQL01. The sequence goes on along the minus strand of JAJRQT010000181.1, from coordinate 76,633 downwards.
GTAATCGTATGATTTAAGTTTTATTCTTATTTTCTGGGTCATATCCGTTTAATATTAACCTTCTCCTTTTGATTTCTTAATTATTTCATCCTGCAATCCTGATGGTACCTCGGCGTAATGAGAAAACGTCAGTGATGCAGAAGCCCTACCAGAGGATATTGTACGTAAATCCGTAACATATCCAAAAAGTTCAGACAATGGGACATCAGATTTAATAACCTGTGCCCCGGCTTTAGAATCCATTCCTTTCATTATGCCCCGGCGTTTATTCAAATCGCCTGTAACAGGCCCGGTATATTCTTCAGGCGTCACAACTTCAACAGACATAATAGGCTCTAATAACTTAGGGCGCGCTTTTTTCGCTGCATTTCTAAATCCAAGTCTAGCAGCCAGTTCGAATGAAAGTGAATCCGAATCCACATCATGAAACGATCCATGGAAAAGCTTGACTTTCATAGCTTCGATAGGGAAGCCTGCCAATGGCCCATTTTTCATTGCACTTTTGAAACCTTTTTCAATGGCTGGAATAAATTCCTTTGGGATAACACCTCCCACAATTTTGTTGACAAATTCAAGGCCTTCCTTACCATCTTCGCCTGGGCTCAATTCAAATACGATATCCGCAAATTTACCTCGTCCACCGCTTTGTTTTTTATAAACCTCTTTGTGCTCAACCAATGTGGTGATACTTTCCTTATATGCAACCTGGGGAGCTCCCTGATTGATTTCAACATTGAACTCGCGTTTCAATCTATCAATAATGATCTCAAGATGAAGCTCGCCCATTCCCCTTAAAACAGTTTGTCCTGTTTCTTGGTCCGTATGAACTTTTAAAGTAGGATCTTCCTCAATCAACTTGGAAATTGCCATACCAAGTTTATCCACATCGGCTTGGGTTTTAGCTTCAATTGCATAACCAATTACCGGTTCGGGGAATGTCATTGATTCCAATATCACTTTGTGCTTTTCATCAACGAGGGTATCTCCCGTCTTAATATTTTTAAATCCCACACCAGCAGCAATATCTCCGGCCTCTACCTGATTTATTGGATTTTGCTTGTTGGAATGCATTTGCATCAACCTCGATATTCTTTCTTTCTTTTCGGTTCTCATGTTGAAGACATAAGAGCCCGCTTCAAGTTTTCCTGAATATACCCTAAAGAATGCCAGCCTGCCAACAAACGGATCTGTTGCAATCTTAAATGCTAAAGCTGAAAATGGGTCATCGGCACTTGGGTTTCTGACCTCTTCTTTTTCAGTGTATGGGTTGGTGCCCAAAACAGGAGGTAAATCTACCGGAGATGGCAGGTATTCACAAATAGCATCTAATAGAGATTGAACTCCCTTATTTTTAAATGCAGATCCAACCAATACTGGAGAAAATGACATATCAATTACAGCTTTTCTAATAGCCGCCATCATTTCCCCTGGTGTAATTGAATCAGGATCTTCGAAAAATTTCTCGAGAAGCTCTTCATCATAATCCGCAACACTTTCAACAAGCTTTTGTCTCCACTCATCTACGGTATCTACTAAATCTTCTGGAATTGGAACCTCCTCGTAAGTCATCCCTTTATCTTCTTCATTCCAGATGATAGCTTTATTGGTTATTAAATCAACAACACCAACAAATGTATCTTCAGAGCCAATTGGCACTTGAAGAGGTACCGGGTTTGCTTTTAATTTCTCTCGAATATCCGTTACAACACCAAAAAAATCAGCTCCGGCACGATCCATTTTATTCACAAAACAGATTCTTGGAACATTGTATTTATCAGCTTGTCTCCAAACCGTTTCAGATTGTGGTTCAACACCAGATACAGCACAGAAAAGTGCAACTGCACCATCCAATACTCTTAAAGACCGTTCAACCTCTACCGTAAAGTCAACGTGACCTGGTGTATCTATAATATTTATATTGTAGTCTCTCGTATTATCTAGCAGTTTACCCTGAGTAGTTGGATATTTCCAAAACGTTGTCGTTGCAGCAGATGTGATTGTAATCCCTCTTTCTTGCTCCTGCTCCATCCAATCCATAACGGCACCGCCATCATGTACCTCACCAATTTTATGAGTCAATCCTGTATAATAGAGTATCCGCTCTGTGGTTGTGGTTTTGCCGGCATCAATGTGCGCCATGATGCCAATATTCCTTAAAAATTTTAGATTTTTCTTAGCCATCTCTCAAATTAAAACCTAAAATGTGAAAACGCCTTATTCGCTTCCGCCATTCTATGAGTATCATCCTTTTTCTTTACCGCGGAACCTTCTCCTTTAGATGCGGCAATAATTTCACCAGCTAATCGCTGAACCATGGTCTTCTCTCCCCTCATTCTGGAATACTTAATTAACCACTTAATGCCTAAAGTACTCTTTCTTTCAGGTCTTACTTCTATAGGAACCTGAAAAGTGGCGCCTCCGACTCTCCTGCTTTTTACCTCAACATACGGCATTACATTATTCAGTGCGCTCTTCCACACATCCAATCCGTTTTCACCGGACTTTTCATGAACAATATCTATAGCACCATAAAATATTGAGTAAGCAATATTTTTCTTGCCTTTAACCATCAAATAATTAACAAACTTCGTCACTAAAGTTTCCTGAAATTTAGGATCAGGTAAAATATATCTCTTTTTAGGTTTCGCCTTTCTCATTGTCGCTTTTAATTAATTATTTAGATTTAGGCCTTTTTGCTCCATATTTTGACCTGGATTGAAGCCTTCCATCAACACCAGCAGTATCTAAGGCGCCTCTAATTATATGATACCTCACACCCGGCAGATCTTTCACCCTACCCCCTCGGATTAACACAATTGAGTGCTCCTGAAGATTATGGCCCTCACCCATGATATAGGCATTTACCTCTTTCGTATTTGTCAGCCTTACCCTTGCCACTTTCCTCATGGCAGAATTAGGCTTTTTAGGAGTTGTCGTATATACTCTTGTGCATACACCCCTCTTTTGAGGGCAACCATCTAAAGCCCGTGACTTTGATTTACTGGTTAATTTTTTTCTACCTTTTCGTACTAACTGCTGTATAGTAGGCATACTATTTTTATGTTAATTAATATCTCTATATTTTTTGGGACTGCAAAGGTATCGATTTAGAATTTATTAAAAAATGATTTTTAATAAATTTCAAGCTTCACCAACTGTACCTCCAAAATTAATGGGGAATTTCGGCGCATCATCGGTTTTTTTAATGGCGCCAAAAGTATCCTCATATTTTTCAATATTATCTTTCAATGCGTATAGCAATCGTTTTGCATGTTCAGGAGTTACCACAATTCTCGATTTCACCTTTGCTTTAGGCACACCAGGCATCAACCTGATGAAATCGATAACAAATTCACTGTTTGAATGTGCAATCATTGCTAGATTTGCATAAACTCCTTCAGCAATTTCTTCTGAAAGCTCAATATTGATTTGATTTTTTTTTGGATCTTTCTCTTCTGAATCCATCCTTTTTAAAAATTTGATTCGGTTTCTTCCTCGACCTTATTAAATTCTTCCTTTGAGGCCATTAGTGCATCGTATTCTTTTTGAGAAGTGACAATCATCTTTTCATACCCTCTCATACCGGTACCTGCAGGGATTAAATGCCCCACAATTACATTCTCCTTAAGTCCTCTCAGGCTATCCGCTTTCCCTCTAATGGAAGCCTCACTTAATACCTTGGTAGTTTCCTGGAATGATGCTGCAGATATAAAACTCTCAGTTCCTAAGGACGCCTGGGTAATACCTTGCAATGTTGGTTTAGATACAGCAGGTTGAGCATCTCTAACTTCTATAGGTTTAAGATCTCTTCTTTTTAGGCTTGAGTTTTCATCTCTAAGTCTTCTGCTTGATATTATCTGACCTGCTTTCAAGTTTTCAGAATCTTTGGGGTCAGTTACTACCTTCATTTCTAGAATTGCATCATTCTCTTCTCTAAATACCCATCGGTCAACTACCTGGCCATTAAGGAAACTTGTATCGCCTGAATCAACAATTGAGACTTTTTGCATCATCTGCCTAACAATCGCCTCAATATGCTTGTCATTTATCTTTACACCCTGAAGGCGGTAAACTTCCTGAATTTCATTTACGAGATATTCCTGAACCGCAGTAGGGCCTTTAATAGCCAAAATATCTGCCGGTGTAATAGCACCATCCGATAGCGCCATTCCAGCTCTTACAAAGTCATTATCCTGAACGAGAATATGCTTTGAAAGAGAAACCAGGTACCTTTTCTTTATACCATCTTTCGATTCGATGAAAATTTCTCTGTTTCCTCTCTTGATGCCACCATATGTGACAACACCATCAATCTCACTCACTGTGGCCGGATTAGATGGATTTCTCGCTTCAAATAATTCTGTAACTCTTGGTAGTCCTCCTGTGATATCCCTGGATTTCCCCATAGTTCGTGGGATTTTTACAAGTACCTGGCCAGACTTGATTTTATCGCCGTGATTTACAGCCAGGTGAGCCCCCACAGGAATATTATATGAAATTTCACCATCTTCAGTTTCAATGATCAATGCCGGGTTTTTAGTTTTATCTTTCGAATCGATAATTACTTTTTCCCTGTGCCCTGTTTGCTCATCAGATATTTCCCGATAAGTTAGATTTTCTTCAATCATGTCATATTGAACAGTTCCATCCAATTCGGTAAGGATTACCGCATTATACGGATCCCAAAAACAAAGTTCCTGGTCTTTTTTCACTTTATTTCCTTCTTTAATCTGAAGAAAAGCACCATATGGAACATGATTACTTATAAGAACCTTTTTTGATTTGGGATCTACAATTTTAATTTCTCCAGATCTTCCCATAACAACAGTAACCTTTTCACCATCATTATCTGTGGTTTTTAAAGACCTCAACTCTTCAAATTCAACTACACCATCAAATTTTGCCTTAATTTTAGCGTCAACTGCAATATTTGAGGCAGTACCACCAACGTGGAAAGTTCTAAGTGTAAGCTGAGTGCCGGGCTCTCCAATAGATTGAGCTGCAATTACGCCAACGGCTTCTCCCCTTTGAACCATTTTACCTGTTGCAAGATTTCTACCATAGCACCTTGAACAAACACCTTTTCTAGTTTCACAAGTTAATACGGATCTTATTTCGATTTCCTCTATACTTGTCTCATCAATTTTCTTTGCAATTTCCTCATCAATTTCGGTATTTGATGCTACAATCAATTCCTCGGTAAGCGGATCGAAAACATCATGAACAGTTACTCTGCCAAGAATCCTTTCAGACAATGGTTCCACAATATCTTCATTATCTTTCAGGGCTGTTACTACAATTCCTCTCAAGGTATCACAATCAGCTTCGTTGATAACTACATCTTGCGATACATCCACCAACCTTCTTGTTAAATATCCGGCATCAGCTGTTTTTAAAGCAGTATCGGCCAAGCCTTTTCTTGCTCCGTGAGTAGAAATAAAATATTCTATAACATCCAGTCCTTCCTTAAAATTAGAAATGATTGGGTTTTCAATAATTTCTCCAACTGACCCTACAAGGTTTTTCTGTGGTTTTGCCATCAATCCCCGCATTCCGCCTAATTGTCGAATCTGCTCCCTTGAACCTCTGGCGCCAGAGTGCATCATCATATAAATAGAATTGAAACCCTGCTTATCTTCTTCTAGTTGACGCATCAAAGTACCTGTAATCTGAGAGTTAATTCGCGTCCAGATGTCAATTACCTGATTATATCGTTCGTTATCTGTAATAAGACCCATAAGGTAATTATTCCAAACTTCATCAACCTCAGCTTTTGCTTCATTAATCAATTCATCTTTAACTTTAGGAATCATCACGTCATTAAGACCAATCGATAATCCACCCTTATAAGCTTCCTGGAAACCAAGTGTTTTAATATCATCAAGGAACTTGGCAGTCACATCCATTCCTGTGATTTTAAATACATCAGAAATGATCAATTGGAGCTTTTTCTTTGAAAGAAGTTCATTAACATAACCAACTTCTTCAGGAACATGTTGATTAAAAAGCACCCTGCCGGCTACAGTTTCAATAACTTTTGTTTCAAGTTCGCCAATTTCATTTCTTACTTTTGTTCTAACTTTTATATATGTGTGCTTTGAGATACGCTCCTCATTGAGAGCAATAATAACTTCCTCTGAAGAATAGAACTCCATACCCTCTCCTATTGCAGGATTGCTTTTAGTTCCTTTCTTGCCTTTAGTCACATAATATAGTCCAAGAACCATATCTTGCGATGGTACAGCAATTGGGGCCCCATTGGCTGGATTCAATATATTATGTGATGAAAGCATTAATATTGAAGCTTCCAAAATCGCTTCCTGTCCAAGCGGAACGTGCACGGCCATTTGATCACCGTCAAAGTCTGCATTAAATGCTGTACATGCCAAAGGATGAAGTTGAATCGCTTTTCCTTCAATCAATTTTGGCTGAAATGCCTGAATACCCAATCTGTGTAGCGTAGGTGCCCTGTTAAGTAGAACCGGATGGCCTTTCAATACATTTTCTAAAATATCCCAAACAACTGGGTCCTTCCTGTCAACAATTTTCTTAGCTGACTTAACAGTTTTTACAATTCCTCTTTCAATTAATTTCCTGATAACAAAAGGTTTGAATAGCTCTGCCGCCATATTTTTTGGCAGCCCGCATTCATGCATTTTCAATTCAGGGCCAACCACAATTACTGATCTTCCCGAATAATCCACCCTTTTACCAAGAAGGTTTTGACGGAACCGGCCTTGCTTTCCTTTCAGCATATCGCTCAAAGATTTTAGTGCCCTGTTTCCATCGGATCTAACTGCATTAACTTTTCGCGAATTATCAAAAAGTGAATCCACCGCCTCCTGAAGCATCCTTTTTTCATTTCTTAAAATGACTTCCGGGGCTTTAATATCAATTAGTCGTTTTAAACGGTTGTTTCTTATTATAACTCTTCTGTAAAGATCATTTAGATCAGAGGTAGCAAATCTACCGCCGTCAAGAGGGACAAGAGGTCTCAACTCCGGTGGAATTACAGGAACCATTCTTATGATCATCCACTCTGGTCTGTTTTCGATTCTTGTTCTTGCATCTCTGAATGCCTCAACTACACGTAGCCTCTTCAATGCCTCAGCTTTTCTTTGTTGAGAAGTATCAGTGGCTGCCTGATGCCTTAATTTATAAGATAATTCATCAAGGTCAATCCTTGCCAAAAGCATTTCAAGCGCCTCTGCACCCATTTTAGCAATAAACTTTTCAGGATCATCATCATCCAACATTTGATTTTCTCTTGGTAACTTATCAAGTATATCAAGATATTCATCTTCAGTCAGATAATCCATTTTACTAAGATCATCTTCCTCTTTCAGGCCAGGCTGAATAACTACGAATCGTTCGTAATAAATGATTTGGTCCAGTTTTTTTGTAGGCAGGCCAAGAAGGTAACCGATTTTATTTGGAAGCGATCTGAAATACCAAATATGTGCTACAGGAACAACGAGTTCAATGTGGCCCATTCTTTCCCTTCGTACCTTCTTCTCAGTTACTTCAACACCACAACGATCGCAAATGATCCCTTTATATCTTATTCTTTTATATTTCCCACAATGACATTCCCAGTCTTTGACCGGGCCAAAAATGCGCTCGCAGAACAATCCCCCCATCTCCGGTTTGTAGGTTCGGTAGTTAATTGTTTCCGGTTGGGTAACCTCACCATGACTACTTTCTAAAATTGATTCCGGCGACGCAAGACTTATGGTAACTTTAGAAAAGTCACTCTTTAGTTTTTTGTTTTTTCTGAATGCCATAATTAATTAGCGTATTTATTATAAACCAAAAAGGTTTGAATTCATTAATCTAAGGTAATTTCAAGTGCCAGTCCACGTAATTCATGTACCAATACATTGAATGATTCCGGAATATTCGGCTTAAGCATATTTTCACCTTTTACTATAGCTTCATATGCTTTAGCTCTTCCGATTACATCATCTGATTTGATTGTCAGGATTTCCTGGAGTACGTTAGATGCTCCAAATGCTTCAAGTGCCCAAACTTCCATCTCACCAAACCTCTGACCACCAAATTGTGCTTTGCCTCCTAGTGGCTGTTGAGTGATGAGTGAATATGGACCAATAGATCTTGCATGCATCTTATCATCAACAAGGTGGCCTAGTTTAAGCATATAAATTCTGCCAATTGTTACCTGTTGGTCAAACTTATGCCCTGTCAGACCATCATATAAATAGGTTCGCCCAAATTTCGGGAGTTTTGCCGCCTTTAATTCCTGTTCTACATCAGCCATCGAGGCTCCATCGAAAATCGGGGTAGCATATTTCTTCCCTAATATTTCACCAGCCCAGCCCAAAACGGTTTCGTAGATCTGTCCAAGGTTCATCCTTGATGGCACACCGAGTGGATTAAGAACAATGTCAACAGGAGTTCCATCTTCCTGGTAAGGCATATCTTCCTGACGAACAATTTTAGCCACAACACCTTTATTTCCGTGTCGTCCGGCCATTTTGTCACCAACCTTTAATTTACGTTTTTTAGCTACATAAACTTTAGCTAATTGAACAATACCCGCAGGGAGTTCGTCTCCAACTTCAAGAGTAAACCTCTCTCGTTTAAATTCTCCGGCATATTCATTCCTTTTAATTGTAAATTTTTTGATGAGTTCAACAATCAAATTATTTGTTTTTTCATCATCTGTCCAATTATCGTAATTGAGATCAGCTATAAGATTAACTTCTTCCTGAACATTATAATTACTCTCATCCCGATATACATTTCTCTCCGGGAAAAGTTTCTCTTCAATAACTTTTGGATTGAATCTCACCCCTTTGCTAAGGATTTCATCTCCAAACTTATGTCTTACACCCTGAGAAATCTTGCCGTCCAATATTTTGGTAAGCTTTTCTATCATCAAGGCTCTGACCTCGAGAAGTTGCTTGCTGTATTTTCCTTTGAGTATTCCAACATCCTTCTTTGCCTTTGCTCTCAGATCTTTGTCTTTCTTTGGTCTCGAGAAAAGCTTGGTGTCAATTACAACACCTTGTAGGGAAGGAGAAGCTTTCAGGGATGCATCTTTAACATCTCCCGCTTTATCACCAAAAATAGCGCGAAGAAGTTTTTCTTCAGGCGTTGGATCTGTTTCGCCTTTTGGAGTAATCTTTCCAACCAATATATCGCCTTCCTTAACATCAGCGCCAACTCTGATAATGCCATGTTCATCGAGGTTTTTAACAGCCTCTTCACTGACATTTGGAATCTCTGAAGTAAGCTCTTCTTCTCCTCTTTTTGTATCTCTTACCTCGAGTTCAAATGAATCAATATGAAGTGATGTGAAAATATCGTTTCTTACAACCTTTTCTGAAATAACAATCGCATCCTCAAAGTTGTAACCCTGCCATGGCATAAATGCAACTTTCAAGTTTCTTCCAAGAGCCAATTCACCGGCTTCGGTCGCATACCCTTCACACAGGGCCTGCCCTTTTTCAACTTTATCACCTTTAAAAACGATTGGTTTAAGGTTGACACAAGTATCCTGATTTGTTCTTCTGAACTTGATAAGTTCATAGGTTTTAATATCCTGATCAAAACTTATCAGTTTCTGATCTTCATTGAGGTCATATTTAATAGATATTTTTTCTGCATCTACATAGGAGACAACCCCATCTCCTTCAGCAAGAATTAAAGACCTACTATCCAAAGCAACTCTTTTTTCCAATCCCGTCCCAACAATCGGAGCCTGGGGCTTCATCAATGGAACCGCCTGACGCATCATATTGGAACCCATCAATGCCCTGTTGGCATCATCGTGTTCGAGGAATGGTATAAGTGAAGCGGCTACTGAAACTATTTGATTCGGAGCTACATCCATATATGATACTTCTCCATTATCAACGATAGGAAAGTCCCCCTCAAATCTTGCTTTTACCTTATCTTTTATAAATATTCCATCATCTTTGAGCGGTGCATTTGCCTGCGCTATGTTATGTGTATCTTCTTCCTCCGCTGTTAAGTAAATAACATCACTCGACATATTTACCTTACCTTTACCCGCCTTTCGATAGGGAGTTTCTATGAATCCCATACCATTTACCTTCGCGTGTACACAAAGTGACGATATCAAACCAATATTAGGACCTTCCGGTGTTTCAATAGTACATAATCTACCATAGTGCGTATAGTGTACGTCTCTAACTTCGAATCCTGCTCTTTCTCTAGATAGACCACCAGGCCCCAATGCTGACATTCTTCTTTTGTGAGTAATCTCTGCCAATGGATTCGTTTGATCCATAAACTGAGACAGTTGATTGGTTCCAAAGAAAGAATTGATTACTGAAGATAATGTCCTGGCGTTAATCAAATCGACTGGTTTAAAATCTTCATTGTCTCGGACGTTCATTCGCTCTTTGATGGTCCTTGCCATTCTTGCAAGACCTACACCAAACTGAGTATATAATTGTTCGCCGACCGTTCTTACCCTTCTGTTACTTAAATGGTCAATATCATCTACTACTGCTTTCGAGTTGATCAATCCGATCAGGTACTTAACAATCAGAATAATATCTTCCTTTGTAAGTACCCTGACATTCGAATCAATATCTAATCCGAGCTTTTTATTAATTCTATACCTACCAACTTCTCCAAGATCATACCTCTTATCGGAGAAAAATAAACTGTGAATAATATCACGTGCTGTTTGCTCATCAGGAGCCTCAGAGTTTCTAAGTTGACGGTAGATTTGTTCGACTGCCTCTTTTTCGGAATTTGAATTATCTTTAGAAAGGGTATTATAAATTATCTGGAAATCATTGATATTTATATCCTCTCTATGAAGTATGATAGATTTTGTAGATGCATCAATTATAACATCTATATCATCTTCAGTTAAGACTGAATCCCTTTCCAAAAGAACCTCATTTCTATCGATAGATACAACTTCACCAGTATCTTCATCCACAAAGTCTTCTGTCCAGGTTTTAAGGACTCTCGCTGCCAATTTTCTGCCAATTACATTTTGCAGCTGCTTTTTGGTTGCATCAACTTCCTCAGAAAGTTCAAACAGGTCCAGAATATCTTTATCAGAACCCCAGCCTATCGCTCTTAATAATGTAGTAACAGGAAATTTCTTTTTCCTGTCAATATAGGCATACATCACATTGTTTACATCGGTAGCAAACTCAATCCATGATCCTTTGAATGGAATGATCCTGGCTGAATACAATTTGGTACCATTGGTATGTTTACTTTGCGCAAAAAATACGCCTGGCGACCTGTGCAATTGCGAGACAATGACACGCTCTGCTCCATTGACTACAAAGGAACCTTTTACGGTCATGTAAGGAATATTCCCCAAGAAGACTTCCTGTTCGATTGTCTCAAAATCTTCGTTGTCCTCATCATTGCAGGAAAGCCGCAGTTTCGCTTTTAAAGGAACAGAATAGGTGAGACCTCTTTCCACACATTCGCTGACCCTGTATTTAGGCGGATCAACCATGTAATCGATAAATTCAAGCACGAAATTTTCTCTTGAATCAGCTATCGGGAAATTTTCAGAAAAAACTTTGTAAAGTCCTTCCTGGATTCTTTTTTCTGCAGCTGTTTCCAATTGAAAGAAATCTTTGAATGATTGTAATTGAACATCCAGAAAATCCGGATAATCGATTACACTTTTAATTTTGGAAAAGCTTTTTCTTAGATTTTGATTATTTGTCGCCAAGGCTTTAATCATTTAGTGTAGTAATCTTATCAGAAAATCATTCCACGCCACTGTGGCTATGGTTTTTTACCAATTAAATTGGTGTTGGTACAAACAGGAAAAGACCTGACTAAATTGGCCAGGCCTACACTATATCCATTTAAATATTATAAATGGACAATGCTTTATTTAATTTCGACTTCTGCTCCTGCTTCTTCAAGTTGATTTTTAAGTCCTTCTGCTTCATCTTTAGCAATACCCTCCTTAATTGCATTTGGAGCGCCATCTACTAATTCTTTAGCTTCTTTAAGTCCTAAACCTGTTAATTCTTTAACAGCTTTAACCACTTTTAGTTTAGCTAAACCTGGTGAAGTTAATATAACATCAAATGAAGTCTTCTCTTCTGCTCCACCTTCATCTCCACCAGCAGCTCCTGCTACCATTACCGGAGCTGCAGCTGCTGCAGGTTCAATACCATATTCATCTTTCAAAATATCTGTAAGTTCGCTAACCTCTTTTACGGTTAGGTTCACCAGTTGCTCTGCGAATGCTTTTAAATCTGCCATTTTAAATTTTTCTTAATTAATTTTTAACTTATTTCAATTATGCTTCTTCTCGTTCAGACAACGTTTTTAATACCCCTGCCAAATTGTTCTGGCCACTTTGAAGCGCCGAGATAACATTTTTAACCGGAGATTGTAACAACATAATCACGTCACCAATAAGCTCAAATTTAGATTTAAGCTTACTTAAAGCATCCAGTTGGTCATTTCCAATAAAGAGATCGGTATCGATGGAAGCCCCTTTTAATATTGGTTTATCACCACCTCCTGCTTTTCTAAACTGCTTGATAACTTTTGCCGGTAGATTTCCATTTTCCTTTGAGAAAATTATACCGGTAAAACCTTTCAATACTGTATCGTCAAACGAAGAATAATCCGTATCAAGTGTTTCAAGAGCTTTTTTGATAAGAGTATTTTTATAAACATTATACTCAACTCCTTTTTCAAAACAAATTCTCCTGAAATCATTTATTTCTGCCACAGAAAGACCTGAGGCATTAGCGAAATAAAAATTTTTATTCTCACTGAATCTTTGAGCTATCTCGCCTATTACTTCTGTTTTTTCTTGCTTTGTCATCTTAAATATCGCTAACGCTGTGTTGATCAATAGCAATGCCAGGACTCATGGTACTTGACAAATGAATACTTTTGAAGTAAGTACCCTTTGAAGAAGCCGGTTTTAATTTTGAGACAGTATTCAACATCTCTATGGCATTGTCAATAATTTTTTCTTTAGAAAAAGATGCTTTCCCAATTGATGTATGAATAATACCAAATTTATCAACTTTAAAATCAATCTTACCCATTTTCACTTCCTGAACAGCTTTACCGATATCCATGGTAACTGTTCCTGATTTTGGGTTAGGCATCAATCCTCTGGGACCCAATATTCTACCGAGTTTACCAACTTTCGCCATTACGGGTGGCATGGTGATGATAACATCAATATCAGTCCATCCACCTTCTATTTTTTTGATATACTCATCTAAACCCACATGATCAGCACCGGCATCCTTTGCTTCCTGCTCTTTTTCAGGTGTACATAATACAAGGACTTTCACATCCTTACCAGTGCCATGAGGTAGTGTTGCCACACCTCTGACCATTTGGTCAGCCTTCCTGGGATCTACTCCTAATCTGATATCGATATCAACAGATGAATCAAACTTTGTAGTAGTTATGTCTTTAATGACTTCTGCAGCATCAGACAAAGCAAAAACTTTCTGGAAGTCATACTTTTCTAATATTGCTTTTCTTTTCTTACTTACCTTACCCATTGTTACTTTCCTTTAATTTGCCCAGGGTGCAGTTCCTTTAACTCTCAATCCCATACTTCGAGCGGTACCAGCAACCATTCTCATTGCTGATTCTACTCTGAATGCATTAAGATCCTGCATTTTCAATTCTGCAATTTCCTTAACCTGATCCCAGGTTACAGATCCAACTTTAGCCCTGTTTGGTTCAGATGATCCCTTCTTTATTTTTGAATGTTCAAGCAATAAGACAGCAGCAGGTGGAGTCTTAATAACAAAATCAAAAGATTTATCTTTAAAAATTGTAATTACAACTGGCAACAATTGACCATTTTTCTCCTGTGTTCTTGCATTGAATTGTTTACAAAACTCCATTATATTAAGCCCCTTACTACCAAGTGCGGGACCTACAGGAGGAGAAGGATTTGCTGCACCTCCTCGAATTTGTAGTTTTAAAAATCCTATTATTTCTTTAGCCATAATGCTAATCTTGTTTTTCTACTTGCATATAATTCAACTCGACTGGTGTATTTCTTCCGAAAATTTTCACCATCACATTCAATTTCTTCTTTTCATCAAATACCTCTTCTACAGTTCCGGTAAATCCACTAAATGGACCATCCATAACTTTTACTGATTCACCAACTATATAAGTAGTATCAAACTTTTCTTCCATTTCCTCCGACTCATCAACCTTTCCTAATATCCGGTTAATTTCTGATTGACGAAGTGGAACAGGCTCCTTTGAAGCGCTTGCGCTGTTATTACCCAAAAACCCAATAACGCCAGGAATGCTGTTTATAACATGCATCGCCTCTCCATAAGTGAGATCTGCAGAAATAAGCACATAACCCGGGAAAAAATTGCGTTCTCTAATACGCTTTTTCCCATTCCGCATTTCGTAAACCTTCTCAGAAGGAATGAGTATCTGAGGAATATATTCTTCAAGTTTTTGTCGTGAAATTTCGTTTTCCAGGTAAGTTTTTATTTTCTTCTCCTGTCCACTAATCACCCGTATCACATACCATTTATGCTCACTCATCTGGAAATCTATTCGTTTTAAAACTCATTATAAAACCAACTCATCAGGTTATCAAAAACGAAATCGATAACTCCTATTATTATTGCAAATATCAATGATGCTACAAGTACCAACATTGAACTACTTTGCAACTCGTTGTATTTCGGCCATGAAACTTTGTTTCTTAGCTCATCAACTGACTCTACAATGAATTTTTTTAGCTTAAGCAATTTCTTAATTTTTTAGTAGCACGGGTGGAGAGACTCGAACTCCCAGCCAATGGTTTTGGAGACCACTACTCTACCAATTGAGCTACACCCGTATTAAAACGGCCCGCAAATTTATTTAAAAAATTTTATAGAAGCAAATGCGTTTCTTAATTATTTTCAAGAAACGCATTTGTTAGGGAATTCTATATAGATTATCAGTCCAGAATTTCGGTAACCTGTCCGGCACCAACTGTACGACCACCTTCTCTGATTGCAAATCGGAGACCTTTCTCCATAGCAACTGTGTTGATGAGCGTAACCTCAATAGTTACATTATCTCCAGGCATAACCATTTCAACACCTTCAGGTAACATAATTTCACCTGTTACATCAGTCGTTCTTAAATAGAACTGAGGTCTGTATTTATTGAAGAATGGAGTATGTCTTCCTCCTTCATCTTTTGAAAGCACATAAACTTCTGCCTTGAAATGAGCATGAGGAGTTACAGAACCTGGCTTACAGATTACCATACCTCTTCTGATTTCGTCCTTATCAATACCTCTAAGAAGCAGACCAGCATTGTCACCAGCTTCACCTCTATCAAGAATCTTTCTGAACATCTCAACTCCGGTAACCGTTGATTTAAGGTTTTCAGCTCCCATACCAAGGATATCAACAGGATCTCCTGTGTTGATTACACCTCTTTCAATTCTACCTGTAGCAACTGTTCCTCTACCAGTGATTGAGAAAACATCTTCTACCGGCATTAAGAAAGTTTTATCTATATCTCGTTCAGGAAGCGGGATATACTCATCTACGGCATCCATCAATTCAACAATTTTCTCTACCCAATTCGGCTCTCCGTTTAATCCACCAAGAGCTGATCCCTGGATTACAGGAATATCATCACCGGGGTATTCATAGAAGCTAAGAAGTTCTCTTATTTCCATTTCAACGAGTTCCAGCAATTCCTCATCATCAACCAGGTCAACTTTGTTCATGAAAACAACCAAAGCTGGAACACCTACCTGACGAGCAAGAAGGATATGCTCCCTTGTTTGAGGCATTGGTCCATCGTCAGCTGCAACAACGATGATAGCGCCATCCATCTGGGCCGCTCCCGTAACCATGTTCTTCACATAGTCAGCGTGACCAGGACAGTCAACGTGTGCGTAGTGTCTGTTTGCAGTTGAATACTCAACATGCGCGGTATTAATTGTAATACCTCTTTCTTTTTCTTCAGGTGCATTATCGATAGAATCGAATTCCCTGATTTCTGATAACCCTTTTGATGCTAAAACTGTTGTGATAGCAGCTGTCAATGTGGTTTTACCATGGTCAACGTGACCTATTGTACCGATATTAACATGCGGTTTCGAACGGTCAAAGTTTTCTTTAGCCATTTTTGATAACTCTCGGTTTAATTAAAAATTTTATTTTATGTAATCTAATATAATTAATTTGAGCCAACGATGGGATTTGAACCCATGACCTCTTCCTTACCAAGGAAGCGCTCTACCCCTGAGCTACGTCGGCTTGGTAAATTACGGCCAATCATTTTATATAATCTGAGCGGGAGACGAGGTTCGAACTCGCGACCTACAGCTTGGAAGGCTGTCGCTCTACCAGCTGAGCTACTCCCGCAGTTTATTATTTTAGAATTGTACATTTTATACAATATCTAAATTCAAATTATTGCCTTTTTTAATCAATGTGGGGAGAGGAGGATTCGAACCTCCGAAGGCTGAGCCAACAGATTTACAGTCTGCCCCGTTTGACCGCTTCGGTATCTCCCCGGCATTCATTTTGTTAAAGAACTTACCCCTAAATTTTGAATCAGAAAATCTGCCCGTTTTTAAGGGAATGCAAAATTATACCCTTTTTTATATTATTCAAATATTTAAAGCAAATAGTATCTTTTTTTTTCAGCGACTGATTCATTAGCTTAATCAAACGTCATTTAAAATAATCTCTTAACCGAGGATCCGACTCATTTTCCCTGATTCCCTCCAACATTTCAGGCACCCCTGGGTTGTCCGATAGCAATTCTATCGACTGGTAGGCAGAAAGCCTGTTATAAAACTGATAATGATTTTTTGCGATTTTTTCCAGCGCCTTAACTCCTTCCGCAATCTGGTCATCTGGAGCTGCAACCAAATACATACCAAATAATTTGATGAAATACCATAAATCTCCACCATTATACTGTTGCAATTTCTCCGCAAACCAAATGTATTGTCCATGATCCTGTTGTTGTATATAATAATCTGCGACAGAAGATGTTATATTGAAGTTCGTCTCATTTCTAAAATTCACCAAAACGGAATCTGTATCATCTACTCCACTTTGCAAATAGGCATACAGTGCCATGCCAGAAACCGAATAGGAAGAATCGTACAGACTTGCCTCGAAAATATCAATATACTGCGATTTTTCCTTTTCTGCCAAAACACCAAGCGCTCTTGCTTTTACCAAAGAATTCGGGTCATTCGTCGCCATGATTTTAATTTTACTTTCCGCCGCAGAAAATAAATCACTAGAATCCACCTCGAATACCTGGAGGGCTTTTTCTCTTAAAATCCAAAAAGAATCCTGCAGTGCATCGATCAATACAATTCGTGAAATAGGATTTATAGGAGCATCAAGAAAATACTCCAGGGCATCAATCCTGGCCCGGACATTATTCCCGTAATGATCAAATTGGTATTGAAACTGCTCTGGTTTTTTATTATGCTCAATCTCACCAACCAGCGTAAAATCACTGTCTATTAAAATCAAATCAGGATTTTCAACATCTCCAAACTCGAATTCCTGATAAGTTTTATCAATTTCTATGGTATAACCAGTTTTATTGCCATTTTCCCATACATCCAGGTTAAGAGGCAACTTGAACACCGGATATTTCTCTATATCCTGCTCTTGCCACACTTTAACTATATATTTTCCGTTTGCTTGATCATAAGACTCTTCAACTCTTAGCTTGGGATGGCCAGCCGCCAAAAACCACTGGTTAAAAAACCAATTTAAATCTTCACCTGATATCCGCTCAAAAGCGAGCCGAAGATCGTGCACTTCAGCTTTTCCAAACTCATGAGACTTGAGGTAATATTCTAAGGATTTGAAAAACGCCTCATCTCCCAGATAATTTCTCAACATATGAAGAATAAGTCCACCTTTAGCATAGGAATGGCTGTCAAACATATCTTCTTCTTCATCGTAGTAATATCTGATCAGATCTTCCTTTTTGCTCTCCGCTTCTTCGAGATAGCTCTGCAATTCTTCATACAATTGATAGGCTCCCTCATCTACTCCATATTTATGATTTTTCCATAAAAATTCTGCATAAGTTGCAAAGGACTCATTCAAAGGGAGGTTTGCCCAGGATTCGCAAGTCACCAAATCACCAAACCACTGGTGAAACAACTCATGTGCAATGATGTCATCCCAATTATAATCGATAAGGGCTCTGTTATCAACATTTAGATCTTCCATAAACACCGAAGCTGTAGTATTTTCCATGGCTCCGGAAACGAAATCCCTCACTACTACCTGATTATATTTGATCCATGGAAATGGATAATTCAATAATTCTGAAAAATATCCGATCATCTCCGGTGTATTTCCAAATATATTCTTTGCATAAGCTTCATATTCCGGTTCTACATAATAATCTACGGTTATACCTTCCCACTTATCCTCCACAATTGAAAATTCACCGACAGCCATCATGAATAAATACGGGGCATGAGGTTTATCCATTTTCCAATAATCAGTTCTTGTATTATCTGAGTTCGACTGGGAATAAACCAAAATTCCGTTGGAAAGTGTATTATATTTTTCGTTGACGGTAATGTACATCTCCTGCGTGGATTTTTGATTTGGTGCATCAATTGTCGGAAACCATCTCGAGTTTGATGACGTTTCTCCATGAGTCCAAATTTGCTGCGGTTTATCCGATTCGTCGCCATGTGGATTTATAAAATAAAGCCCTTTCTGATCATTATTGAAATTATCCCCATATTCACCCTCATCTGGTTTGGCTGTATAGTTGACTAAGATATTGATCTTTTGCCCTCTTTCATATTCTTTCCCAAGGTCGATATTGATTCTCTTTCCATCATATTTGAAATTTAGATGCTCATGGTTTTCCCCTTTAATGATCGAAACATTATGAATATCAAATCCTTTTGCATTCAGCACCAGATTGGATTGAGCATAAAAAAACGGCTCCAAAATCAATGTAGCAATACCATGCATATATTGCTTCTCCCAATCAAAACTGACCTCAAGTTTTGTGTGAATTAGCCGGAAGTGACGCGTTTGCTCACTTTTATATAATTTGACTTCAACCAGATTTTTGTCTTCAACAACAGTTGAATCCGCCGGTTCAGCTACAACATCATTAACTTCCGTAACAATCGCCTGCTTTTCGGTTACTTTACAGGAATAAATTCCTAATAAAAATAAAATATGCAGGTATATAAAAATATTCGCTCTCATAATAATCAATCATTTTCAGCCGACAAAAAACGGCAAATAAACTTATATTTAGGCCACTGATGCAAATAAATTTAAAATGGTAAAGTCAAAGGTTAACAACACATATGATTTTTTAATTGATAAATTCAAAGATTATTTCCTGGTAAGCGGCGAAAAGAAAGAATTGAAAATAGTGAAACTTGACAATAATGGTTTCCATGTAATCCACGATAATAAATCATTTAGAGTTAGGGTGTTAGAACATGATTTGCAGACAAAATCTTTTGTAGTGAAAGTTAATGAAGGCACATATAAAGTGAATATGAAAGATGAGAATGACCTTTTAATGGAGACATTAGGTATCCGGAATAAAACCATTCCGAAATCCGATGTATTAAAAGCGCCGATGCCAGGGTTGATTGTAGATATCAGGATAACAGAAGGACAAAAAGTAATTGCCGGTGAACCACTAATAGTATTAAAGGCCATGAAAATGGAAAATATATTGAAAGCGCCCCAGGATGGTGTGGTTAAGAAAATATTGGTTGAGAAAAATCAAAAAATAAATAAAGATGCTGTAATTCTGCATTTTTAGTTGATTATTGTTTCCAGGGAGGGGCTAATCCTGATATTATTTGAGTATTTATCTTCGTAGATTTTATGTAATCTTTTTTACAATATTATATTTGCCTAATAAAACACCGATACAATATGAAATATAAACGAATACTGCTGAAACTAAGTGGAGAAGCATTGATGGGAAATCAGAAATTTGGGATTGACCCACGACGGTTGGAGCAATATACAAGCGAGATTAAAAAAGTAAAGAAAAGTGGTGTTGAACTTGCAATTGTAATCGGCGGTGGAAACATATTTCGCGGTATCCAGGCAGAACAATCGGGCATGGACCGGGTTCAGGGAGATTATATGGGCATGTTGGCTACTGTAATAAATGCCATGGCATTACAGAGTGCCCTTGAAGGTGCAGGAGTATATACAAGATTGATGTCGGGAATAAAAATCGACCAGGTTTGTGAGCAATTCATTAGGAGAAGGGCCATTAGACACCTGGAAAAAGGCAGGATTGTCATTTTTGGTGCAGGAACCGGAAATCCATATTTCACTACAGACTCCGCCGCAAGTTTAAGAGCTGTTGAAATTGAAGCGGATGTAGTGCTGAAAGGGACAAGAGTAGATGGGATTTACTCAGAAGATCCTGAAAAAAATCCCAACGCCGATAGATTTTCTGATATCACTTACAATGATGTAATTCAAAAGGGATTGAACGTAATGGATATGACCGCTTTTACACTTTGCAGGGAAAACGATTTGCCAATAATAGTCTTTGACATGAATAAACCGGGTAATTTGTTAAAAATTATTGAAGGTGAAGATATAGGAACACTGGTACACTAAGAAAATTATACAATAATGGAAGATCTCGAATTTTATTTAGAAGAAGCAAAAGATCATATGGGAAAATCCGTACATCATGTTTCTGTTGCATTGTCCAAAATCAGGGCGGGCAGAGCAATGCCAAATATGCTGGATGGAATTACGGTTGATTATTATGGAAATCCTACACCAATCAGCCAGGTTGCTTCAGTAAATACGCCTGACGCAAAAACGCTGGCTATAAAACCATGGGAAAAAAACATGGTTCATGAAATTGAAAGAGCCATCATCAACAGTGATTTAGGTCTAAACCCTCAAAACGATGGTGAAATTGTCAGGCTTAATATCCCTCCATTGACAGAAGAGAGAAGAAAGGATCTCGTAAAACAGTCAAGAGTTGAAGCAGAGCATGGACGTGTGAGTGTTCGGAATGTGAGAAAAGACACTAATGATCATCTTAAAAAACTCATTAAAGAGCATGTATCAGAGGATGAAGTAAAAAAAGCCGAAACCAAAGTACAGGATTTCACGGACGATTTTATCAAGCAAATTGATGCGCTTCTCACAAAAAAGGAAGAAGAAATCATGACCATATAGTCATCCCCTTTTTACTGGTATAATTTCCTGTCATAGATAAATTCAGCCGATTTTTCTGGCACGAGGTATTTTATTGACCTGTTTTCCCTGATACATTTCCTGATAAAAGTAGCCGAAATATCCAGCAACGGAGCCTCAACATAAGTGATGTTTGGATGAACCTTCAGAGTGGTTGATTTTGAGCCCGGTCTCGGATAAACTATCAATCCAAATTCTTCAATAATTCTTTGACTATTTTTCCATTTTGGCAGAATAGATAGATTATCGCCTCCTATGATTAATTTAAAACTATGATCAGGATGCTTTTCTTTTAGATATGTAAGTGTATCGATTGTATAGCTCGGCCTTGGCATATTGAACTCGATATCACTCACCTTGAAACGGTCATTATCTTCAATGGCTCTTTTAACCATATCATACCTGTCAAATTCATGAAGCAATGATTTGCTTTTTTTTAACGGATTCTGAGGTGAAACAATGAACCAGATTTCATCGAGCAATGCTATTTCCTGGATGGATTGAGCTATAATAAGGTGGCCATTGTGTATAGGATTGAAGGAGCCAAAATATAATCCAATAATCATGTTCTATCAGCGCTTTTCAATATAAATAAAGTTTGTGACAATCTCTTCAGCCGTTTTTAGGGTCTCATCCAGCTTGTCAGAAATTAAGGTTATGTCAAATCTATTTTCAAAACTCATTTCGTATTTGGCTTTAGAAAGCCTGTTTTGAATGTTTTCTCCCGATTCGGTATTTCTGTGTATTAGCCTCGATTCCAGTACTGATAAATCTTTAACCTTAACAAAAATAGCCAGGGCTTTTTCCTGAAAATAATCTTTGAGCTTTATACCACCTTTAACATCAACATCAAAAACCACGTGCTTGCCTTCATCCCAAAGTCTTTCTACTTCGGATTTCAATGTGCCATAGTAATTGCCATCATAAACCTCCTCCCACTCAATAAATTTATTCTCCTTTATTTTTTTCTTAAAATCTTCTGAGGAAAGAAAAAAATAGTCCTTCCCGTCAACTTCTCTCTCTTTACGGCGTAGCCTGGTCGTTGCTGATATGGAAAAATCTAAGAAATCACAAGTTCTGAGCAGATGCCTGACTATAGTTGTTTTACCTGATCCGGATGGCGCAGAAAAAATAATTGCTTTCCCATCGCTCATACATCAGATGATTTTGATAATGCTGGTTTTAATTTTTTCCACGACATCTAGTGGGACTCTTTTGCGGTCGAGTTTGGTTTGAAGTATATTTTTAATCGCCAGCTCCTGTTCGCAATACTGACGGCATTTACAATTTATACAACCGTCAATTATTTCGTTATATAATTTTGACTCTTCTTCATTTGCTTGTCCGTCTATGATTTTTTGAACTAAATCTAATTTCACACCATGGCTATCACATCCGGGTGTACCGCATTGATTAATAATGCAACTATCCAAATAATCCTGTGCTTCTTTATCTTTCATAATCTTCTATTTAAAGCCCATTGATTTTGCATATGTCTTCAACCTTTCTCTCAATAAATTCCTGGCTCTGTGAAGCCGTGATCTGACTGTACCAATTGGAATATCAAGTATCTTGGACATTTCTTCATATGTAAACCCCTCAAGATCGCATAAAATTATCACAATCCGAAAATCTACTGCCAAAGCGTTTAATGCATTTGAAACTTCATCTCCTATCATGTCCTTTAATGCATCAACTCTTAAATCACTGGTCATTACTTCATTAACATCATCCGAGTTATAATAAGTTTCAACATCCTTATAATCTATCATGGATGGCTCCTTATTTTTTTTCCTGAACTCATTAATGAATCCATTCTTTAATATTCTAAACAACCATGCCTTAGCATTTGTTCCCTCATGGAAAGATTCTATGTATTTAAATGCTTTGTAATAAGTATCCTGCAGAAGATCTTTTGCACTATCTTCATCATACGTGATCCGATAGGCAAAATTGTACATAGCATCTATGTGCGGCATAAATTCACTTTCGAAAATACGATGTTTTTGCTCCTCGGTATAAGAAGATTGTACTTCTTCCATTAAAAAAAATATTGAAAACACGAAATTACTGAATTTAGCTAAATTTAGCCAGCCTGAATGATATTAATCAAATAATTGTGGATTTCGAACACTTGCGGTATCAATAAACTTTTGTCATCATTGATTATTCTGAACTTTGATTTTAACATCTTTTCTTCATCGCTGAGCTGCTTAGAAATAATTAATCTGATGTCCTCCTCGGTTCTGTGTTGATCTCTCTTCAGCACTCTTTGAATTCTAAGTGTTTCTGGTGCTGTTACGGTCACTAAAAAATCAAGCATTTTGTATGACCCCGATTCTACCAACAAGGCAGCCTCCTTCATGATGTACACATGATCCCTGTAGTTTTGAGACCATCTTTCAAAATCTTCCGCCACAGAGGGGTGTACAATACTATTGATTGTTTCTAGCTTGTTTTCATCATTGAAAACATTTTGAGCAAGAAATTTCCTGTTAAGTTCTCCAGTCGGAAGATAAGATTCTACACCGAAATTGCTTTTTATTGCCTTGATGATTTTTGGATCCTTCAGCATCAGAATCCTGGCTCTTTCATCCGCATTATAAACCGGAATACCCAGGGTCTTGAATATTTCACAAACACTTGATTTTCCTGAGCCTATACCGCCGGTAATGCCGATTTTCAAAGGTTTATTTTGCATGAAAAACCTTAACCCTGGTTTCCTTTAAAGACAAATCCATTATATAATCAGGCTGATCCATTACTTCTATTGTAATTGTTGAATCGGCTGCATGCATATTATTTAAATCAGCAAAAAGCAGAAAATCATCTGGTTTCAATTTGTTCCTGAAACTTCTCTGTAGCTTAAAAGTAGCATCAACAGTACTGTTTAAAATAAATGCTGTTGAATCATAGGGGAAATTTACCTGTTCAATATTCAGCTTTGCGGTTTGATCAATATATTCCTCTACATCAAATTTAATATGGATTACTTCGGGGGTTTTCTTTATCATCGAGGAAGAAAAGAGGTCGAGACTTAATTCCTCATCGTAGCGGCTGTCAATATTCTTATCTGACAGAGCAACCTTGAATATTTCAGGAAGTTTATCTACAAGCGAAACAGGACCTCGAAAAGTAACTGAATCCGGTTCCAAAAACAAATTGGAGGTTATAAAGAAATTTTCCTTAAGATGGATGTTTGAGGAATCCAATTTGATGCACAATTTTCTTTTTTTAAATGGCTCAATTTTAAAGTAAATGGTATCAGTAGCAATATAATTTATATTCAAATCTTTTAGTTGACTTGAAAAAATGGGCAATAGGTTTGCCGCTGTGAAAAAATGAGTTTGCACCGGATTATCAGGTTTAATTAACACAGGTTCTACATCGACGGAAATTGTCTTTTTCAACAATTGCCAACCTCCCCCTGTAACATTAATTGGAATCTCTTCCGGTGGGTCCTTTAGTGCTATCAGACTATCCCTGTTATAGATCAATTCAACAGGGTAGCTAATTCGTGTTGTATAAATTTTATTTAAAGCACGGAAAAACCAAAATGTAGCGGCTGTTGTAACACAAAGTAAAATCACCTTCCAATTTGCCCTTCTTAAAGGTGCTAAATATTGGGCTAAAGCAAGTGATATTTTCCTTATGTCAAACAATTCATTTGTTGTTTTTACTTCTTGTATTTTTTGGTGGACTCAAGAGAAATAGATGATTTTTCAATCTTTATTTTTGTGCCTCTGTCCACTTCCAACATTACTGTATCACCTTCTATGGATGAAATTTTACCATGGATACCTCCCATTGTAACAGCCATATCACCTTTTTTTATGTCATCCAAAAATTTCTTCTGATCTTTCTGTTTCTTTTGTTGAGGACGGATCATGAAAAAATAAAAAATAACAATAATGCCTCCAATGAGTACTAAATTTCCAGTCATCGCCGACCCTCCGCCGGCTTGTAATAATATACCTAACATAAAAAATTATATTTATTAACTATTTGAATCGTCTTTTGGAATTACATTACCTGTAATCTTCAACCTTGTCACTTCAGGCTTCGTATTTGCATTTATATTTACATATTTAGTCTGAAGATTCTTCCTGTTTTTACTGTCAAACTTTACCCTGATCTCTCCGGATTCACCTGCTGCGATTGGTTTTTTGGGCCATTCGGGCACTGTGCATCCGCAAGTTGCGGTTGCCTTGTTTATAATAAGAGGAAAATTACCGGTATTTGTAAACTTAAAAGTGTAATCAACAATATCACCCTCTTTTACACTTCCAAAATCATATTCTGTCTGAACAAATTTCATAACCGGAAATTCAGTGTCACTTCCCAGGTTTGCAGCTGGTGTTGCCGGTGCGGAGGTACTTGCCGGAGTGATGCCCGACTTGCCTTCCAGGGCAGCCACTCTTTTTTCAAGGCTTTTTATATTGTTTTCTATTTTTTTGTTGGAACATGCTCCTACTGCACCTGCTACAAAAACAATCAAAATCGCCTTTAAGTAAAATCCTTTCATCATCTTGAATTTATGCTAATTACTTTCCCCTTTAATCTGACCAATAAGCTCATCAACATCTTCCAACAACTTTTCTGCCTTTTCTTTGGCATCGCTGATGACTTTTTTGCCTTTTTCTTTTGCTATGGTAGATGTATCATCGCCACCTTCCAATAGATTGTTTACAAGCTCTTCCAATTCTTTTTTATACTTATCAACTAAAAAGGATAACTTATCTCTTGTGCTTGCTCCTTTATCCGGAGCGTACAGAATTCCAAGTATGGCTCCTGTTGCTGCACCCATTATAAATGCTAATGCCGAATTTGATCTTTTACTCATGTTTTTATATTTACTTATTATCTAATAACCCCCTGCCACTTTTCCTGATGATTCCACTTTTTACCAGTTCAGCAGAAAGCCCGTCTAATATACCATTTACGAATTTTTTGCTCTTTGGGGTACTAAATGTTTTTGAAATTTCAATAAATTCATTGATCGTCACTTTTGTTGGGATGCTTGGAAAATGAATCAATTCCGCCAAAGCCATTTTTAGCAAAACTCTATCCGTAAGTGCAACCCTTTCTATGTCCCAGTTTTGTAGCTTCCCTATCAACAACTTTTCCAACTTATCATTCTCCTTCACGCTAACCTTAAATAACTCCTTTACATATTCAGAATCATCTTTCCAATTATATGATATTTCAGCAATTTTAACTTTATCTTCTTCTTCCTTAACTGACTTCAGAGTCTTCAGTACAAGACTCCTTATAATCGGCTTATTTTCTGACCAGTCTAAATCAATATCTTCAAAGTAACTGGTAAATACGTCATTTTTGAAAAATACTCCGCGGCAAATATAATCGAGAATTAACCAATCTTCCTCATAAACAGGGTTTTCTTTTTTAATATACTCCTTAAATGTATCATCCTTTTTGCTGATTACACGATACCAATTCCCGAGTTTATCTTCCTGATTTGCCCAATTAATTTTAAAAGAAGAAAGTAGTTTATTGTATGTACTATCACTCTTAAATTTTGCTAAAACTTTATTATTATAAAGGTTGGTATTCACTACTGATTTCTCCCCAAGAATTTCTGAAATATCTGTTTGCTCGTCTTCAAATTTCTTGTTTTGAAAAGCCAATTCCTCCAGCAAGGAAATAATCAATAAATGATCTTTTGTCACCCTTGTCGCTTCTTCATTTAAATCCTTAGCCAACCTGGTATAATCCGCAACATTTTGTTTCTTGACAAATTCCAGAGCCTCGCCAACTTCTTTCTTTACCTCTACATTTATACTTTCATCTTCACTGTTTGGATCGAAGAATTTATCAAAATCTTCGATTGCCAGAATTTTCTTTCTATCTAATTCATCCTTATCGATGATATCCATCGAATTTAAATCCAGGGAAAACTCCTTGTCGATCATATCTAAAGCCATAAGATAATTTGCTCCTTTACAGCTTTCATAAGCATATAAATTCTTAAATGCTTTTATTCTAAGTGACCTGCGATTTATCATTATATATAATTCAAAGAACTTTTTTTAACCCAATACACCGCCATTTCCAAATTTATTTCAGAAATGCAGTGTGAAATCATTCATTTTATTTCAGCAAAATCAGCAATTCTTTTAGTCGCCAAACTCATTGCGGCATCCTGAGTACTAATTCCTTTGTTTTCTGAAAGATTTAAAATATCCAATGTCGTTTGATATATACGCTCGGTTTTTTTGTAAACCTTTTCCTTGTTCCAGCCCCCAAGGTAATCTATCCCAACATTAATCAACCCCCCTGCATTGATAAGAAAATCCGGTGCATAAACAATCCCTCTATCAATCAACATTTTACCGTGGATTTTTTCATCATCCAACTGGTTATTAGCACCACCGGCAATTATCTGGCATTTCAATCTTTTCATCGTATCATCATTGATCGTGGCCCCTAATGCATTTGGAGAATAAATATCAACATCCAAATCGTATATTTCATCCAAGCCAACGGTCTTAGCACCAAATTTTGAGGCAGCATCGTAGGCTCTATCCAGATTGAAATCAGATACAAATAATTCGACATCCTCCTTAACCAGGTATTCCAAAAGATACATCCCTACATGACCGACACCCTGTACAGCTATTCTTTTTCCTTTGAGTGAGTCACTTCCATAGGCTTTCTTCGCTGAAGCTTTCATTCCAACATAGACACCGTAAGCAGTAACCGGTGACGGATCTCCACCACCGCCAATACTTTCCGAAAGCCCTGTAACATGTTTTGTCTCCCTGGAAATAAATTCCATATCTTCCGGTGACATATTTACATCTTCAGCAGTCACATATTTGCCATTCAGGCTTTCAATAAACCTTCCAAACCTTCTTAGGAATTTTTCATTTTTCAACTTGTCGGCATCGCCAATTATCACGGCTTTTCCGCCTCCAAGATTTAAACCTGAAATGGCAGCTTTATATGTCATCCCCCTGGCAAGCCTCAGTACATCGGTCAAAGCCTCTGCATCAGATTTATAGTTCCACATCCGCGTACCACCCAGGGCAGGTCCCAAAACTGTATTATGTATTCCAATGATTGCCTTTAAGCCCGTTTCGTTATCATTACAAAAAACGACCTGTTCGTGCTCATTTTTAACCAATTCATCAAAGACCTCAAACTCACTGGCCTTTTCTAAATTATTTACCTTTATCATTGATATTATATTTTATCGGATTGGCTACTTTTGCACAAAACATCCGATGATGTTGAAACAGGGCAAAATTAGTACTTTTTGCTTTTATTACAATCTGATTGGATAACATATAAACCATATCGCATGATAACCGTTTTTATCTCAAGTGAAAGAGCTCAGTCATCTTAATAAATATTTCATAAAATATAAAGCCTATCTATTATTAGGACTGTTATTCGTAGTATTATCTACTATTTTTCAGATTCTTCCCGCTCAGTTAGTGCGGTTTGCATTAGATCTTGTAGCGGAAAATTTAATTATTTATCAATCTTTCGATGGTCTTGAAATTCAGGATATTTTTAATGACACCATCAATGAAAGCATCGTATTTTATGGAGTGCTCATACTTTTGATTGCCCTGTTGAGGGGATTGTTCCTTTTCCTGGTAAGGCAAACAATTATTATAATGTCGAGGCATATCGAATTTGATCTGAAAAACGAAGTATTCAATCACTACCAATCTTTATCGCTCAGCTTTTACAGGAGAAATAATACAGGAGATCTCATCGCGCGAATCTCGGAAGATGTTAGTAAAGTGAGAATGTATATCGGTCCTGCAATTATGTATGGATTAAATATGATTATTCTTGCGCTAATCCTTTTACCGGTTATGTTTTCCATCAGTGTTAAACTTACTTTATACGCGTTGGCCCCGCTTCCCATATTGTCGATAAGCATTTATTTTGTGAATAACATTATCAATAAAAGATCTGAAGAAATCCAGGAAAGCATTTCAGATCTTTCAACATTTGTCCAGGAGGCATTTTCGGGTATCCGTGTATTAAAGTCCTTTGCAAGAGAAGCGGATTCTTTGGAAAAATTCAGTGCCGAAAGTGATCATTATAAAAAAAAGTCCCTCCAGCTCACGCAGGTTAACGCGATGTTTTTCCCTTTAATCATGTCATTTATTGGATTGAGTACAATACTGACAATATATGTAGGTGGTACAGAAGTGATCAATGGCAATCTCTCCATCGGAAATATCGCTGAGTTTATTTTGTATGTAAACCTGCTCACATGGCCTGTGACTGCACTCGGGTGGGTGACGAGTATTATTCAGCGTGCTGCCGCATCTCAAAAAAGAATCAATGAGTTTTTATTGACAAAAAACGATATTATTTCCAAAGAAAATATTGAGAAAGAAATTATTGGAAAGGTGGAATTTAAAGATGTGAATTTTACATACGAGGATTCGGGTATTGAGGCATTAAAAAATATTTCATTTACTGTAAATCCCGGGGAATCTATAGCAATAATCGGGACTACAGGTAGCGGCAAAAGCACAATAGCCAATCTCGTCAGTAGAATGATTGATCCTGTTTCTGGGTCAATAACGGTAGATGGAATTGGTTTGAGAGATTACAATCCATCAGGATATAGAGATCAGATTGGATGTGTACCACAGGATGTTTTTCTTTTTTCTGACACCATTTCAAACAATGTGGCTTTCGGGCTGAATGACCTCAATGAAAACAAAACAATTGAAGCATTAAAGCATGCCGATTTATATGAAAATATCATGGAATTTCCACAACAACTGAAAACCGTTCTTGGCGAAAGGGGCATCACTTTGTCTGGTGGACAAAAGCAAAGGCTTTCTATTGCCAGGGCGCTTTCCAAAGAACCAAAATTGCTGATACTCGATGATTGCCTCTCCGCTGTAGATACCAAAACCGAGCACAATATTCTGAATAGTCTGAAAATGATTATGAAAGACAAGACCAGTATGATCATTTCTCACCGGGTTTCATCAGCAAAACTTGCGGATAAAATTATTGTATTGGATGATGGATATATAATTGAAAATGGGACTTATGACCATCTCATGTCTCTCAATGGTCCATTTAGAAAATTATATGAAAAACAGCTAATAAGTAATGAAATAGAAGAATAGACAGATTTTAGTTTTTATTGAAATATTCCATAAAAGTCACGAGTGAATTTTTTCAATAATTAATAGAGATGAAATTGATCTTGCAATAGCTTACTTGCATATAATTTTAAATTTAATGAAGATTAAGGCATAATCGTCTTTCTAATATTTCAAAACAGACACAATCTAACCATGAGAAAATTCAGCATCATTATTCTGATACTTGTAATTGGAGGCATCTATGGATGTTCTTCAAGTAAAAAATCTTTCAAATCAGGAAATTACTATTCCTCCGTCATGCAATCAGTAAGTAAGTTGAGGAAAAGTCCGAACAATAAAAAATCCAGAGAGATTCTTTCACAAGCCTATCCCATGGCTGTCGATTTTTATACCTCGCAGGTGAATAGAATGAAAGACAGCCAGGACAGGTTTAAAAACGGTAAGATTGTTGATTCGTATAAGATGCTCAATAACATGCACGATGAAATTCGTAGAAGCCCCGGAGCTTTACAGGTAATTCCAAACCCTGAGGATTTTTACAACCAATTAAAATTCCATACCCGGGAGGCTGCCGGTGAAAGATATACTGCCGGTGAAGAAGTGCTCGCAATGGGAACAAGAAATTATGCGATTGAGGCCTATTATCATTTTGTTCAGGCAAACTTGTACATGCCGGGTTATCTGGATGTAAAAGACAAAATTGAAGAGGCAAGATATTTTGCTACATTAAGGGTATTGGTCGAGCAGGTTCCTGTTCCTTCTATGCAGGCAGGCTTAAGCGCTCAATTTTTCCAGGATCAGATTGAGCAATTTCTTTTTAATTACCAGGACAATGAGTTTATCAGGTTTTACTCAACGAGAGATGAAAATTTAAAAGATCCTGATCAAATACTTGTTTTACAGTTTGATGATTTTGTGGTTGGACAGGTAAATAATCAGGAAAGGATTATTGAGGCATCGAAGGACAGTGTGATTATTGCTAAGATACCACAATCATCTGTGCAGTCTGAAACTCAAAAAGAACAGAAAGTAGTCATTTGCCATTCGCCTCCAGGCAATCCTAATATTAAACAAACCATTGAGGTTAGCGTTTCTGCCTTGCAGGCACATATTGATCACGGTGATAAAATCGGACCTTGCGATGGTTATTCAGGAAATTTGACTTCTTCAAATTCCGCCCCTCAAAAAGAAACATATATAAACGTATATGGGACTGTAAAAGCGAGATTTCGGGAAAACACAAGACAGGTAGTTTCCAGGGGATTAATGAGCATGAGAATTATGGATGCAAAGTCAAACACGGTTGTTTTACACGAGAAATTTCCTGGTGAATTTATTTGGGTCAATAGATGGGGAAGCTTCAATGGCGATGAACGAGCATTGACAAGAGAGCAGTTGAGAATAGCCAATCAGCGGCCTATGCAACCTCCTCCTCCGCAACAACTTTTCATAGAATTTTGCAAACCGATTTATGGACAGTTTCAATCGAGGGTGCGGAATTATTATCGTAACTTATAGTATCCAGAAATACTTCTTTTGTCGCAGAGTTAAAAATTGTGCCTCCCAAACTTAAAGCGACCGCCTAAAGATAGACATCGAGATATTGCTCCATTTCCTGTTGCAATTTTTTGGCTTCCTCTCCGGCTTTGATAGCAAAATCATAACCTGATGAGGCATAAATAATTCCCCTTGAGGAATTCACTAAAAGTCCGCAATCATGATTCATTCCAAATTTTGCCACTTCTTCCAGGCTTCCTCCTTGCGCACCAACACCAGGAACTAATAAAAAATGATCTGGAACTATCTTTCGAATTGCCCTTAACTTTTCAGCTTTGGTGGCACCCACTACATACATTAGATTTTCACTGGTACCCCATTTCCTGCTGGTCTTGAGGACTTCTTCAAAAAGCTTGGAAGATCTTCCATTAATATCAAGATCCTGAAAATCCTTGCTGCCCTTATTAGATGTAAGCGCTAAAAGAATCACCCATTTCCCATCATAAGCCATAAAAGGCACCACAGAATCTTCCCCCATATAGGGAGCTACAGTGATGGAATCAAAATTCATTTTTTCGAAAAAGGCCCTCGCATAGAGACTTGAGGTATTGCCAATATCACCTCTCTTAGCATCAGCAATCGTAAATATTTCTTTCGGAATATATTCAATTGTCTTTTGAAGGCTTTCCAATCCCATAGAACCCTCAGCCTCATAAAACGCAAGGTTTGGTTTATAGGCTACACAATAGTCAGCGGTGGCGTCTATTATCTGCTTGTTGAATTCAAAAATCGGGTCCCCGGATGACAAAAGATGTGCTGGCATTTTTCTGATATCCGTATCCAGACCCACGCATAAAAATGATTTCTTTTTCTTTATCTGGTTTATGAGTTCTGCTCTAGTCATCTCCTGTTTTATTGCAAATAATGGTTATATACGGCTTGCTGTTAACATGGTGGCCTTAGTATATGATTCATAATTGAGCTGTTTTTATAAAAACCCACCCTTGCCTTCGCGAAGCCGCTACGGCGAAGCAAGACCTAACCCCTCCAAGGAGCGGAAATTGATTGTGATAAAAATTCAATTTATCATAATCAAGATCATCGGATTAAAATCATCTTAAATCAACAACCTCAACATCCGGGAACTTCGATTCATCAAATTCGAAAAAAGAGTCATCGGCTTTAAATTGCGGATTGAATCCGGATATGGTATAAGAAAATATATTTCCTGCCCGATCATACATTTCCCAACTATGTATTGTAAAGTCAGCCTGATCAATATTTAATATGATCCTGTAAAACATCTTATCCGGATCATTCGGGTTCTTGGGCTGTAATTCCACAACATCAAGTGTTCTGCTTCCTACTTTTTTAATCTCAATCCACCGGTATCGATATCCCTTTTTGTAGGCAGAATAAATATTGTTTGGCGAGAGGTCTCCTTCATCCGGCATATAAAAATCAACATTTACTTCATTGGCGTCTTTGAGAAATGTCCAGATCACTTTGCCATTATTAAATATTTCCTGCTCTCCCATGAGCAGCACATACTTTTCTCCTTTTACTATGATTTGACCGGAAAACTCTTCGTCGATCTCCTCTGTTTTATTCTGAAGCCGATAGACAAAATTTGTTTTATAGGATGGAATGGTTTGGTATTTATCACTCATCTTATCCAATATGCCCTTAGCCTTTTCATCATCCTGCGCGTGCACCACCCCAATAAAGGCAATCGCGACTATCAATAATCCTAATTTCTTCATTATTATATATTGGTTTTAATTTTTATCATCTATTTCATTCAACAATTGTTCCAAACTGTACTCATCCTGAACTAAAACTTCCCTGGCCTTACTCCCTTCAAAAGGTCCTACAATTCCAGCAGCTTCCAATTGATCAATCAGTCGTCCCGCCCGGTTATATCCCAACTTTAGCTTTCTCTGTATCAAAGAAGTACTACCCTGCTGATGCCTGACAATCAATCTCGCTGCCTCATCAAACATATTGTCACGGTCTGCAAGGTCAACAGCACCCGGGATATCGGTCTCCTCTCCCACAAATTCCGGCAAAACATAAGCGGTTTCATAACCTCTCTGCGCTCCGACAAACTCACATATTCTATCTACTTCAGAAGTGTCAATAAAAGGTCCCTGAAGTCTGACCAAATCAGAACCATGAGAATAAAGCATATCACCAAGTCCTACCAATTGTTCGGCGCCTCCAGCATCCATAATGGTACGGCTGTCTATCTTTGAAGCCACTCTAAAGGATAATCTTGCCGGGAAATTAGCTTTAATTATACCTGTAATTACATTTACCGAAGGTCGTTGAGTTGCTAAAACCAGGTGAATTCCTGTTGCTCGTGAAACTGCCGCGAGTCTTGCTACAGGCGTTTCAATTTCTTTTCCGGAAGTCACCATAAGATCAGCCAATTCATCGATAATCAAAACGATGTAAGGAAGAAACCTGTGCCCTTTTTCCGGGTTTAACAATCTTCTAACAAATTTGGAATTGTACTCTTTTAGATTTCTGCAACCACCACTTTTCAGTAGCGTAAGCCTGTTGTCCATCTCAATACACAGAGAATTAAGGGTATAAATCACTTTTTTGCTATCTGAAATGATTGCCTCCTCACCATCGGGTAGCATGGCCAGATAATGTCTTTCTATTTTATTGTATAATGTAAGCTCAACTTTTTTAGGATCAACCATTACAAACTTCAATTGAGATGGATGAAGTTTGAACATCAGGGAAGCAATTAAAACATTCAGCCCTACAGATTTTCCCTGCCCTGTAGCTCCTGCCATAAGCAAATGAGGCATTTTTGCCAGATCTGCAATATATACTTCATTAGAAATTGTTTTTCCGAGTATTACAGGCAACTCATGTTTGGTATTTTTAAACCGCTCAGTCGCCAACACTGAACGAACCGATACCATTTCCCTGTGTTTGTTCGGCACTTCAATACCAATCGTTCCTTTGCCTGGAATTGGGGCAATAATTCTAATGCCAAGAGCGGCAAGGCTCAATGCAATGTCATCTTCCAGGTTCCTAATCTTCGATATTTTCACACCTGCATCAGGAACAATTTCATACAAAGTTACAGTCGGGCCGATAGTGGCTTTTATACTAGTAATTCCTATTTTAAAATTGATGAGAGTTTCAACAATTTTATCTTTATTCTGCTCAAGCTCCTCTTTGGTCACCTGTACATTGTTTTGATCATATTCATTGAACAACGATATATCAGGGAATTGATATGTCCCTAAATCAAGTGTCGGATCGTAATTTGAGAGCCCCTCAACAGCTTTTTCAGCCTCTATTTTATCATCTACTTCAAATGGCAGTTTTTTTGTATCTTCTTCCTCAACTGACTTGACAATCCCCTCATTTTCTATTGCCAATTCAAGATTTGGTTCCTCTTTTTTAACAGATTTCTTCGAACCTTCGACAATCCAACTTTCAGTTTCAGCATTGACAGGTACCTGAGTTTGTTGATCTGAAGAGTCATCATTTACTTGTAATTCATCAATAACATCAACCTTCTTATTAATAGGTGCATCCAACCCCGAACTACTTCCTTGCTTTTCAAGTCCGATGATTGAAGTAATGTTAAAGAAGTAGATAATGAAAACGAAGAAAAGAAAAACTAATAAAATATAAGTTCCCCATCCCATAAGTCCATGTAGAATAACTGCAATTTCGAATCCTATATCCCCGGCAATAAAGCTTAATTGAACCGGATTAGTCTCATCGAGGGTGATGTAACCAAATAACGTGCTGAGCCAAAAAACAAAAAACAGT
Organism: Bacteroidota bacterium; assembly: GCA_024280115.1. Classification (GTDB taxonomy): domain Bacteria; phylum Bacteroidota; class Bacteroidia; order Cytophagales; family Cyclobacteriaceae; genus JAAUQL01. Next base: position 41,004 of record JAJRQT010000181.1, on the reverse strand, counting down.
ATAAACTGAAAGGATTTTGTGATAGCGATCAACTGCTTTCTGAAAAGAATATAGTTGCCTAAAAGAAACAGAAACGGAGGAATAAGAAATGAGGCAATTCCAAACCACTTGTAAATAAAATAATGACTGGAGAATGCTCCTAAAAGTCCAAGCCAATTCTCTATTTCAAAACCAGATTCCCTGATGTCAGATGTTGAAATGGCTTCAATTACGCTCTGGTCAGCTTTGCCGGTAAACAAGTAAGAAATAAAGGCTGTAATTAAAAAAAATGATGTGGCCAAAAGAAAAATGCCGACCGTTAAATGCAGCCTTCTGTCTTTAAAAAAACCAAACTTAAAGGAGCGTTTTTTCCGTTCCGGTTTCTTCTTTTTAAAAGTATTTGACTTATACGTATTCTTGCCCATCAATAATTTGAAAGCACAAAACTAATGAAATGATGAAGAATTATAAGAAAATTAATCAAGAATTGAGATGCGTTTCACCAACACCACTTTTTAACAGCAACTTATTAATCTTTTTAATCAGCATGGGCCCTTGGTAAATGAACCCTGAATAAAGTTGTATTAAACTTGCTCCGGCTTCTATTTTCTCCAGAGCATCTTCAGGGGAATTAATCCCGCCAACTCCAATGATGGTGAATGGAGATTTGGCATTATTTTTCAAATATCTAATGACTTCCGTAGATCTATCCTTCACAGGTTTTCCGCTCAAACCACCGTTCCCTATTTGCCTAAGTTTTGTTTGATCAGTTTTCAAAGCTTCTCTTGATATGGTTGTATTTGTTGCAATCACTCCAGATAATTTTACTTCATCAACAATTTCTATTATGTCATCCAATTGTTCATCCGTCAAGTCCGGGGCTATTTTTAGAAGTATGGGTTTTGGAAGTTTTTTTTGGTCGTTTTTTTCCTTCAAACTGAGTAATAACTTTTTCAGTGGCTCTTTTTCCTGCAGTGCTCTCAGATTAGGTGTATTTGGCGAACTGACATTTACAGCGAAATAGTCAACATATTCATAAAGCGCTTCAAAGCAAAATTCATAATCCTCATCCGCTTCCTCATTTGGTGTTATCTTATTTTTACCAATGTTCCCTCCAACTATAACTTTTGATTTTCTGTTTTTAAGCTGTTCCACCGCATAATCTGCACCGTAGTTATTGAAACCCATTCTATTTATAAGGGCTTCATCTTCCTTCAGCCTGAACAACCGCGGTTTTGGGTTTCCCGGCTGGGCTTTTGGGGTGATGGTTCCTATTTCAATAAAGCCAAATCCCAGGGCTGCAAATTCATCAATAAACCAGGCGTCCTTATCAAATCCCGCGGCAAGACCCACCGGGTTTTCAAATTTTATCCCAAAAACCTCAATTTCAAGGTTTTGATTTTTATATTTAAATAGAGCATTGAGCAGATATGTCCCGCCGGGGATTTTACAAATAAATCTGAGTAAAGTGGTCACAATGTGATGTGCCTTCTCAGGGTTGAATAAAAAAAGTAATGGTCTTATAATAAGCTTATACAATATGAAATAATTTAGGTTAGTTCAATTCTCCTGCCGATAATAGATCTGACTTTTAAAAAAAAAGCCTGCGGTGTAAGCGTCCTCCAGTTTGGCATTTCCAGTTCACCTCCATAATTTATATAGCTGTCTATATCATAATTCTTCCATTCCTCCGTCACAAAATCGCTGAAATTAATTGCGGCTATCCAGCCATTTTCTACTTCATCAAACCATTCTTCGTAGTAACAATCATCAGATCCATGGAAATTAAAAACATTTTCACCTATCAAAATAAATTTATTAACGCTATTCATATTTAAATGATCAATTATATTTCTTTTCAAAAACATAATATCATTTGATATCGCATCATTCCATTCTCCGATAAATTCTATGACAGAAAACCCCAAATTATAATCCACAAACAGTATTTTCAAATATAAGGTTTCGGAACCAAAAAAATCCCAGGCAGGATCGATATAATAATTGTAGATGGCATCCTGGTAGAGATCCATATTATATTCTTTACCAAAGAATGGCGAAAGCTCATCATGTGAAGAGTCATAATATTTTAGCCACGAATAATATGGTTCTATTTCATGCAAAGCTATCCGTTAATATCAGTTAAAACTCCTACAATCTGATGCTTATTAAATACACTCAAATCATGTGGAGCATCACTCAATTCGTCCGTCAGATCTTGCCCTGCCCAGTGTTCATAGTGGCTGCCCGCTCTCCACATTTTGGAATTAGTCAAATCATATATTTTGCCATCATAACTACACCATATTTCTTCTCTATCCTGTCCGTTTCTCAGGGCAAGTTGCGATTTCGTATAAGAATTTAAAGAAGGCTTTTTCACAACGCAAAATTCATAAGAAATCTCCTAAATAATAAATAAAACCATTCGAAAGATATTTTAAAAAATATTATAGCCAGCCATAGGTATTTTGTGCCTGAGCTGAAACTCCGCAAAATTAGAAAGTTTCCGTTGAGACACAATTGATAAATTTTGCAAAATAGCCATGATAGACTAAAGTAACATTGAGTAAATAATCCTTGATAATGCGCAATAATTGTCAGATAATTGAATTTGAATTCAAAAATGATATTAGACAATTTATAGAAAAAATTGCATTTTTATTTTATAAATGTCTTTAAGATAAAGAAAAATAAATTATCTTTGGACGTTTATTTTTTAAGCAGCTGATATTAAATGGGTATTTTAATTCCTTTATTCATAGTCATCATATGCTGTATTATAATTTGGAGGGCTAGTGATGGGTTTGCTTTAGCATCGGATTATATTGGCAGGAATCTCTCGGAGGGTGTTAGAGGGGCTACTATTAATGCCATTGGTAGCTCTCTCCCTGAATTATTCACAACTTTTTTCTTTCTATTTTATCTAAAAGATGTCGATGGATTTTCCGGAGGAATCGGTACCACTGCGGGTAGTGCTATTTTTAATGGGATGATCATCCCGGCATTTGTAATTCTTGTTGTTATACTAACGGGTCTTGCGAAAAATATTACCGTCTCTCAGAAAGTGTTTTTTCGAGATGGATCCGCCTTAATTATAGCCGAATTTCTTTTCATTATAATAATCAGTGGTAAATCACTGAACTGGTGGCATGGTCTGTTTTTAATGGTCATATATTTCATTTACCTGACTTATATGCTTAAGACTATGAAAAGGCCCGGGATAGAAAATCATTACCACCGTGAACCAGAGTTTATAGTTCATGAAGCCAGAAAGAGTATTTTGTACTATCTGGCTACTTTTGACCTGGAACCTGTTTTTATAGGCAAAGATAAAATTTCGGATAAAACTGCATGGCCTTTACTCATTTTCTCAACCGTATCTATTGCATTTACTTGTTTATTGCTGGTTCAAGCCTGTGAATGGATTGGAAGCGCTGAATATACCTTGCCTTATCTTGGTACGTTTGAAGGTTTGGATATACCGATCATGTTTGTGGCAGTAATATTAGCTTCTGCAGCATCCAGCGTGCCAGACACAATCATTTCAATGAATGATGCTAAAAAAGGTAATTATGATGACGCTATTTCAAATGCACTAGGTAGCAATATATTTGATATTTGCTTTGCCCTGGGGTTTCCTTTATTTGTTTATACAATAATTCATGGTCCTATTGTAATGCACCAGGAAACTATCGACCAAAGCTCTGAACTCAGAATGTTATTATTGATTCTAACAATTATAGCTTTTGGTGTTTATACATTCCGCAAAGTGATTGATGGTGTGCAGGCATATATGCTACTGGGAATTTATGGCATATTTACGCTTTATGTAATTGGCAGAGGCGCTGACCATCCTCTTGCTAACGATATTGCAGAATTCTTGCGAAGTATCGTTGCGTATTTAAATTTACTCTAAATGGATATGACCTTTGTGGTTATACATCTTCTAAATATACACGATTATTAAAAAATTGTATTTCAAGCCAATTTGACTAAAGGATTATGTTTTTTTGGTTTGATCTAAAAATCTTTTCCACTATATTTTTGGTATCAAAAAACAAACAGAATCACTCAAAGAAAAGTTATCTTTATTTAAAGATTTTTTAAACCTAAACTGTCAAAAAAAATATGGAAAGTATTAAATATTTTTTCCCGATCACGGGCGTAATAGCACTTTTATATGTTGTATGGCGATCATCGTGGGTTTCGAAACAGGAAGTAGGAACTAAAAAGATGGCTGAAATTGCAGACCATATCTCTAAAGGAGCTATGGCTTTTTTAAAGGCCGAATACAAGGTTTTAATAATTTTTGTAGTGGCAGTAGGAGCCATTCTTGCATTTAAAGGACATACTGAAGCAGGTTCTCATCCATTAATAGCCCTGTCTTTTCTTGTAGGAGCATTTTGTTCTGCGTTTGCAGGATATTTAGGAATGAAAGTTGCAACAAAAGCAAATGTCAGAACTACCAATGCCGCAAGAACTTCACTTGGAAAAGCACTCGAAGTTGCTTTTATAGGAGGGTCGGTAATGGGGCTTGGTGTTGTGGGACTTGGAGTTCTCGGATTAAATTCACTATTCATTCTCTATACCCATCTTTTCGGAATTGACTTTGATAATATAAGTAAAGTAATCAATGTATTAGCTGGGTTCTCATTAGGTGCATCTTCAATAGCTTTCTTTGCCCGTGTCGGTGGCGGCATATACACAAAAGCTGCCGATGTAGGAGCCGATCTCGTTGGGAAAGTGGAAGCTGGCATACCTGAAGATCATCCACTTAACCCGGCAACTATTGCAGACAATGTCGGTGACAATGTCGGTGATGTTGCAGGTATGGGAGCAGACCTCTTTGAATCTTATGTGGGTTCAATTGTTGGAACGATGGTCCTTGGTGCAGCATTTGTGGTTTTACCGGAATTTTCAGGTAATTTCAATGGACTTGGAGCCGTATTATTGCCTTTAGCACTTGCTTCAGCAGGAATATTAGTATCAATTATTGGGACCTTTTTTGTAAAAGTAAAGGAAGGAGGAAGCCCTCAAAAAGCCTTGAATATGGGGGAATTTGGTTCTTCTATATTAATGGTATTTGTTTCACTGGTTCTAATTCTATTCATGCTTCCGGATAGCTGGAATTTCAATGGTCACACCTACAAGGCAATGGGAGTATTTTGGGCTACCATTGCCGGATTGTGTGCAGGTCTGGGTATTGGAAAAATCACTGAGTATTATACCGGTACCGGTACTCGTCCTGTACTTTCTATAGCAAGACAGTCGCTCACAGGAAGCGCAACAAATATTATCTCCGGGCTTGGCGTTGGTATGATGTCAACAGCTGTTCCAATAATATTAATTTCTATAGCCATATTGGTTTCACATCATTTTGCAGGATTATATGGTATCGCTATTGCAGCCGTTGGTATGCTTGCAAACACCGGAATTCAATTAGCTGTTGATGCCTATGGCCCAATTTCTGATAATGCCGGCGGAATTGCCGAAATGAGCAACCTACCAAAAGAAGTAAGACAACGAACTGATAAACTTGATGCTGTGGGTAATACAACTGCTGCAATAGGAAAAGGATTTGCAATTGGTTCGGCAGCATTGACTGCGCTTGCTTTGTTCGCTGCCTATACTCAACAGGCAAATGTATCTACTATTGATATATCAAAACCAGTAGTAATGGTAGGGTTGCTTTTGGGCGCTATGCTTCCCTTTGTGTTTTCCGCCTTAGCAATGAAAGCAGTCGGAAAAGCTGCAATGGCTATGATCCAGGAAGTCAGGAGGCAATTCAGTGATATTCCTGCTTTAAAAAATGCCCTGGAAATTATGAAAAAATACGATTCCAACATGGAAAATGCTACGGAGGAAGATTTGAAAATTTTTCATGCGGCTGATGGAAAGGCGGAATATGGCAAATGTGTTGAAATCTCTACTGAAGCTTCAATCAGGCAAATGATATTCCCCGGGCTTTTAGCTGTTTCCTCACCGGTTATTATTGGATTTGTCGGAGGAGCTGAAATGCTTGGCGGATTATTGGCTGGGGTTACATCTGCAGGCGTATTAATGGCCATTTTTCAATCAAATGCCGGCGGCGCCTGGGATAATGCTAAGAAATTATTTGAAGAAGGTGTAGAAATCGATGGTAAGATGTACTACAAAGGCTCTGAACCCCACAAAGCTGCAGTGGTTGGTGATACAGTTGGCGATCCTTTTAAAGATACCTCAGGTCCTTCCCTAAATATCCTGTTAAAATTGATGTCCGTTGTCGCCTTGGTTATCGCTCCATCCATTATGATTACTGAAGATAATCCGGAGGCAATTAATATTGATAATGTAGAAAAAGTGATCACAGTAGAGACCGCGATGAACGACTTTGAACCAGTTAAAACAACTTCTGAAGTTCAAGTTGAAGAAATAGTAGAAAATACTGGATCTTCAGAAATCATCGTAGAAAATGTAGATATTGATACTCAACCGGAAACTGAAAACCTTTTTGGTATTTGACGATTTTTATTAATTATTCATAAAGCGGGTTAGTGCCCGCTTTTTTTATATTCAGTTTTATTTGAATTCTTACGGCGCAAATTGCCGAATACAATTCTTAATTTTATTTTTGCGGTCAATTATAAAAATATATGAATAAGCCAGTTATAATTATTTGTGCAACAGATCTTGGAAAAGCCGTTTTTGAGATTTTTAAAAGTAATGATGTCATCGTTTATGGATTTCTGGATGATGATAAAAAACTCCACGATCAGCAGATTGAAGATACCACAGTGCTCGGTAGTATTGACGATGAGGAATTTCTGAATATAATTGGGGAAGATTGTGATGTATTTATAGCTTCTGATGATAATGCTTGGAAGGCAAATGTCATCAAAAAGGTAAGAAAAGATCAAAAGACCATGCCTGTAAATGCCATCCATGATTCAGCAAAAATTGCCAATTCTGCTGTACTTCATCATGGCACGTTCATCAACCAGGGAGTTGTTATTGGGTCATATTCCGATATTGGCAATCATTGCATATTGCATTCCGGATCTATTATTGATTACGTAGTTAAAATAGGTGATTTCGTTCAGGTTGGTTCAGGGAGTATTATTAATTCGGGTGCCCGTATTGGTCATGGAGCATTTATCGGGAGCGGTGTAACTGTTGTCAGTGGAATTACAATAGGAGAAGGAGCCAGAATTGGCGCTGGCTCTGTGGTAATTGCCGATGTAAAACAAAATGAAACGTTATTCGGGAACCCGGCCAAATCAATTAAGTGAAATATTAACCAAAGACCATGAACTAAATATTATGCAGATGAAAGATTACTTAATCTTACTTTATTATTGCTATACTAAAATCGAAAATCCTGAGGTCTTCCGGGAAAAACATCATTTTTACTGTATTAAAAATAATCTTAGAGGTAGAATTATAATAGCCGAAGAAGGCATTAATGGCACAATTTCCGGGAAAAAAGAAGACTGTAAAAAATATATGGAAGATTTGCAGGCAGATTCAAGGTTTTCTCATACTGAATTTAAAATAGAACCTAGTGAAACCCATGCCTTTCGGAAACTAAATGTTCGGGTAAAAGATGAAATTGTTTACTCAGGTTTGAAGCATATTGATCCTTCAGTAAAAACCGGGAAATATATTGAACCTTCTGATTTCAGAAAGGTGATAGATGACGATGATGTTGTAATCGTTGATGTACGCTCCAATTATGAGCATAATGTCGGTAAATTCAAAAATGCCATATCTTTTGATATTGATAATTTCAGAGATTTCCCAGGAAAAGTCAAGGAGCTTAAAAAGTACACTGATAAAAAAATAATAACCTACTGCACTGGAGGAATTAAGTGTGAAAAAGCCAGCGCATATTTATTGGAGCAGGGCTTTAAAAATGTTTATCAGCTCCACGGGGGAATTATTAAATATGGAACAGAAGAAAATGGAGAAGACTTTGAAGGTAAATGCTACGTTTTTGACAATCGCATTTTAGTTGATGTCAATAAAGTTAATCCAACTGTCATAAGTTCTTGCCATATTTGCGGTACAGATTGTGACCGGATGGTGAATTGCTCCAATCCGGAATGCAACAAACATGTGCCGATATGTGATAAGTGTGCTGAAGAAATGGATGGTGCCTGCTCTGTAAAATGCAAGGAACACCCCAATAAAAGGGTTTATGATGGTAGTGGAAATTATCCAAAGACACTAAACGGATACAATCCATATCGTGGTATAAATAGAAAATGATTTTTACATATTAAGTTACATATAGAATCTATATCATATCCAGTTTTTTACAGACATGACAATCTTTTCCGAAGCAGACTTAATATTAAATAATGATGGAAGTGTTTATCATTTGAATCTTAAACCAGAAAACGTTGCGGAAAATATAATAATTGTTGGAGATCCGGAACGTGTATTTCGCGTAAGTAAACATTTTGACGATATTGAATTCGAAATGAGCAAGCGTGAATTTATCACGCATACTGGCACCTACAAGGGCAAACACATTACTGTCATGAGCACAGGAATGGGCGTTGATAACATCGAAATTGCTATGATAGAGTTAGATGCCCTATTCAATATTGATCTAATAAATCGAACTCCAAAAGATAAAAAGAAAAGCTTTAATATCATTCGTATAGGAACTTCGGGAGCTATTCATGAAGATCTTGAAGTGGGTGCCCAAGTGCTATCAGAATATGGCATAGGCATGGATAATTTGATGTTGTATTACGATTTGGACCATTCAGATTTTGAAATTGAAATTGGGCTAAAGCTCCAGGATGTTCTCAGGTTCCCGTTTTCCCCTTACGTTGTAGAAGGATCGGAAATACTAAAAGAAAAATTAGGAAGAGATTTCATTCATGGCAATACATTGACTTCGCCAGGATTTTACGCCCCCCAGGGAAGACAACTTAGGATAGATGTTAAAAATCCGGAATTACTGAATCAGATCACACAATTCAACCACGATGGATTCAGATTAACCAATTTTGAGATGGAAACCTCGATGCTTTACGCTTTTGCAAAGATGTTAGGTCATCAGGCAATGAGTATAAATGCGATATTAGGAAATAGAACAAAAGGAACTTTTTCAAAAAATCCATATGAAATCATAGATTCGATCATCAGCAAAGTTCTCGATAAAATATAATGGAATTTTTTAACCCTCAGAAACATGTTTGAAAATATTAAAAACAAGGTAATAACGCAGGAACAGCTTCAGGATATCAGGAAACAGCATAAAGATAAAACCATAGTTTTTTGCACTGGTTGCTATGATATTTTGCAATCGGGCCATGCGGTTTTTTTTAATCAATGTAAAAGTTATGGAGATATTTTAGTTGTTGGTGTGGGAAAAGATGAAACTCTCAGGCAGCTAAAAGGTCCTGGAAGACCTGTCAATCCTGAAAATAACCGCGCATACCTTGTCGCTGCAATGGAGGATGTGAATTACACCGTATTGAATGATGATGAAATTGGGGAGGGTAAAATAGATTTCAAAAATGTGCTGACTGAATTGAGGCCGGAAATATTTATTGTCAATGATGATGACTCTTCGATAAAACCAAAGAAAGCCCTTTGTGATGAATTGGGAGTAAAAATTGAATTTGTAACCAGGGATGTCCCTGAGGAATTAATGCCAACCTCCACATCAAATATTATTAATAAAATAAATTACAGTTTAAAAGCACCCCTACGAATTGATTTTGCAGGAGGATGGGCAGACGTACCTTATATTATGAATGGGAAAAAAGGGTATGTTTCCAACGTAGCAATCAGGCCATTGGTGGAGTACAAAGCTGGGAAATTTAATTTCTCAGGATATCCCAGGGGTAGTGGCCTAAGCACATCCACTGCTGCAAAGCTTCTCGAAATGCTTAATTCAAAAACATACAATGCCGAACCGAAGACTTTGGCGAACATTGGTGAAGATCTGTTCAACCTGGAAAATCAGGATCTTCAATGGTTCATTGGCCGTCAGGATCAATATTCTATTGTGTATGGTGGCTTTCATTGTTTTGAATTTGGCGACAACTATGCAAAGCCATTAGATATTGATATCCCCCAGGAAACACTTGAAAAATTCAGGTCAAAACTACTTTTACTCCATACCAGTGAATCAAGAAATGCACAGGTAGCAGTAGAAGAAGTTTATAAAAACTATAAAAGTCCCAATGGTCAGAAAGCCATTTCTGAGCTGGTCTCATGCGGATATGATTTTGCCCAGTCACTTGCAAATGAACAATTTGATGAATGCGCGAATATCATCAGCCGCAATTGGAATGCCCAAAAACTACTCGCTGCTTCATCCACCACCCCCAAACTGGATGAAATGTATTCTTATGCTAAAGACAAAGGCGCCCTTGGAGGAAAACTATGTGGAGCAGGTGGTGGCGGTGCTTTTTTATTTTATTCACATGATGTGGATCAATTAAAGAAAGCAATGAAACAAAAGTTTGTCGATACCTTTGAAATTGATTTTGAATTTGAATACAGAAGTATAAAAGAACTTAACCAATTGTAGAATCCAGGGTTTCCTGGTAAAGTCAAACCGTCTAAAGCCTGCCAAACCAGGTTTTATACTCTACGGGAAAATTTAATTTAGGATCTTCTTCAAAAACTCCATACATACAAGATCCTGATCCGGACATAGAGGAATAAATGGCTCCGGAATCATACAAATGCGCCTTAAGCTTCTGGAGAATTGGATATTTTCCAAAGAGCGATTTCTCAAAATCATTTACCAGGATAGCCTTCCATTCAGAGATTTCTTTGCCAGTTAAAATCTGACTGACACTTGTAATTGGCTTATTTGGCTGAATGCGGTCAAAAACCTCTTTAGTAGAAATATGGATATCCGGATAAACCAATAAAATAAACATACCTTCCAGAGATATATTTACCTCAATCAATTGCTCTCCTATTCCGGTGGCCAGCAATGGCTTGTTTTTTATAAAGAAAGCACAATCTGCGCCAAGTGTCACTGCATATTTTATTAGCATATTATCATCCAGGCCCAGGGAAAAAAGTTCATTAAGTATTGTAAGGGTAAAAGCCGCATCAGCCGATCCCCCTCCTAAGCCGGCGCCAATAGGAATAACTTTGTGCAGGTGAATATTAACAGGTGGAAGATTATAAGTAGTTTTTAGTAACCGATACGATTTTAAAACAATATTGTCTCCATCATCCGGGATTTCAATACCGGAAACGTTAAAAGTGGTTTTATCGGATTCTACTATTTCGAGTGTATCGCGCCATGGAACGGGATAAAAACACGTTTCCAATTCATGGTATCCATCCGGTCTCTTATTGATAATGTTGAGTCCAAGATTAATTTTGGCATTTGGAAATACAATCATCCTTTATTTTTCCCTGGATGAACTTTTTTCGAGACCCTGTAAAAAATCAACAATTTCATGGGTGATTCCGGAATTTGAGAATCCACCATCATGCATCAGATTTTGCATGGTAACCATTCTTGTGAAATCTGAAAACATCGCAACTATATATTCCGCGCACGATTCTGCATCAGCATTTCCAAGGGGAGACATTTTATCCGCGAAGCTATGAAAAATATCAAATCCTGTCACTCCGGTACCCGCGGTTGTAACAGTCGGTGATTGAGAGATAGTATTTACCCGGACTTTCTTGTCCCTTGCCATTCTATAACCGTAACTTCTTGCAATAGATTCAAGAACTGCCTTGGCCTGAGCCATATCAGAATAATCCGGATAAGTCCGCTGTGCTGCAATATAGGAAAGCGCAATAATAGATCCCCACTCATTCATTACGTCCATTTTTTCAGCAACCTGCATCACTTTATGAAATGATAGTGCTGATACATCAAGCGTTTTCAAAAACCATTCATAATTAATATCACCGTAATCTCTACCCTTTCTAACATTCGGACTCATACCGATTGAGTGTAAAATAAAATCTATTTTGCCACCGAGTATTTCCTCTGTTTCTTTATAGAGATTTCCTATATCCACAAGCGATGTAGCATCAGCAGGGATCACTTTACTTCCACATTTTTCAGCTAATTCATAAATTCGGCCCATCCTCATGGCGATTGGCGCGTTAGTTAATACAAACTCACCTCCCTCTTCACTAACCTTTTCAGCAGTCAACCATGCAATTGATTTTTCATCAAGCGCGCCAAATATGATGCCCTTTTTCCCTTTTAATAAGTTATATGCCATTATTGATTTGTTGTTGATTTTTTTGAGCGTACAAAAATAGGGATTTAACTTCTATTATTTATACAATAATTCTCATGCTGAGATTGCGATATAATATTTCACATAATCTATGAAACCTCCGGCCTTTAATGTAATGCCTATCCAAATATAAGAATCCAATGATATATCCAATATTATTCAGATTAAAATCTATAAAAATTTAGGCCCCATATCCATGCTAAAACGTAGATCAATTTTTGATTTCTCCTTCCAAATAGGTAACTGCTTTTCCAGATATTTCCACTCGTTCTCCTTTATATTCACAGAAAAGTTTCCCCACACGTTTTGACAATTGCAACGCTTCCAACTTATTCTTTCCTAAACGGTCTGCCCAAAATGGTATGAGCATGCAATGCGCAGAACCCGTAACCGGATCTTCGTTGATCCCTGCCCTTGGAGCAAAAAACCTGGATACAAAATCAACCTGATCACCGGGGGAGGTTGCAATTACTCCAAGATGTTCAATATTCATCATTGCACTAAAATCTGGTTTAAGCTCCAAAATTTCTTTTTCGGTTTTAAAAACAGCCAGCAAGTCTCTTGCTTTATAAACTTCTTCAGGATACTTTCCTAATCCCAAGACAACCTGATCAGTGATTTCTGCCTTTTCAGAAATTACCGTAGGGAAATCCATACATAGCAAATCATGGTCTTTTTTCACTGAAAGTTTACCTCCTCCATATTGAAAATTAATGACATCTTTTCCATGATTCATATGATTGAAAATAACATGAGCAGAAGCAAGCGTGGCATGTCCGCATAGATCAATTTCCATTTCCGGAGTAAACCACCTGATATGAAACAAACCGTTCTCCTGAACAAAAAAAGCCGTTTCTGACAAATTGTTTTCCATAGCGATTTGTTGCATTTTGCCTTTAGAAATCCAATTATCCAAAGGGCAAATTGAAGCAGGATTCCCGCCAAAAATATGATCCGTAAATGCATCGACCTGGTAGATTTTCATAGATTCAAATTTAAAATTTAAGGATGTACCCTTTTTTACCCCGTCCTTCAGAAGATATATATAAATCACCATTGGGGCTAAAACAAATTCCTTCTGGTTGCCAGAAAATTTTCGGGTCCAATGGAATGAGATTTTCAATTTCACCTCCCGGATTTAAAATAACCATCATTTTGCCGACAGATGCGATGATGAATATATATTTATTTTTCGGGTGAACAGCTATTCCACTCGGCTTAAATGGCTTATGTTTTTTCTTACTCAATCCCTTCTCCTCAAGCATTTTATTGTAGGATTTCCCATCAATGATATATTTTGGTTTCTTCTTGAATTTTTCCCCCGCCAATTCTATACTGTAAACCGATCTGCCTTTTTTAATATCATTCTTTTTAGTCCCGGGGTCTTCTTTACAGGCGATGAGCAATTCTTTAAATTCTTTATAAAACCCTAAACCTTCTGAGTCATTCCCTTTTTTAAGATCTGTTTTTATTGCACTAACTTCCCCAATGCCTTCTTTTTCCAGATGGAAGAAATAAACAATCCCATTACTTTTCAATACGTAAGCAGTATCCGCTATTACCTCAATACCTTCGTAATCTCCCTTTTCACCAAAATGGTCTTTTCTGATTATATCCTTTTTCTTCAAATCATAAGTATAAAAAATTCCATCCTCGTCTTGAATACAGGCTAATTGATTTTTTCTGTAGAATGAAAGCCCGGAAATTTCCACAAGCTCTTTAGGCAAATCCCATCTTTCTTTTGGATGCTTAAGGTCATAGGAATCTTCATTGAATTCTACCTGATATACAGAATCAACATAATCCCAATGATATATATTGAATAAATAAAATGCATAAAACCCAAGTAAGAACACTCCTCCCATTATTATAAATATGTTATTAATTCTCAAATTTATTCGCATTTGTAAAAACGTTCTATGCAATTGATGTCTCAATGTAAACGTGAATTGCCAATTTGAATTTACTAAATAAAAAAGACCAATCTAATTCATTCAGGATTAAAAAGATATTGAAGAGTCAAATAATATTCCTAATATGAACATCCATAAAACGGCGGAATCAAGTTTAATTGCTATTATCTAAATCCATTTTTCTAGATATCCGTTATAATGAACAATGTTCATTAACTTGATTTGATTTATTGAACTTAGCATAATAGAGGGTACATTGAAAAAATTCAGCACTCCACTTTTAGAAAAAATCAGGGTATATGTTGCAGAATATATCGCCGAACATTTTACAGAATTAATTTGCTATCATAATATTGACCATACAACAGAGGTGGTCGAAGCCTGTGAGATTATTGGCAGACAATGTAATCTTTCTGATTCAGATTTAGAAATTGTCTTAATTGCATCCTGGTTTCATGATACGGGATATTATCTGGGTGGTAATGATCATGAAAAAGTCAGTGCTAAAATCGCAGTGGAGTATTTAGCAACTCAGCCGATATCCTCTTCCGTTACAGATAAAGTTGTCAATTGCATTATAGCGACAAAAATCCCCCAGTCTCCAAAAAATTTGATAGAAAAAGTCATTTGTGACGCGGATCTTTTTCACCTATCAACAGATAAGTTTTTTGATAAAACTGAACTTCTCTGGAAAGAATTTACCTTTCATGATTTAAAATTAACATTTGACAATTGGCTTAATAAAAGTAAAGATTTTATAGAGTCTCACCAATATCAAACTCCCTACGGAAAGAAAGTTTTGTTGCCCAATCAGGAGAAAAATCTCCTTGAACTCAAAAAAAGATTGGAATAGTAACTGTGCACAAATAATTTTTTTTCAACTCAAACAGCTCCCTTCATATGTAAATTTTATAAGTATTTGTTTACTTGCGGCCTCATCAATTAACTTTATTACCCAAACCCTACATATTATTTTCGACACTACCTTGATTTAGAACAATGCATATATTCTATTTTTTAATGGTGGATAGTCTTGCATGCAGATTTTTAAAATCATTGCTGTCAGGGTCTTATATTAACTTAATAATGTACTGCATTAAGAATCAAAATCCATCGGGAAAAGCATCATCCAAATAAAAAAATTAACAAAATATTAAAAAAAGAGGTTACTAATTACACGACTCAGAAATTTATATAGTGAATTAGATAATATTTTAAAATATGATTCATTCAATAATTAATTGTGTTTTTGTAATATATTGTTTTAAATTTGTGTTGAAATAGTTCAAATAAATATAATAAAATTTAAATTTATGTTAGAAAGGATCGCCCAATGCAGTTCAAATTTGCACATTTCCAGTCTGTATTTAACAGGGAAATTGTAGGTTAAATTCAGAGATTCATTTTAACGTATTTATCCTTTAAAATCATTAGAAATGATGAAAAAGTTATCCTTCCAAATCGTTTTAGCCGTAACTGTAATTATTCTATCATCAGGCAGGCTCCGGGCTGAGGAAAATGCATCAACCTGCGATTCAATTAATATTGATTTAACTTCAAAATTCAGATTTCTTGGAGATTGGGGACCAAATGGCACACCTCTTTACCTTGAAGCGGAGACAGGTGAAGTTTCAGATGCATTGATAGATTATGTGAATGAAGTTCTACCTGAAAAGGTTAGTCTCCCGGATACACATGCAGAATACTTTGGTGATAACGTCCAGTTAAATACTGAGCTTACTGAATCAAGTAAGGTATATTTAACCATGGTGCATGAAGGTGCAAATTGGGAAAATACACTTGGTTTTTACACGTATGATATCGACAATCCTCCAGCAACTGTATATGACATTGATAGCCTCGTCATCATTTTCCCAAACGTTACTGATCCAAATTCCATTACACAAGGAGACAGGGTTCTTTTGGGTGAATTCCCTGAAAAAACCGGGATCGGTTATTTCCTGATTGCCAAGGGATGGGTTGGAGATACTATATGTCTATCATCATACATGGTATTTTCAGATACTCACTTTAATACCTTCACAACTGAAGAATACAGACAACATACAGTTTTACTCAATTTTGAGCAAGAGAATAAGATTTTACTGGGTTTTGAAGATACCAAACGACCGGACGGGCCATTTGTAGATGACGATTTCAATGATGCTGTTTTTTATATTACCACTAAAACTAGTGCAATTGATACTACAAACATTCCAAAAATACCAACCGCCCTATTAAGTGGTGATACCACAATTTGTGACGAAAATGCACCCGCTACCTTAAAGGTTGAACTTACCGGTCAGGCCCCCTGGACCATTGTTTATAACGATGGAATTAAAAATATAGAAATCAGTAATATTGAAGACAGTGTTTTCACATTTGAAACAATAAAAAAAGATACAATAACCCTTGTTTCCGTAAATGATAATAATAAAAAAGGAGTGGTCTTAGGGCAGGCAGTTATTAATTTTTCTGAACCAACCGCCACATTAGATAATTATAGTAATGAATGTGGTGAGGATGAAGCCATCATTAATTTATCCCTTACCGGTCAGGCTCCATGGACAGTTCTTTACAAACTGGATGGGCAGACAATGGCCGCTCAGGCAAATGAAGCATCCTTCGCTCTACGCATAGGTCAAAGTGGATTATTTGAACTGACAGGAATTGTAGATGCAAATTGTGAAAATAAAGCTACAGGTAGTGTTGCGCTCGAGATAAATAATGCCCCGACTGCTCAAATTGGTGATGATGTTTCCATTTGTCAAGGAGAAGAAGCGACTGTTAAGATCAGCCTTACCGGCACAGCGCCATTTACACTTGTTTATACAGATGGTAAAACTGAAACGACAGTCACAACTGATGAGAAAATCTATGAGTTTACTACTCAAGAGCCTGAAACTTTCACACTCGTTAGTATTGAAGATGCTAATTGTATCGGAAAAGTGGACGGAGTATCTACAATTTTGGTCTTAAGCGAAGATATACAGGTTGAGATTGATGCTCCAAATGCGGTTTGTGATGGGAATATTGAACTCTCATTGATTGGTGATTTGGATGCGATAACTATAAAATGGACCACCGAAGGAAAGGGGAGTTTTAGCAATACTGATAAAATGGAAACAATATATACACCCGCAACAGATGAGACAGGTATTGTTGTTTTCTATGCGGAAGTAAACAATGGTTGTTCTGTGAAAACCGTTAGTAAAGAAATTGAGATAGTCGATGAATTAGATGCATCCTTCACAGTTTCTCCAGACAACAATCTTTTAACAAAAACGCAAATTACATTTACACCTTCCAATAGTAACTATCAGGAGTACAATTGGGATTTTGGAGATGGCAACTCGAGTAATTCAACAATTTCTTCTACGGAATATTCTGAAGGTGGAATTTACACGGTTGAACTTACTGTGAATGTTGGAGAATGTGAAGCAAGTGAAAGTATGGAAATTGAGGTTTTATTAAAAGGTGAGCTTTTTGTTCCTAACGCATTTAACCCTTCCGCCCAGCACCCCGATAATCAAGTCGTAAAAGTTTATGGAAACAATGTAAATGAAAGTTCATTTTCTTTTAAAATCATAAATAGGTGGGGCAAGATAATGTACCAGACCAATAGTTTTGCTGAAGCGAATAGCGTTGGCTGGAATGGAGTGAATAATATCAATAACGAAGAGCAGGAGTTAAATGTCTTTACCTATGTTCTGAAAGGGAATTTCATTGGTGGAGAATCATTTGAAAAAACCGGAACAATAACACAAATTAAGTAAGATGGAAACGACGCGACAGAGGAACTACTACTTTATAGTGATATTACTTTTTCTTGGAGCTTCTCAATTGAAAGCTCAGGATCCTGTTTTCTCACAATTTTACAATTCTGCGGCATATTTAAATCCCGCACTGATTGGCGAAGAAGAAAATGTATTCGTGAATTTTGCTCACAGATCTCAATGGGGAAATTTAGATTTCCCTTATACAACAAGTCAGGTTTCATTGATTGTACCATATTTTAATAATAAGCATGTGAAGCCGGAAGGTCATGTTGGGGGCATAGGAGTTTCCTTTTACGGAGATGAAGCGGGGCAAGGATCAAACTTAAGGACTTATGGAGGGAATGCCTCTTTTGCCTACAATCTGCATTTATCAAACAAATCGTTAAACAGGATTACCTTTGCATTACAGATGGGTTTTATCCATAAAAACATCGATGTAAATAAATTGGAATGGGGTGAGCAATACAATCCATTTATTGGATTTGATAATACTGTTGTTCCAGCTGAATTAGATCAGTTCCAAAACACAACATTTTTAGATGTAACTGCAGGAGCTTTCTGGAGATATTATGCCAATTCTGACTTAAAAAATATAAGAAGTGTATATGCCGGAATCAGTGCCGGACATTTAAATAATCCCAATGAATCAGTTATAGAAGGAACCAAAAGCAGGTTGCCGGTCTTATACAAAGTTCATGGTGGAATGATAATCGCATTAAGTGATAAGGCATCTTTATCGGCAAACTTTGTATCACTGCTTCAGGATCAGGTGAACCAATCAAATATTGGTTCTTTCCTGTCATATAAATTACCATTTGATACCAAAGGCCAGATGAGCGGCCTTGTGACCAGGATTGGGGCATGGTATAGAGTTCAGGATTCGTTTATTGCAAGCATTGAATTTCTTTCCAATAACCTCCAATTTGGATTTAGCTATGATTGGAATGTAACCTCTTTGAGATATAATAATCGTGGCGCAGGTTCATTTGAAATCTCCATGGGATATAGATTTTTTAAACCCGCTGCACCTAAAGTCAGATATTAATCACTAGGTTAAACCAACCGATGAAAAACATCTTATTAATTACGTTTTTTCTCTTGTCCTTGACTGGTTTTGGTCAAAAAATAGAATGGGCAAACAAAACATTAAAATATTCTTCCCAATTTGGGAAAAGGCAATATTCTGCAAATCAAGTAACGGGAAAACCAAATGTTTTACCTAACCTGGGCGCTAGTCCAAACGCCTGGTCACCTAAGAAGAAAGGGAAGCAGGAGTTTGTAAAAGTAGGATTTAAAAATCCACTGAAAATCCAACAAATTGCCATTGCGGAAACCCATAATCCTGGTGGGATCCATAAGATTTTCGCCTATGACACAAAAGGCAAAGAATACTTATTAAATACTTTTGAACCAAATTACATTCCTATTGAAGGGAGATTATTTAGATTCTTCTTTGATATTACCGAATATGAAGTTGCCGCAATCAAAATTACTATAGATGGTTCAAGACTTGTCGGTCATTTTGGTATTGATGCCATTGGAATTTCTGATTCTAAAGATCCAATTACAGTAGAAATCAATATTACGGACGAAATGAATAACGACTATGTCCCGGTGGCCTTAGATACAAATATAAATTCTAAATACAATGAACTGAGACCATTGATCTCCCCGGATGCTAAAACATTATTTTTCAGCCGGCAAAACCATCCGGATAATACAGGTGGTGTAAGAGACGATGAAGATATCTGGTACTCTGAAAAGGATTCGATAACAGGCAATTGGCTGCAAGCTAAAAATATCGGCAGACCATTGAATAATAAAGGGCCAAATTTTATAAGTTCCATATCTTCAGACGGAAATGCTATGCTCCTTTTACTTGGAAATGCCTATTACTCCAAAAACAAAATGACGCAAGGTGTTTCTATGTCCACTAAAAATGCAGACGGTACCTGGTCAAAGCCAAAAAATCTTGATATCACAAATGATTATAACCTATCAGCAAAGGCTAATTATTTTTTAAGTGACGACATGAAAACCATTATTATGTCAGTAGAAAGAAAAGATAGTCATGGTGACAGAGATATGTATGTGATTTTTCTTAATGAAGACGGGACATGGACACAACCTATGAATTTGGGAGATCAAATTAATTCAGCTGCTGAAGAAGGATCGCCGTTTTTAGCATCGGATGGAAAAACCATGTTTTTTTCATCAAAAGGTTTCAGCGGTTATGGAGGATATGATATATACCTATCCAGAAGGCTCGATGACACATGGCAAAACTGGTCAGAACCCGAAAATCTTGGAGCGGGATTTAATTCAAGTGAAGACGATATTTTTTTCAATTTCACCGAAAATGATGAATACGCTTATTTCACAAGGGGCACAAAGACTAATATTGATATATACAAGGTGAAATTACCGTATTATCAAAAACCCAAGATGCTGGCTTCTTTAATGGGTGCTAACTACAACAATCCAAATATCATTGTTTCTATAAAAGGAAGGGTATTTAATGCTGTCACATTAAGACCTATAGAAGCGTCAATCGAATTTATAAGACAAGTCGATGAACAGCAAATTGAACTAATTGCAGCTGATACGCTGGGTTTTGTGACTACATTGTCCGAAGGTTTTAAATATCAGATTGTAGCAAAATCCGATAACTATTATAATTCTATTGATGATGTTGATCTCAGAGACATTATCAACAGTGTCGAGATTGAAAAAAATCTTTATTTAGATCCAATTGTGAAAGACAAAGCCATTATACTCAACAATGTATATTTCGATTTTGATAGCGATGTCATTCGGCCTAAATCTTTCCCTGAATTAGACAATATATCAGAAATGTTGCTCGATAATCCAAACTTACATATGACCATCGATGGACATACTTGTTCGATAGGAACCACAGAATACAATCAGAATTTATCCGAAAGACGTGCTGGGTCAATTGTCAAATACTTTATCGGAAAAGGTGTGTTAGAAACTTCGCTTACGTACCACGGTTATGGTGAAGCAAGGCCAAAAGTTCCCAATACAACTGAGAAAGGCCGCGAAATAAATAGAAGAGTTGAATTTGAACTAAACGAGATGGAAGCACTAAATAAATAAATTTCGCTTCGCCTTTTACGAAATTTGACCAAAACAACTTTCACTGTGAAAATGCATTGCCCAATTAATTATTTGACATCATTTCTAATAATAAAAAGTAGGCACTTCCTTAAATCCCAGAAGTTTTGGTGATCAAGGTTGCTTGTTGATCATAGGATAATTCACATTTTAAAAGCTGTAAGCGTAATTCTTAAGCTTACTTTTTAATTCCTTCCTGGCTATATGAATTCTATTTTTCACAGTGCCTATAGGAATATTCAAATTTTCAGCTATCTCATGATATTTATACCCTTTAAAATGCATCATGAAAGGCACCTTATATGCATCATTCAACTTATCAATGGCCTTTTTAATATCCTTCATTGCAAATTTACCATAGGCAGAATTTTCAATCGTTGATGAAGTTGAATTGATATAATGAAGATTATTAGTTGAGTCAATAAAAGTGTTTTTCCGAAGCATTCTTTGATAATTAGTAATGAATGTATTCTTCATAATGGTGTACATCCATGCCTTTAGGTTGGTGCCTTCCGCATATTTTTCTCTATTAGAAAATGCTTTTAATATCGTCTCCTGCATTAAGTCGTTGGCATCTTCCATATCCCTGGTAAGACGAAGTGCAAAAGGTTTCAATGATCCTGATAATCTGTCAATTGTGTAGCTGAATTCGAGTGCAGTCATTCTTATTATATTTATTTTGTTTAATCAAAAGTATTATATATTAAACGTAATGCAAACTTTTATAGGAGATTATTTAGAAATATTCTAAATAAAATATTAATCCCTCAATTATAAAAATTGAAATAATAAAATTATTTAGCCCCTATACGTATATTAAACGTATTCAATATTAAAATAATACTATTTATAATGTTTCTAAACAATTTTGGTAAAATTTCCCGAAACATCTCTTTTAGTAATTGTTTAACATTAAATTGATATAAATAAACAATTTATTCTAAATCTAAATAAATATAAGCCAATAATGTTTTCCGAAAAGTCAACAAAGAGACAAAAGAATAAATTGGGTTTTAGGATAGAGAAACTTTATCAGAGAATTCGATAAGATCACCTAATTTTTTCAATAAAATTACATTATCCGGTAAATCCATTTCCTGCCCGACTACATGTTGGCCTGAGATAATTAATTGAGTGATATTGAAATGACTCGAAAGCTTATTTACATACTCCTGAACTTCTTCCTTTGGTGGATAAGAAGTCATAACTGTTAACAAATAATCAGGATGGTGCTCTCCGCTAATTTCAACTATATCTTCAAAAGGAACATTTTGTCCGAGGTAAATAACTCTATTGTTTCGCGATTTTAAAATGAAGGCAGAAAATAGGAGGCTCATTTCATGCATTTCATTTTCCGGTAAAAACAACAAATACTTCTTATTAAAATTTGCTGAATTCACAAGTTGACCATCAATCGCAACAATTAATTTTTGTCTGACAAGATTTGAAATAAAATGCTCTTGAGCAGGCGTAATGGCACCGATTTGCCACAATATCCCTATTTTTTGAAAGAAAGGATGAATAAGACTAAGTAAAGTTCTTTCAAAGCCTACCCGTAATATATTTGTATTTAATATTTTATCAAACCTGTCCTCATCTAATTCCAGCATTGCCAAAGTAAGCCCCTGAATTTGCTCCGGGTAACCCATCTTTTTTTCCATGAGTTTTTTTACCTCGGATTGAAGGTCTTCTACGGTCATACAACAAATCCTGGAAATTTTTAACCCGTTGTCTTTTAAAAGTGAAATGTTGAGTACCAATTTCAGGTCCTCATCATCATAGTATCTAATATTGGTTTCTGTTCTTTTTGGTTTTATAAAATCATAACGCTGCTCCCAAATACGCAAAGTATGCGCTTTAATGCCGGACAATTGCTCTATTTCTTTAATGGAATAATTTGACACAGTAGGTTATCTGTAATTCTCTTATGTATAATCAAAAAGTAAGCTAAAATTGTTTTCGAATTTTAAAATAAAATTTACATTATTTATTAATTAAGGTGAAGTTAACTTCACAAATCACTGATTTGCAGATAATTGAAATCAACATTATATCAATTAAAAAAAATCTGATTTTTAGAGATATCTTTATGATTTAAATTCACAAAAATACAATATCATTAAAACTTATCATGAGACTTTTTAATTCAAAAACTTATATCCAGAGAAGAGAACAGCTCGCACAGGACGTGAATGAAGGTATTATCATTTTACTCGGGAATAATGAGGCTCCCATGAATTATAAGGACAATACCTATCCTTACAGGCAGGATTCCACGTTCCTGTACTTCTTTGGCCTAAGCAAAGCCGGGCTGGCCGCAACAATTGATTGTGAATCAAACGAAAGTGTATTATATGGAGATGATCCTACGATTGATGAAATAGTCTGGACAGGGCCTCAAAAAAGCATTGATGAGCACGGTGAAATGATCGGTGTAAAAATGACTCGCTCATTTCAAAGTATTTATGATATTATTAAACAAGCGATAGATAGGAAAAGAACAATACACTTTTTAAACCCATATCGTGACGACCAGGTTATTCTTTTGGCCGACCTTTTAAGCATATCGATAGATGCGGCAAAAAAATCATTTTCGCTTTCACTTATTAAAGGGATTGTAAATCAACGCTTATTAAAGAGCGATGAAGAAATAATGGAAATTGAAAAAGGTGTGAATATATCTGGAGAAATGCACCTCGCCGCCATGAAGATGGCCAAACCAGGAATGAAGGAACAGGATGTGGCATCTAAACTTTTGGAAGTTGCAACTTCCTATGGTGGATATTATTCCTTCCCTCCCATTGTTACGATCAACGGGGAAACTTTGCATAATCATTATCATGGAAATACACTCAAAAAAGGTGATTTACTGCTGGTTGATTCTGGGGCGGAGACCGATATGGGCTACGCCGGAGATTTAACAAGAACTTTTCCAATTGGTCAAAAATTCACAGACATTCAAAAAGACTTCTATCAAATTGTATTAAACGCTCACCAAACAGCAGTAGAAGCGCTTAAGCCAGGTATAGAATTCAGAGATGTTCATTTAATCGCGAGTAAAAAACTTTCCGAAGGTTTAAAGGATTTAAATTTATTGAAAGGCAAGGTAGATGAAATCGTTGAAACGGGGGCATACGCAATGTTTTTTCAATGTGGCCTGGGTCATTTAATGGGTCTGGACGTACACGACATGGAAAACCTCGGAGAGCAAAATGTGGGTTATACCCCGGACATGATTAAAAGCACTCAATTCGGACTAAAATCCTTGCGGCTTAGTAGAAAACTAGAAACTGGAATGGTGCTCACTGTAGAACCGGGAATTTATATTATTCCTTCATTAATCGATCTTTGGAAAGCTGACAAAAAATATGAAGAATTTATCAATTACTCAGAACTTGAAAAATTCAGATCTTTTGGCGGCATTCGCATTGAGGAAGATTTTGTGATTACAGAAGGTGGCTCGAAGTTACTGGGAAATGAAATCCCAAAAACGATTGCGGATGTTGAAAATACAATTTCAATTTAGCGCTTCAAACTTATACTGCAATTTCAGGTCTCCAGATAAAACAAGCCCCTGCATCATTTAGAAAATTAAATAATGGTTAATAGTATCACAAAAAAACGCCGATCAATATTTGACCGGCGCATTAAAAAATAGATGTCTTTTAAATTGATACATTTTGTGATAATGAATGAATTTAAAAGCGTTTCAAACTAAAATCACTAAAGCATTTCAAATGTAATGTGCTTTAATAATTTAAATGGTGACTAAAATTACTTTCTTCATTACAATTACATACTGGAATAGGTGAATATTGGATAACAACAAATCAATCCAAACCATCTTTTATTGACTTTACTTCATCAATCTCAGGGCTTCCCTTTTACTTAAATTTGATAGTGGTTGATCCTTCACAAACTCCATAACAGCCATAGGGTTCACCTTAGAATATTGCCTCAAAGCCCAGCCGATTGCCTTCCTGATAAAAAACTCTTTAGACGATGAAAGTGGAATTATATATGATTTCAGCAAATCAAAATTGGTCCGTTCATTATATCTGAGTTGAAATAGAAGACAGGATCGCTGCAACCAAATGTTTTCAGAATCCATCCATCTTTGAGTATATGGAGTTAGCTGATCCGGGAATTTGACAAAATGATCTCCAACATTCCATGCAGCCAATCCGTCAACCGTATCCCACCATGATTTTTTAGTGATCACATCCTCATATAGATCAATCCAGTCCGAAGGTGAAGATTTTGTGTATTTTTGAAATAAAGTCATAGCAAAATACTGCAATTCCCGTTGTGGTTGAACCCAGAATTCTCTGATGATTATCGGAACATCACCAACGGGAGGTAAATGTATTCTTTCTAAAAATGGTTTTGAAATCTCCTTCCGTAAAGGAGATTTAATCCCGAAGTACTCAAACTTGTTTTTCATGTATTTTGCCATAGGTGCTGCTGTATCAGGATTAGCATGGCTACTAAACACCTCAATAACACCTTGAGTATATGGATTCATGATTTATGGATTAATATTGATTTTTAAGGATATCCAAAAACTTCTTCCAATTCCATCTATTCCCGATCCGTGAATCCTGTATGCCTCATCAAATAAATTTTGCAGGCTGGCATTTACAGAAAAATAACGATGATCGTAACCGGCATAAATATTAAAAATATTCCAGCCTGGGGTGCCCCCCTCTGCAATGCGGTCATCAGCCATATCTCCAGATGACAACCTGTCCTGATCAGCAGCAAATACCCATTCTGCAATAAATGAAACATGTTGAATAAAATCACCCCGTAAGCCGACCTTTCCATTCATGGGAGGAATACGTCTCATTGGCTCATTCTTGCTGATATTCTGGCCATGTGTATATGAGATATTTCCATATCCGATGATTGAGTTTGTCAGTTTTGCTTCAAGTTCTATTTCTCCGCCGTATATCTCAGCTTCATTGATATTTTCTCGCTTATAAACTTTGTAGCCATCCAAGGAATCCTGACCATTATACTCACCCGGAACATTTGCAATAAGATCATTCAGTTTATTGTGAAAAACATTTATTGCCCCCGAAAAACCATCATACCTGAACTTATATCCTATTTCTTTATTTAGTGATGTTTCGGGTTTTAAGTCATAGGCTGGTACTTCATAACGGAAATCTGCAATGCCAAAACTGGAAACATCATTGATGTTGGGCGCCCTGAACGCGGAATTAATATTTGTGGTCAAATGGTGGTTTTCATTTATTTTATAGACAACTCCCATATTACCCACCAAAGCATCTGGCGTGATCGTTGTATTTCCAAATGTGGTATCCTCTAAATGTAGCTGGATAAAATTATATCTCAGCCCTGCAGAGAAATTCCATCGATTCAATTTATAATTATGCAAACTGTAAATTGCAAAATTATCGTAAGTCGAACCATCCGGATATAAACCTCTTAATTGAGAATATTCTCCTGTTTCTAAATTCGTTAATTCAGCTTTACTGCCTACATTATCATGATAAAACTCTATACCTGTGGAAGCTTTCCACTCCTCATTGATGTTGGAAATGACTTCAATATTCGCACCAATGGTATTTACATCGTCTTCCTCCTGCACAAATTCCACGGAGCCGGTTTTCTGTTTTTGTCTAACCTCCAGTGAATTTTGAAAAGAAAGCGTATATCGGATTTCAGAAAAAAGCCGGTTCTTGTAAAATGATTCAAACCTCAGGTAGGCCAGATCTCTTTGCTGCGGATTGAATTGATAAACCTGATAATCTCCCGGGGCAATTTTATGGTAAAGCGGTACATCCATCTGTTTCAGGCGTTGATAGGCCGCAGTCAATTGATGCTTGTTTTTAAATCGATAAATACCTTTAAAATCCATGGAATATTCATCATAACCTGTTGGGGATAATGTTCCCAGGTCACCCCCTGCTTTTATGTCACCAAGATTTTTATAGGTGACCCCACCAACAAATGCGAATCTATTCGATCCTATATTGATCTGCGCTCTACTCGTTTTCTCCATGTCAGATGACCAGTATTTACCATACAAACTGCCACCTACTTTTAATCCTTCATTAGAAAATAAAGGATCGTTGGAAAGCAAATGAATCGTTCCTCCGATAGCATCCGACCCGTATTGTACAGAACCTCCTCCACGCAATACTTCAATGTTTGAAATCATCAGCGGATCAATTGTATTCAAATATTGATTTGGGCCTGAACGATATGTGGAATTATTCATTCTGATTCCATCCACCATCATAAGTGTTTGGTACCCAGTCAGTCCTCGCACAAAAGCTGATCCTCCTCCATGATTCGTTTTCTGCATCCATACCCCCGGGACATATAAAAGTGCCTCCGGCATAGACATTGGAGACAAACGACTAAGCTGTTTTTTACCCAAATATGCTACAGACTCCGGCCGCTCAAAGGCATCTGTCTCATAACGCTGAGCAGAAATAATCACGGGATTATTCAGGTGAATTGTAGAAAGGGTATCGACATCATCGTCTGTTGCCCAGGAAGTATTGGCTGTGGAAAAATAAAATATCAATAAAAAAAATCTCTTGCAGGTCACGATATTATTTTAAAATATATCCCGCAAAGATATTCAAGCCCATGGGAATTTTACATTTTAAAATTAACTTTTTGCCTTTTGAATTAAATTTTTCTTATAGGCAATTAAAACAAAAACAAGAGTTACGGCTATTCTAAAAAATACTGCCCCGATGGTTTTAGTTTCGTATAATCCTCCGGACTTAATGTGAAAAAATAATCCAATCAGCGCAAAAATAAGGATCAAAACAGAAGCGACTAAAGGCTTAATCGTCCATTTCTTATGTTTAAGAAACCCATAAACAGATGATAGATAGAGTAAGCTACATATAAAATTTGTCCAAACCACAAATAGTACATAGTTGCCTTCTTTCGCCCTGATTCCAAACCAATCAAATATAATTGAGCTACTCAAAAATAATGTCAGCAAGCCAAATGTTGCTAAGATAACTGGTGGGATATACGTTAATGCTTTTTTCATAATTTTTTATGTCAATTCAATAATAATATAATCTCACGCACATACGCTGATTACGGAGGCGCATTATTCAATGATTAATTTACCCGTCGCAATCACTGTACTTTCGGCGCTAATATGAACAATGTACATACCGGCTTTAAGGTTTCCCTTATTAATCTCAACCTGGTTGGTCAATATATTACTATAGGTCCTTACAAGCCTGCCGGAGTTATCCAATATAGTAATTTGATATGGTTCTTGTATGGTATTTTCAAATTTTATAATTGAGTTCATAATCATTGGATTTGGGATTATTTCAAGATTTGACAGGCGCTTAACCGGTTCTGCTAAACCGGTTATAGAATGTCTGTACCTCATCATAATCTTATGAACCCCTCCAATCTTTTTATGATAATACATTATTTGCTTATCTGCAGTAATTGTCGGTGCTTCAACAATGTTGCCTATGAGCTCTGAAAACAGCACAATCGGGGGAGAGAAAGTGCCTGTGGGAGTTTCACGAACCGCAACACAAACTTCAAAGACGGTATTAACCGTAACTTCCCCTTTCAGATATCTTGTATAATAAAGCTCCAAATTATCCGACGAAATACAGGGCGCGTAATAGATGTAACTATTATCGTTGATATTTTGCAATATTTCATCGGAATTAGATAACTTATTAAAAGTCGAGTCATTCACTTTTTGAGCAATCCCCAACAGTGTTTCGCAAGGTCCCTTACAAACACCATCAAATCGTGCATTATTGTAATACAACTCTTGTCCGTCGTAACTGATACCGTGATCCATAATAAGCCAACCAGGAGAATAAATATAAAAATCTCCATGCACTCTTCCTATGTTCGTCACATTTCCTTCATTGAATATTCCATGAAATAGATTATCAAAATCAGCCGGATATCCCCTTGTGGAGGTCCAATAAAAATTATTCAAAGAATCCATGTCAGCAACAGCATCAAGATGTGGAGGCGATGTTTGATTTGGCCCGTTCAATTCTCCCACAAAGTTGAAAGTAGAATCATTGACCATTGTGGTATAAAATAGTTTTGTATTGATACCATCATTCAGATTATTAAAAAAAAGGTATTTCCCATCCGGTGAAATAAAAGGTTCCATAGCGTCAAATGTCAACCCGCTGATTGTCACTTGTCTTTCTGGTCCGAAGGACGGATACGATTGACCGATAGCTGCTGTTGCAAGCGCAGTGAAAATGATCAGAAATACTGGCGCCCTTTTGTTTAAATAATAGTTCACCATCGGGAATAATAACTTCATTTTACTTTTTAAATACTCCAATATCAGGGGTTGTAGCAGTTTTCTATAATGTGTGATACCTTCAGTTCCATCAAATATACTTCATTATTAATGATTCATTTATTGATAACTCAACTTGCTCTCTTGTTCAATACAAGGTATCCGGAATAAATCATGAATATTTCATTCTTTGAGTTGAATTATTTATCTGGACAAAATAGGCGTGTGTGACGCTATACATTTCATCACAGTACAGTTTTAGTTTCACTTCTTTTTATGAAAAATATAATGTATAAACTTTACGTCATTCATTAATCACTTCAATCTTCAACTGGTAAAACAGATACACTAATTGATAATCTTCCATCAGGATCTAAAAGCATCGTTTGTTTTACTATAAAAAAATTATCCCCGCCAAACAATTTTCTCTTTCGTTTGAGAAATTCTGATATAAACTCCTGATCATAGCCAGCTAATTTAAGAAGAGGCGCTAAAACATTTATAGTCTTACTATTTTGGTGCTCGGGGAAAGCCTCTGCTATGGCAGTATTCCAAACAATTTGTCCCAGATCCAATGTCTTCTTCAATAACTCTTCATCATGTATAACCTCATTGATTGCTTGTTCCATGAATTCGTGAAATATTTGAGAATATTTCCTGGGATTTTGATGACTTTTTAAAACTACCTTAGAATCCTTAAAAGAATTTTTAAGCTCCTTATTTGTGGTATTCACCATCTCTTTATCACTGTTTTTTTTCTTCAGGTGAGGCTTTCTTTTCCTTCTCATTTTCTAAAAGATATTTATTGTGATCCGAAAAAATCATGATTGAAATAATGGTTTTATTTATCTCGATTTTTACTTCCATTGTAAAAATAGCCCTATAGATCTCTGTGCACAAGATTTGACAAATATTTAATTACGTAAATTTCGGAAGGTTAAAAACCGGTGCAAGATCCACTGAGGTGGATAAATATGGAATATGGGTGTCTTTGTAAATTTTAGGACAATTTCGCTTCTAACTTTTTTTCATCACTCTTCATGCTCTTTGAAATATTGAATAACGCTGACAACCCGGCGCTCTTTTGATATATTATTATTGATAATTGCAACATAAGTTTTTGATATCTCCGCAAATACAGGATTAGATGGATGAAGTTCATTATACCAATAAGTCCCGGTTTTTTTGTGATTATATTGCTCAAGAAAACTGGTGAACCCTCTGACGTCCACATGTGAAATGTTATGATATTCCTTCCCTAATTCGATCAGCATTTCATTGAAATCAAATATCAGAGCCATTACAATTGATTCCTGAGTGTACTGGTCGGTAATTCCTTCATTTTCAAAAGGCTTTTTCAACCATTTTCCATTTTCTAAAAGCAACCGGACACCAAATTTCTTTCCCGAGTTGGGTATGGCATAGTCGTGGCCCTGGGTTATAATCTTCAGGGAATCAAAATGAACTGAATCGATTTTCCGCAGTGATTCAAAGAGTATCTTATATTCAAGTTTGAACGTAACGAGAAACCTGTAAAAATTTTTATTGATGTATCTCCTGCCATTTACAATTTTTTCAAGATTTTTTCCATCAATATTTGAAGTAAAGGTTGCCAGGGAATCTTGAAAGGTATGATATTCTATAGGGCAATAACTGGCGTTACACATTGGAACAGGTTTATTGTTTTGCCTCAAAACAACATACTCCCTGTAATCTTTCAAAAATGGAGCATCCTCATCGATAGGCTCTTTTGAGATTAAATTTAATAACCTTTCTTCATCCAATAAATCGTTTCCACCACCACTAATAATAAATACATTTGGTTTAAACTTTAAATAATCGCTCAGATATTCTCCACCGGAAATCATATTGGCGGCCCAGTCTCCGCCAGATGCTATGCTATACACAGCGAGGTTGTCCTGCTCCATCAGATTATCCGTAATGTCGTGTAAAAACAGCGGGTACTCAAGCCAGGAATCACCTTCTACCAGCACAATTTTATTATTGGGAAAAAGATCTTTATTTGTAAAATCGCCTTCTATTTTTTTACGAAATTTCTTTAATTTTTTTTTATGGGAATTACTATTCAAAGAACCAAGAATCCCTTCTGATGAGGTAGATTCATTCTCAACCATGGCTTGATTCCCGGCATAAATTGATACCCTAACCTGATTTAGTTTCTTCCTGTCAACCTGATGTAAATTGCTACATAGCAGGCGCCAATTAGTCTCATTGCTGTTAAAAAAACTGGTAGGATTTACCCATAGAGAATCCAACAGGTCATCAATAAGAAGTTCCTTTTCAGAAGATGAATTTACCTGCGAGAATACACTTGTTGTATAGAGAAGAAAAAATATTGTAAAGTATTTCATATTTATATCATTATCGAATTGTGGGCTTGATTGCCAATCTTCTAAGAGAGCTCAACCATCGACATAGCTTCACATTTGCGTGACAGTTTCTGCTTGGGAATATATTTCGGCATAACTCAATATGGAATTCATGTTGACCCTTCTATAAATATGATTCCTGTTTAAATCCTCTGGCTTGCAGATACCGGCTGCTGCTATTAACTCCATAAAACTTTTTACAGTTTCTTCATGAAAATTAGCTACTCTTTGAGCTTTGTCATCGACAACCAATCCTCTCATTAAACTTTTATTTTGCGTTGCCACACCAACCGGACAGGTATTGGTATTACACTGTAACGCTTGAATACATCCAACGGCCATCATCATTGCCCTTGCGCTGTAACACATGTCCGCTCCTATTGCTATGGCTCTTGCCATGTGAAAACCTGTTAGAATTTTACCAGAGGCGATCAGTTTAATATCCTCCTTTAGATCATACTCAACTAATGTATCATAGACAAAAGCCAGACCCTCCCGTAACGGCATTCCCAAAGAATTGGAAAATTCAACCGGCGCCGCGCCTGTCCCTCCTTCCCCACCATCTATAGTGATAAAATCCGGTGATATTCCTGTAGAAACCATGGCTTTACACATATCTTTAAATTCTTGTTTTATACCGATGCATAGTTTAAATCCAATAGGCTTCCCTCCACTCAATTCACGTAATTGTTTGATAAAATACACCAATCCTTCGGCGTCTTTAAAAGCAGTATGCCCCGGAGGAGAATGAACGCTGGTGTGTGCTTCAACATCACGGATGGCTGCTATTTCCGGTGTGTTTTTACTCGCCGGCAATATGCCTCCATGGCCTGGTTTTGCCCCCTGAGAAATTTTTATTTCAATCATTTTCACTTGTTCATTCGAAGCGTTATTCTGAAATGTGTCAGGACAAAAACTTCCGTCCTTTTTTCTGCAGCCAAAATAAGCTGTACCAATCTGCCATATTAAATCTCCTCCAGGTTTTATATGGTAGGGACTAATACCCCCTTCACCGGTATTATGGGCAAAACCACCCATTTTAGCTCCACCGTTCATAGCCAATACGGCATTTTTACTCAGTGCTCCAAAACTCATTGCAGAGATATTTAATATACTTGCAGAATAAGGTTGCTCACAGTCCGGCCCTCCAACTATGACCCTTGGGGACGCCTCTACTTCAGTGAATTTTTTAGCATAAATAGAATGTGTCATATATTCATATCCGCTCCTGTACACGTCCATTTGTGTCCCAAATGGAGTAGTGTCGTTCACTTTTTTTGCCCGTTGGTAAACCAATGATCGAAACATCCTGCTGATTGGCCTTCCCTCAGTATCTGTCTCCACAAAATATTGCATAATCTCCGGGCGGAAGGTTTCCAAAAGATACCGGAAATGACCTATTACGGGAAAATTCCGTTTTATAGTCTGTTTGGTTTGCAGGATATCCAGGTAGCCTATCAAAATAACCGGAGCGAAAAAGATTAATGTCCATAGAATTGGTGGCCAAAAAGCGTAAATGCTGACTATTCCTCCAAAAATCAGAAAAGTCAAAACGATAAATTTTTCTCTTATTTTCATCTGTTTATATTTTTAAAGTTTGCCATTTACTCTGGCATATAATCATTGCCCTCATGCCTGTTTGCGGCAGATTGGCATGTCGGTTTCATCATATTATTTCCATGGTAATTTAAAAAAGCCCTTTATCTCTTTTTTTATAGCAATTTCATTGGAATAGTCCAACAATGGCAAGAGTCTTTTTTCTATTTTCTGTTGATTAATTACACCTGTTTTCCTATCTACCAATTTCCCATGACTAAAAAACAGCAATGTGGGAACTCCGAGAACTTTATACTGTTTTGCTATATCCATATTTACCCTAGCGTTTAGTCTGAAGAAGTTATAGCGATCACTATTATCAGTTGATGCTTGGTCAAAAATCGGATTCAATACTCGACAGTTTGGACAGCTTTCTGTATAAACTTCAACAACAGCAGGCTTATCATCTTCCAATACTTTATTTTTAAATAGTTCTGTAGTTACTTCAGTTGCCATAATCAATTTATTATACATTGTATATCAATGTCGATTAGTTAAGCTCCTATTATCCCTCTCTGGAGAGGGTGAAGGGAGAGGTAATGCAATCAAATTTCTTGACTAAACGACATTGATTTATTTATTAGATTTTTTTTTGATCCTATTCCTTATGGTTAACTCTATAATTTTAAGTGTTCCTGCCTGATTATTAATGACTTAAAAGAATAGTGAATCAGCAGGATAATGGATATTGTAAGGAAAATTACCCCGGTCACAACCATATATATTGTAAGATTTTCGCTTTGGGAAACTTTCCCCAATATTCCCCCAATCACCAGGGTAAAAGCTGAAATATATTGACCTATCAATGCATAATTCAATTCCTTTAGCTGATTTAATTTCTTTATGATAATGGACTGATACTTTTCTTTTTCCTTATTCAGTTCACTGATCTCATCATTCAGCGCTATCAGTATGTTCGAAGTAGATAATATTATCAGTCCAATGCCGGGCAAAATTGTTATTGGGATATACCATTCCATATATTAAACTTTATGTTTTGAGAGATGCCCTTTACTTTGTTTTTATTACCTTAATAGTCGTGCGTTGTTAATGATCCTTACATTTTAGTATCCAATAAATTACTTTAAATGCAATTCACGAGTTTTCTATCCACATTGATTTTTACAGCTGAGATCATTTTTGGATTTTAATAGAAAGATCCGGGTAAAATATTCTGTTGACATGGGGCTATTTCAGACGTATCAGGGCGGGATCAATAGTTTTCAGATTTTTCTTTCAATTTGTATTTGGTCAATACTTTTTTTTCTTTCGAAATTTCAATGGTTTTGCCAACATACTCAATTTTGATGCCTCTGTTCATTTTATCGTATATATACAATTTATTGTCGCCCTTCACCAAAGTGTATAAGAGCCTGTTTTTGCTCCGGCCTATCTTATAAACATTTACTATTTTACCATCGGAAGTCCGTCGAAGCAAATAAGAACGTCCAAGAAATATGTCATCCCCATCTTTTTGAAAAATATCTCTTTTTCTTCTGTTTAGACGATACCTATCATGATTGAGTTGATATATCGTGAGCCCTTTTCGCTTTTTCCATTTATAGGTTAATGAGGTATCAGATTTTATGATTGAATACCTTAATTTATTCTTACGCAAATAGAAGGTACTATCACCTTTTTCTATTATATGGTATTTTTGGTAAATTTTCTTTCGGTTTCGATATTTAAAACTGGCTGAGTCGTTGACAAATGAATAAGTAAAATTCTCACTGCTTTTCCTGTACCTACTACTCTTTTCAACTATAAATGAAGCTTCAGAAGAAAAATTTAGCAGGTAATCAATCCTTAAACTTAAGTTCCCATATAAATCATAAAAAAGGCCATTCCCTAAACTGAAGCCCAATGGATGATAAGGCATTAAACTCGTCGTAATAGTGGAATCACTTTTATTGGTACGTGTAGTATTCCTGATGATATCAATTCTAAGACCATTTGGTTCTGTTACCGGAAAAAGATGTAAGGGATTAAATTTCTCTCTATCGAGGTTTTGTATTCCACTGATATCTAACCTCGCACAACCAGAAATTACAATCAACATTATGATGAAAGAAACAACAATATTTTTCATTAGTAATTGTCGTAGGTAAAACTCCGTAATAACAGGATTATACATCAAATCCTGTGCCATCAGCAATTGATTTAGATCTTATTAAGATGGCAGATGAAGTTTATGATTTTTGAATGCTCAATTTTCTAAAAACCCACCCCTAACCCCTCCAAGAAGGAGAATTTGAATCAGATAAAAATTATACGTTTCCCATTAAAATATCGCCGGGTTAATAACTCCGCGAATTAGGGGAGATGGGAAGTTTGCTTACGCGACATACGCTAAGAGATGGAGTGACCAACTGCAATTAGAATTAATGCCACTTGGAAACACGCATTCAAAAGTAGTGCTTAAAAATAATTTCTGGCGTCCGACTAAATCCCCCTTGGAGAAGGGGGATTGATAGTGAATACCAATGAGTTATGATTAATTTCAATACTACTTCCAAAGTGGGGGTTTTTATTGAGGTCTTGTTTAAAAGTACATTTACTCCTCAAAAACGTCTTTCTCCTGTGAATATAACTTTCCTTGGACCCCAATGAAAAATAATGAGAAATTATTCCTAATCATCAATAAGTCCCGGCCTGCGTTCTTTCGTTCTTTTAAGGGATTGGGTATGCCTCCATTCTTCGATTTTAGCAGCATGTCCTGAAAGTAAAATTTCAGGAACTTTTTGTCCTTTATAATCGGCAGGTCTTGTATAAACAGGGGGAGCAATTAAGTTATCCTGGTAGGAATCGCTCAACGCGGACGTCTCATCTGAAAGTACTCCGGGAATCAACCTGATAATTGCGTCAGAAAGTACTACTGCACCTAACTCTCCGCCCGACAGCACATAATCCCCAATACTTATCTCTTTAGTAATTATATGCTTGCGCACGCGTTCGTCAACTCCCTTATAATGACCACACAGCATGATCAGATTTTTTTTAAGCGAGAATTGATTGGCTATATTTTGGGTGAGTAATGCTCCGTCCGGGCTGAGATATATGATTTCGTCATATATCCTTTCTGACTTAAGTTTTGTGATGCACCGGTCAATTGGTTCTATCATCAACACCATTCCTGCTCCACCACCATACTGATAGTCATCCACCTGTCTTTGTTTGCTCGTGGAATAATCACGTATATCGTGGATATGGATCTCTATTATTTTTTTTTCCTGTGCTCTTTTTAATATCGAATGATTGAAGGGGCTTTCGAGCAGATCAGGTAAACATGTTATGATGTCGATTCGCATATCATTCGTTGAGATATATTTCCAGCAATCCTTCAGGAATATTTACATGAACTACCTTTTTCTCATGATCGGCACTCTTTACAACTTCGTCAGTTACAGGAATCAGCACTTCTTTTTCCTTATATTTCATTGAAATCAGATCCTGGTTTCCACCGGTAAATACATTTTCAATGACTCCGAGTGTTCCGTTTTCTTTATCAACAATATTATAACCGATCACTTCATGGTAATAAAACTGATTTTCACTGAGTTTCGGTAGCAGCTCCAAAGGAAGCAATAATGAACATGATTTTAATTCTTCGGCGTCTTCTACAGAATTGATTCCCTCTAAATGTAGAATGCCTTTTGTGCCATTGATTTTTAAAGCGGAAATTAAAAATGGAACCAGATTATTGCCCATTTTGACAATTACTGATTCCATTCCTTTATACTTTTTTGGATCATCAACATCCAGTTGAAAATTGATAAATCCTATAAGACCATGAGGCTTGAGTAAATAACCTATTTCAAAGTAATCGTCAAGCTGCATGGGAAAGAAAGATTATTTTTTCTCTTCTTCCTTTTTCCTTCATCAGAAGCTTCTTCCTTTTCAGCTGCTGGTTCTTCAGTAGCTTCGGCTTTTTCCTCAATTTTCACTTCTTCAGTTGAGGTTTCCTCAGCCTTTGATTCAGCGACTGGAGCTTCCTTTACTTCTTCAGCTTTTGCTTCAGGAACCTCTTCTTTTTCAACAACCGGTTCATCAACTGTTTCGGTTTTTGTTTCCTCGGCTTTAGCTTCAGCTTTTACTTCTTCAGCAGGAGTTTCCTCAGTTTTCACTTCCTCAACTGGAGATTCCTCCACCTTTTCTGCTACCGGTTCTTCAACCACCTCCACCTTTGATTCAGCTTCCGGAGTTTCCACAACTTCTTTAGCCTTTTCTACAGGAGAATCTACTTTTTCAGCTACCGGCTCTGCGGTTTCAGTCTTTGCTTCTTCAACTTTTTTCTCGGCTTTTACTTCCTTGGCAACGACCTCTTGCTCAGCTTTTTCAACCTTAGCCTCTTCAGCTTTTGGCTCAGCCACCGGAGATTTTTCAACTGGTGCTTCAGCTGAAGGTTCTTCAATAGTTTCAGCTTCTTCCTCTACCAAAGCAGCTAATTTCTTCTTCAATGCTTCAGCTTTAGCTTCATTGACTTTTTGCTCAGCTTCTAATCTTGCTTTAGCTTCATCAGCCTTTTTCTTAGCAATAGAATCAATATTGCCTGAAATCTCAGCTTCCTTGGTATTCAGCCAATCAGCGAATTTCTTATCCGCTTGCTCCTGGGTAATAGCCTCCTTCAAGACACCCACCTGCAAGTGCTTTTTTAGCATGACTCCTTTATGAGAAAGAATTTTTCTTGCGGTATTCGTAGGTTGAGCACCTTTTAACAACCAATCAAGTGCTTTATCTTCATTGAGCACAATGGTTGCCGGATTTGTAAGAGGGTTGTAAGTACCCAATTTTTCAATAATTCTACCATCTCGTGGTGATCTGGCATCTGCTACGATCACGTCGTACATTGCCAATTTTTTGCGTCCTCGACGCGCTAATCTAATTTTTACTGCCATTTACTTTTTTTTTGTTTTTTAATTTTGGAACACGTCCAATGTAAAAAGGAGTGCAAAAATAGGGTAAATATTTTACAAAATGAAGATGCATGCCAAAAGTTTAAAAAATGGCCATGGGGTTTGAATTTAAAGCAAGAAAGTATCCCATGGCCCTGCAATAAATAAATTAGGAATTAATGATAAAATTAAAATATCAGTGTGCCGTAATTTCATTCGACCTGTTTTGTTCGTTGTTGAATTTGAAATACCTTTGAAAGGGAAGTTGTTCATGACCCTAAAATGAAACCTCACAATGATAAATATAAAATCCAGCTCAGAGGCCATCGCTCTTGAAAGTAAATTCGGGGCAAAGAATTATCATCCACTACCAGTAGTACTCAGCAAAGGTAAAGGTGTTTATTTATATGATATAGAAGGAAATAAATATTATGATTTCTTGTCCGCCTATAGCGCAGTAAATCAAGGACATTGTCATCCGAAAATCCTCAAAGCGTTAAATAATCAGGCGGCAAATCTAACACTTACTTCCAGGGCATTCCACAATGATATACTTGGTCAATACGAAAAATTTATCACTGAATTCTTTGGATATGACCGTGTGCTGCCCATGAATACTGGCGTTGAAGGAGGGGAAACCGCAGTCAAGCTTTGCAGAAGGTGGGGATATGATATTAAAGGGATTCCGGACAACCGGGCTAAGATTATATTTGCTGAAGGCAACTTTTGGGGAAGGACACTGGCAGCTATTTCTTCTTCCACCGATCCAACAAGCAGAGTTGGCTTCGGACCTTATATGCCAGGATTTGAACTGGTCCCCTATAATGATTTAAAAGCATTGGAACGAGCACTAAGCGATCCGGATGTAGCAGGATTTATGGTAGAACCAATTCAGGGAGAAGCAGGGGTGGTGGTTCCGGATGATGGCTACATGAAAAATGCTTATGATTTGTGTAGAAAAAATAATGTTTTATTTATTGCTGATGAGGTCCAGACAGGAATAGCGAGGACCGGTATGCTTTTGGCATGCGACTATGAAGACTTTAAACCCGATATTTTAATTTTGGGTAAAGCTCTATCAGGTGGAGTATTGCCTGTTTCAGCAGTTTTGTGCAGAGATGAAATCATGTTGACAATAAAGCCAGGCGAACACGGTTCTACTTATGGTGGAAACCCCCTGGCTTGCGCAGTTGCCATGGCCGCACTTGAAGTGATCAAGAATGAAAATCTGATTGAAAATGCATTCGGGTTAGGGAATATTTTCCGGTCGCGCATGAATCAGTTGGTAAAAAAATGTGATCTGGTGAGCCTTGTTAGAGGAAAAGGATTATTAAATGCAATCGTCATTAACAAGTCTGAAGATAGTGAAGTGGCATGGGATATTTGCCTGAAGTTGAAGGATAATGGTCTGCTTGCTAAACCTACTCATGGAAATATAATTCGCTTTGCTCCTCCATTAGTAATAAACGAACAGCAAATTCACGAGTGTTGTGATATTATTGAAAAAACCATCATTGAATATAAATAAAATATGAAACCCTTTTTG
Organism: Bacteroidota bacterium; assembly: GCA_024280115.1. Lineage (GTDB taxonomy): Bacteria > Bacteroidota > Bacteroidia > Cytophagales > Cyclobacteriaceae > JAAUQL01. The sequence continues at coordinate 1,242 of JAJRQT010000181.1, read as the reverse complement.
ATCCTGTTTTTATCAACTATCCTTTTCACTTCTTTTCAAAAAGTAAAATATGTAAAAACTAAAGTTAATAAGGCAGTATCACTGTTGTTGCCAGAGGGTTTTACCCTTATGAGCCAGGCAGATTTGCTCAGCCGGTATGACAGTGATAAAGCTCCGGTTGCCGTATATACAGATTTTACAAGATCTGTCGATTTGGGTGTAAATGTGGCTCATTCGCGCTGGAATGCTGAAGATATCGAGATTATGAAAAGCTTTTACAAATCCACCATCATGGGTTTATATGATGAAGTTCAATTTATAAAAGAAGATATCGAAGAAATCAATGGAAAAGATTATGCCGTTTTCGAATTTGTTTCTTCTGTTCGAGACAATGACGGAACAACCATCAGCCAAAGGCCTATAAATAAATTTGTCAGGATTCAATATACCATTGTGAAAAGCAAAACTGTCTTATTTAACTTCTCTTGTCCGGCAAACCAAAAGGATAAATGGGCGCCCATAGCGAAAGAAATTTTAGAATCTGTAAAAATTAGTAAAACACTTTAATGACCTTATCAGTTTATTCTCCTGAAAGGTATATGAAAGAAGCTTTCAGGCAGGCGGAACTTGCCTATGAAAAAGGTGAAGTTCCTGTTGGCGCTGTGGTGGTTGCCAACAGTCGCATAATTGCGAGGGCGCATAATCAGGTGGAAATGTTGAATGACCCAACAGCTCACGCCGAAATCCTTGCGATTACTTCGGCTACCGAATTTCTTGGAAATAAATACCTTGAAGATTGTACGATGTATGTAACTCTGGAACCGTGTGTGATGTGTGCCGGAGCATTAAACTGGGCGCAGATTGAGACGGTCTATTACGGTGCATCAGATGAAAAAAGAGGTTATTCTTTGATTGGAAAAAATATTTTACATCCAAAGACAAAAATAAACACAGGAATTATGGCAAATGAATGCCGGCAATTATTGGAAGATTTCTTTAAAGAATTAAGAGAGGACTAAATTGACAAGATCATATAGAATTAAACAAATTTAAAATAACTTATAAATTATTGTATCACTTAAAAATTAACTAAACTATGGCTTTCGAACTTCCCGCATTACCATATGCAACCAACGCATTGGAACCGCACATTGACACGCTTACCATGGAAATTCATCATGGAAAGCATCACAACGCTTATGTCACAAACCTGAACAATGCCGTCGCCGGCACAGATGATGAAGGTAAATCTATTGACGAATT
>JAJRQT010000180.1 GCA_024280115.1 Bacteroidota bacterium | reverse complement strand
CTTTATGTTGCAACATGATTATTTGTGTTTGGAAACTATGTTAAATTACTGAAAAACAGTCTTTTAACCAAATTTTCATGTTGCTTTTTCTTTATCTTATTCTCTGATTTTCAAGCAGTTATTTAACTGCGAAACTTGAGTTATTTACTTTAAACCCGATTGCCTATTTGAAATTATTTTGTTGTTTAATTATTTTTACTAGTGTTAGAGAAAAATTGAAATCATAAGAGAATACAGCCATCAGGCACTAAAAAGACTTTTTTACTTGAATTTAAAAATCAATCCCTTATCTATTATTCTATCAGAATACAACGTAACGCATTGACTATCTGTATCAACCCCTCTATCCCCCTTCTCCAAGGGAGAATTAGTCGGACACCGGTAATTTATTATTATACTATTGAAATTACTGTCCACATTGTATTGGCATTCAGCATATTTAAATTGAATGAAATAATATACCTATTTGTTGACAACATGCTCAAGCGCCCTTTTGTACAAATCCAATGCTTTTCTTTTTATGATTTCTACCTCTGATTTGTCTAATAAATCCTGCCATTTATCAAGAGATGAAGTATCAATAGAAGTCTTTTGTTTTCCATGGCTTGTATTTGATGCCCTTTGGGTATTATTTAAAGTCGGAACCAAAAGTGCACTATCAAAAGGCACGTTCAAGGCATGACATATCTGCCCCATGCTATTCTGTGTATGTTTAATAAGCTGATCATAGTCAACCAGGATGTACTTTCCCGGATAATTTTTATAAAGGTATAAAGCCATATTTGTTGAGAAAATCCAATGAGATTCAAGATAATCGTTAATGTCTTTTACACTGTTTTTTTCATAAGATTTTTCTGAGGCCCACCAGGCCAGGGGGTTCCGTATGATATGAATCCTGTATCCATCAGGATATATGTTAAAAAAGCGATCAACTGAATCTTTATCTATGATAGTCCATGGACAAAACGCAATACAATATTTTTTATCTCCACGCAGGTTTTGGTAATTTATCCACGCGTTAAAAAAACTTGTGAAATAGGCTCCAAGAACTTCGCGTGACGAATTAGATTGCTGGTTAAGAAATATTCTTCGCTGAGTATCCCTGTTGAAGTAAAAGGGTATTTGCTTATCAAAACCATGATTTATAGCATGAGAAATCCACTTATCTTTTAATACATGTAAAGTGCTTTTATTTATACCAAGCGTTTCTTCCCAATGATATCCATTTTTCTCCCAGCTTAACTCATAAGGGAAAACATAAAATAATGGATGCCCATCAAATAGGTTTCTGGTAATAGTTCCCCCACATCGGGGAGGTTGAGATATGTAAACCAATGGATAGTTACAATTTACAATATCCTGATCAAATGTCTTCCGGTATTTAAATTCCTTATAATTAGCTGTAAAATCATTATATCTTTCTGCCAATTTTTTATAAACATTTTTATCAAGATTATGTAAAAAAAATGATCTTATTTTATTTCTTAAACCCATTCTTATCCTCCAACAAATTCAACTTGTCCCACAGTAAATCGAAATTACTCTGGTAATTTAATTTTTGATTAAAGTCCTCAATAGCCTTTTGACTTTTGGAATTGTAGTCAACCAGTAACGCTTTTATTCCAGCTAAGATTGAATCTTGAGCTAAAGTGACAAATGTCGTCCATTCATACTTTTCAAGATATTTTTTGTAATGCTTTGCATCATATAAAACAACCGGTAACCCGGCAGCAGCATATTCATAAATTTTATTGGAAGATGTTGCCCCATATTTATAAATAGCCCGTTCGCCTGGAATAAGAATGGCTAAACCAATATGATGCGATTGTGTTATTTCAAAAAGTTGAGTGTAGGGTACGGCTTTTAAAATCTTTAAATATTTATTAACTCCTAATTGTTTGGCCTTTGATTGCAACTGATTTTTTAATTCTTTATCTATCGGACCGACGAGAGTTAATTCTATTGGCATTCCATCCAATTTTTTCCCGAGTACATTGATAATTTCAGAAAATGCATGACTTTTTCCGACAGCCCCCTGAAATATCAATTTTACAGCATTCACATCTTTGGGTAATTTTTTTATCTGCCTTATCTGTAAAGTATTTTTTACCATTGGATAATTTGGTATGACAAATATTTTACCCTTATAATTTTTTAATGGAAAATACATTTTTCGCTCTTCGACAGGTAAGGAAAAAATATGAATTTTATTAAAAAAGTATTTTTCAAATTTATTAGCCAACCAAAGTACCGAAAATGATGGCATGGTGTTTTTATGAATGACATCATGGTTATGATACCAAAATAAAGGTTTTACCTCTTTATTTAACGTTTTCTCAATAATCCAATAGGCAAACGCTGCCAACATATCGTGACAGATTACATACAATGGTTCATTATCAATGATCTCCTTTTTTAATAAATCCACAAATTGTCTGAAATAGACTATTTTCTGCCACTTTGATATTATATTCAGATCATCCTGATAGATCTCAGGGTGCAATCTCAACACCTTAATATTTTCAGGATATTCAAAGAATGAAGATTTAAGATGCCTGCCTATTAAAATGACTTGTTTTACACGACTGGCAAAAGAAATGGCCATATTAAGGGTTGGAGGATAACCCTCGGGGTCATTATAAATGGCTATGATTATGGTAGATTCTTTATTGATCATGTACAAATTAATATAATTGCCGAGAATGCGCTGAATTGCGATATAATGATACATAATGGGCAAACCATCTAATCATCTTTAATCAAAGCCTGAAGTACAGATATTACCATCATTGCCCGATTGAAATAACTGTAACGACTTTTTTCTGATCTTTCATAGGCATTTAGTCTAATCTTTCTCGCATTTTCATAAGACATTTCAAGAAGCAAAGCCAATTTATCTTTCATATCAGCAACCGAAGTATAAAAAAGAGCTTCATTTGTATTGAAAAAATTTTCATGTTCAGGGCTATTTGGCGCCAACATTATACAACCTAAACCGGGCATTTCAAATGTTCGCATGTTGTGTGATCCTTCATTATGTTTACGAAAAATATTAATCTGTACCCTGTACAAAGGTGAGACTTCACTAAAGCCATTCCCATATATCGCCGGGTAAATCCTTGTTGATGTTGACGGTTTTAAGTTTTTTTTCCACTGATTGCCATAAACATCTATTTGAACTCCCTGATCGATTAAGTTTTGCAATAGATTTATCCGAATCTTATCTGGGTTACCAATAAAACATGCTTTTAATAATTCCTCATCTTCTTTAGGCAATTTTAAAGGAACAGGCTCATAACCAAATGGCAGGTAATGACAAGGAACATTATAATCTTTTTCGATTTTATTTTTAATTCCCAAATGATAACAAAAATGCATATCATATCTTCCAATAGCATTAATAACATTTTTGTTCCCACTTCCTTTACCAGCAAACATAAACGGATGGTCCGGATTGTAATTTACCAGCTTACTCCCCAATTGTTTTAACCGGTCAATTGTGTCAGGAAATAATTCCATGCCTTTGAACACCCATATTATATCAAAACAGTTCCCAGACACATAGTCAATCAGTCGTTTGTTTAACCGGACATACAACCGGGAAACACCAATCTTATGTAATACTTTATTTAAAGTGCTTTTGTAATAATAATCATAAAAATAATCATGAATGGGATATATTTCTGTACTGTTACCCAGCTGATTCAGATGTTTATGGTAGATGTTCTCAAGCGCCCATACTTTTTGAGAACCAACAATCAGGATTTTCAATTTATGGCCTTTTTGAGTCCTTCAATAATTTTTTTGTAAGAGAATTCCTTTACAATCTCAGCAGATTTACCGCCCATGGTTTTTCTCAAAGAAACATCTCCAACAAGTATTTTAATCTTTTCAGAAAGGGTCTTAACATCGCCACATGGATAATTAAACCCGTTTTCACCTTCAATAACCAAATCATCAGATGATCCTACCATATCTGAAACAATGAGTGGCAGATGGAAGTTCATAGCCTCATTTAGTACTAATCCCCATGTCTCCCCCCTTCCTGATGGCAGCACAATAATATCTGCAATGCCGTAATATTTTGAAATTTCTGTTTGATTGACAAACCCGGTAAGTTTAACTTTTTCACTAAGTCGATGATCTATAATAAACTGCTCCATTTCCGCTCTTTTTTCTCCCTCCCCAACCATGATGAGTTTTGTGTCTTTGCGGTCGATCATCTTAAAGGCCCTCAGCAAATCCATTGGTCTTTTTTTTTCTATATACTTCCCTGAAAAAAGAATTGTAATGTCTGATTTCAATAATCCAAATTGCCTTTTGTGTGCTTCCTTGAATGGAAATATCTTTTTATAATATTCTCCAAACCTACTATTATCAACACAATACGGAGCTTTAAACAATTTTGAATCATGCATACCATATGCCAGATAAAACTTTTTATTTTGAGTCCCCAAGTACAACGCACTGTTGACAAAATACTTTAAAATGATTTTTTTTAACAAGTTCATTTTCTCTTGTTTCATTGGGCTTTCAGCTCTCATGATTACATTAATCTGCAATATTTTCGCTGAAAGTAATAATAGAAGATTTGAAAAATAAGCCCAGCCATGAACGACAATGCTATCTGGTTTTTCCTTCAATAAATAATTGAAAACACCAAAATTGACCAATCCCCAAAACTTACCGGAAACAGCAGGTTTCAATGAATAATTTTTTAAAAATTTATATTTATATCCTTCCAGTAAGGGCACATCCCATTTTATCCGCTCACCAAATTGTTGATCAATTCCTCCAATCGTGTGATCAGTAAAATAGCAAACTGAGAAGTCAATATCTTTCTCTTTTGCTATCAATTGGAAAAGGGGAGATTGATACTGAATTGGATGCGAAAGAAAGAAAATAACTCTTTTCAAGGTAATAAATAGTTCAAAATATAGAATAAATTGTTTAATGCTGTGGTGCTGGATTGCTTTCACTTGTTGTAGCGTCCGCTACGACCTTAATTAGAGCCTGTCTATAAACCCTTTGTCTGATTCAGAAAGTTTGCTATCAAGCCTCGCCTTCCTTAGTACGAAGTACGGCGGACAAGGGCTTGCGCAGCTCGAAAAATGTGAATTTACATTTCGTAAATGACCATTTTGAGAGCAAGCGTAACGCAGATAGCGGACTTTATGGACAGACTCTAATTAACGAATGGAATTCCTGCAGCTTCAACATTAGTTCTTGATCGTAGGATCACTGCACCTCTCCGCCAAAGGAGGTCTAAACCTAGGACCAATAAAGGTTTTGAATGGATGATAACTGCATTTAACATCCGATAAATTGGAACATTTGCCATTTATGACCGAGTTGAAAACTCTGCTTTCCATTTTTTAGTCACAAGTCGCAGACTTGCGCCAATGGTGGGGACCGCAAAGCTTAACCTACAACCCGTGTACTGGTTGTAGCGTCCGCTACGACCTAATTTGACGAATGGAATTCCTGCAACTTCAACATTAGTTCTTGATCGTAGGATCACTACGCATGTCCGCCGAAGGAGGGCTAAACCTACGACCAATAAAGGTTTTGAATGGATGATAACTGCATTTAACATCCGATAAATCAAAACATTTACCATTTTTGACCGAGTTGAAAACTCTGTATTCCATTGGTTTAGTCACAAGTCACAGATTTATCTGCCGAAGGCATGACTTGCACCAGTGGGGTTGAGCCAGAGGGTCATTTTCTAACATTCAATGAATTGCCTTTTTTCTATGTTTCAGATATTGAAAAAGATCTCCTTTTATAAAATATAAACATGTTTGTATGTAGTTTTTTTTACTGTAAAACTGAACAGCAGTTGAGTTATTTAATTTTCTCACAAGTTTACTGATATCGCTTGTAAATTTTTTATCAAAATAAAGGTCAACTTCCCTTAATAATTCTATTTTATTTTTATTGAACTTTATTTGCTTTGACTGAAAATCCTGTGTGATACCCCCTTCATGTCTTCTGTAAACATTGGTGACTTCATCAATGAATTTAATGGGTCCGTTTTTAGCTATTAGCAGATGCAAAAAAAAATCTGTCGAACCATACCTGTAGAAAAAGTCTGGAAATTCATCAAACAAATTATTCCTTGCAACAATAGATCCTGTTCTCATAAACCAGCCACCCGATAATAATTCTTTCAAACCGGTTGCATCATTATCATCTTCATTGGTTATTTTGACCCGGTTGGTAAGCTCATTAATTTCTTTTGCTTTAGTATAACATGCAGTATATTCAGGATTTGCTTCTAAAAAATTGATCTGCTTTTGCAACTTTTTAGAATCAGTCCAGTAATCATCCCCCTCCAGAAGAGCGATGTACTTCCCCTTGCAATTAAACCATGTATCGGCAAAGTTTTTGGCAATACCAATATTTACATCCCGCAATATTGGTTTAATAATTTTTGGATACCTTTCTGCATATGACCTGATAAGGTTTCTTGTATTATCTGTTGACAAATCATCACCTATGACGATTTCGAGATCAAAATCTCTTTTCTGCATAAGAATGCTTTCCAATGCCTGCTCAAGGTATTGTTCATGATTGTAGGTAAGCATCCATATACTTACGAGAATATTATTGCTCATCTACTTCAATATTAATACTGATATTGACTTTTTTTCCTGATGCCTCATCAATAAAATAAGCATTCTTAAATGACCCATGTGTGAGCGCTCTTAGCAAATCATAAAACTGGCCAAAAGTTCCCTCTTGATTCAAGTCAATTTTACATAGTTTGTTAAAATCATTTTTAAGGTTTAGGTTTCCCTCTTCCATAGGATGCTTTGATACAATATTCCCGGAGATAATGTTCAAAATATTTTTTCTTAATAATTCAATCTCAACTTCAAGAATTTTATTATAAGCAGTCAACGAAGTATCCCAGAATTCTAAGTTAATAAGCTTTTGATCAATGATCTGCCCATGATCCAAAGCTTCATCGATCAAATGGATGGTCGCTCCCAATGGATAACCATTGAGTATCGAAAAAACCTGCGGAAACCATCCCCGGTTATATGGATTGTAACCCGGATGAATATTTATACACCTAATAGAATTGACCAATTTTGATGGAAACAACTGTTTACAATGCACTGAAAAAATAATATCCCACTTTTCATCAATAATTTTATCGTATTCTTTTTTAACGTCTATTGGCTCATTTTTATAAACTTCAGGCACATCCCGAAACATTTCATTTTCACAATGTATGGTATGTACATATCGAACATGGTTTTGCTCATTTATAGCTAGCTCCCCGACCACATTGATGAAAGCTTTTAACAAATAGGAATTGTCTGATATAACAAGTATGTTTTTATTCATATCTCAATGTTCGAAGGATTATACGCGTAACCATATCTATTTCTTCTCTACTCAAATCGAAGTATAGCGGCAAACATAATATGCTGCCGGCCACGCGTTCAGTAATCGGTAAATTATATTCACGACTTACATAATCTAGCTTGTGAAGGGCAGGGTAAAAGTATCTCCTTGGAAATATATTATTAACCTCTAATTGATCCAATACCTTCAAGGTCACCTTTTCATCTGGAAATACAATTGGATAATAGGCATAATTATAATTCGTATTGTCAGCAATTATTTGTTTGGTAAGACCTTTGTTCAATAACCACTTATCGTAATACGAACAGTCCTGCTTGCGCTTATCCAATATTTCATCAACATATTTTAGATTACATAGGCCCATCCCCGCATGAAATTCCGAGTTTTTACCATTGATGCCAATACCATTAAATTTCCATGGGCCATCATGCCCAAAATTTCTCAGATACGACATCTTTTTAAGTAATACAGGGTCTTTGGTGACTACTGCTCCTCCCTCAACTGTATGAAAAAGTTTAGTAGCATGAAAACTAATGATGCTAATATCGCCCTGAATTAGTATGGACTCTTCATTATGATCTACACCAAAACAATGTGCCGCATCGTATATTACTTTCAAATTGTACTTTTCAGCAATTTCCTTTATGGCCCTGATATCACAAGGATTTCCAAAAACATGAGTGGCTGCTATGGCAGTTGTATTTTTTGTAATGGCCTGTTCAATTTTTGATGGATCTATATTCCATGTGTCCTGATCTATGTCAACAAAAACAGGAGTGCATCCTTCCCAAATTATGCTCGTTGTAGTCGCAACATAAGTAAACGGGGTAGTAATGACTTCTCCTTTGATATCCAAGGCTTTCAAAGCAATTTGAAGTGCAACAGTACCATTAGATGTAAACAAAAGATGGTCTAAACCCAGGTAGTCCTTGAGTTTCAATTCTAACTCATTGACAAGTGGACCATTATTCGTCAGCCAGTTTCTTTCCCATATAGATTTAATATAATCTCCGTACTCGTCCTGAGGGGGTAGAAATGGTTTATTTACCGGAATCATAAAAGTGTATTATTTTGATATAAATTTTTTACTATGATACGCATTCCTGCTGTAATCAGGTTCTCTTATGCCATTTATTCGGTCTGTGGGCCTACCGAAGGAGGGGGACGCAGACCGAGGCATTGGCATCACCGATTTAGACCGAGTTGAAAAATCTGCTCCTCATTGATTGGTTACAAATCAAAAAGTTCCACCCCAGAGGGGAGAGTGGTATCCGGTTTCCTCAAAATCCCATAAATGATGACTCTGAGGGAGTGACTATCAATTATTTCCCGGCCTTTTAAATTCATTCCCCCTTTTCCAAAGGGGGAATGAATTGATCGACAGTTAATCTCCATAATTTATCGATAGGCATCAATTTAATGATAAAACTTGCTCAATAAAACCCATCTGTTCCGAGGTAATATAAATATCATCATGTTGGGGATTGTTATTATTCTTAATGTTATCTGTTAAAATATAAGTATAATGAAGTTCCACATTATTAGCAATTGACCAGAAACATGGATTGATAAAACTCTTTGGGAATAGATCAATTACTTTAGTTCCGGGTTCGCAAAAAACAATATTAGAAAAACCACTTCCATGAGATCCAATAATAATTTCCGCATTGCTGAATAATTCAATTTGCTCTCTAAAAGTTAGATTTTCAAGCTGGTATGTCATAATATCATACTTATGCAGAACGCTTAAAAATTCTTCTTCATTTCCTATTTTTCTACCTATAGAGGACTGCCGACTGATGTAAATCCGCTCCTTTTTAGAAGGTATTTTACGTTTTGTCAGAAATTTGTTCCTTAAAAAAGAAGTCTGAAAATCCGATACCATATCATGTGTTGAGAATAAGGATGGTACATAAAGCTGTTCACACTCAACATGAAATTTCCAGTTATTTGTGCTTGCAATGATCTTATCTTCTTCAATGCCTAATAATCCAAGGGTTTCCTGCTGAAAAATTAAACCTGTGTAGCCAAGAATAAAGTTATCAACTTTATCAATAATTCCTCCCTCTTCAAGAATCCCAATTCTTGGAAGTATATCGAACAACCAGTGAAAATATACGTTGGCCCCTGCAGATGCCAGGACTGCTGTGCTACCGGAGTAATACCTAACTTTTTCTAATAAAATTGTAGCATAAATTGTATGCTCAATTGGTCTATCTACTTTGAACTCCCGGCTTAAATCAAAGACAAGTTCATTATCTTTTGTTATTACTGCACCTCTTGTACCCCAAACTCTGGCATTAGAGAATTTAGTATTAAATCTTTCGGGTACTTGCCAGGTTAGTTTTTCTTTAAACTGATCGTCTAGCTTGCCAAAGCAAAAGGGTGATTGCTCATTTTTATTTCTCGAGGGTGATAATTCTTTTTTTTCAACCTTGTTCTTTGAGGCAAGTTCTTTAACTTTTGCAATTCTTACCGGTGCGATTCGAGTTTTTGAAACAATTCCAAAAACCTGAATGAATCTAACCAAGAATCGTTTGACCTGGAATATTATTGACGCTATATGCTTTTGTCTGGGTAACTGTATTTTAATATGCACTTGAACATAATTTAATGCGGGATAAGATATACCATAAGTTATGGTTTGATTCAAAGAGAGGCTAACATAATCCACAAAAACATGCCCATGAGTTCAATACTTTGTGGATTGTTCATTTCTTTTCCTTTGATGAAAAGAATCGAACCAAAGAAAAATCAAGACAAAACAATGCTTCCGCGCTCAGTGCCATCACTCCCCCCGCTGTTTTGTCGGGCCAAGGCTCGATTAAAAATCCTAAATCCCTGGTACTCAAAATGGTGATAATCTTTTTTTTATGATCCTTACCAACAGCATTTCATACAACCATATTATTTTATTTCTTCTCAATTATTTTCAATAGGTAATTCCTGATAAACCTGATATTGATAAGTCGTCTTGTAATAAACAAGCATTGTCTTTTAAACATAATGGATCTTAACCAGTGATAGTTTTGACTATAATTTTTTAACAGTACACTGTTTATCTCTTTTTTACCCTGGGTCTCATACTTTTCATCCGACAAACCACCTTTCCCGTATATTGAAACAATATTTTCGATTCTGTAAAAAGGAAGATTAGAATTAAAATGTAACCTGAGTGTCAAGTCATAATCAGCATAAATTGAATACTGTAAATCATAGTTCCCCAATTTGATTGTCTCCTCTCGATTGAAAAATATGGATTGATGATTTATTGGTGAAGTAAAAAGTGTCAATGAATCCATATGATCATTAAAAACACTATTCATAAAATGACCGGAGCCAGCCTTGTAATCATACGCAATGGATTCTCCAAAAACTATACTATAATTCGGATTTAACTTCTGTGCTATCAAACTCAATGTCTGCGCCGAAAAAAAAACATCTCCCGCATTTATAAAGCAAATGAATGATCCTTTGGCGCGCTGGATTCCTTTATTCATTGCATGGTAAATGCCATTATCTTTCTCCGAGATAAAATGGTCAATACGATTTCTATATTTTTTAATTATTTCAAGCGTGCCATCTGTAGAAGCCCCATCAATTATTATAAATTCTTTTTCGTCATAATCCTGGTTGATTACACTAAGTATTGTTTGTTCAATTAATTTTTTTGCATTGTAACAAACAGTGATAATGGAGATCATCATGCTTTATAGTTACATATGTAAAGAAAAATATTCACGATCCGACCTAAAAGCATTTTCACTCTTTGATAGATAAAAAAAATTACTCTGCATTTTCCATTTTCTTTAAAAAATACTTGTTAGGAGATTTTGGAACAACTCGATGATACACTGCTCTAAAATAAAAACTAAAAAACAAATGTTTAAGATGCTTGTTATTGGTAATACTAAATATGGATATCAATAATTTAAGAATATAGACATTAAAATTATTTACCAATTTTCCCTTTTGGAGATATTCTGTGACCTTTTTTGCTTTTATAAATTCATTTTCCTTGAGACTTTTATAATATAAGTCAAATAAAAATTTGTTTATTAAACCTATTGTTGTTGAGTTGTAAAAGTTTAATTCTTTAACATATGATATAAGTATTGTTGCTAAATAAAGATGAGAATCAAGATTAATTATACTTTTAACTGAATTACCTATGTTGTTGTATTCTCCTTTTCTCCAGAAACAATCCGGTCGAGCATTAAAGAAATAAAATTTTAATCCCCTTGAAATAGCAAGTAAATGAAACTGAATATCTTGATAACCTTTAATTTTTGGATCCCAGGAAATATCCTTTCCAATTAAACTTTGTCTTCGGTACAAAGGATTAAGTGTAATCCATGGAATATCAATATTTAAAAATGAAAATACAGTTTCATGAATATCCTGACTACGGAATGTTGAAATGTAAATATCACTATCATATGGTTTAATATTAAAAGTCAATCCATGGCCAACCACAAAATCATAATCTATTTTCTTAAGTAATATTTTAAGTCTTTGATCAATGCAGAACTCAGCTAGCAGATCATCACTATCCAAAAACATGATAAAATCACCTGTTGATTTTCTTATTCCTATATTTCTGCAAGTTGAAGCCCCTTTTGGTTCAATATCCCGTTTAAAAAAACTAATTCTGTTATTAACTTCTATATAAGACTTAATCACTTTAACTGTAACATCAGTACTGCCATCATCCACAACAATACATTCCCAATTGTGATAGGTCTGGGCGAGCACCGAATCTAAGGTTTCTCCAATTAAAGAAGCTCGGTTAAAGGAGGGGATGATTATTGAAACTAAGGGTTGAGGACTCAAGGTGGTAAATTTATCTGATCGCATTAACGATTGATAATTGGATAGAGTACGTGTTTACTTCTACTGAAATTTTTCATATTTCGGATATTACCATTTTGTACCATTTTTTAATTTATTATATTCCATTAACTCAATTGCGACAATTCCCGTTTCTATTGCATCATATACTTTTTTATGTAATACTTTTTCATTAATAACATTGAAACATTAATCCTGTAATTTCTTAAGCAATCCAGTGATTAATTCAATATGATGATTTAAGGAGAAATTTTTAGCTATATACTGTTTTCCAGCAGATCCCATATTTTGTGCCAAATCAGTATCCCCTAATAGTTTTAATATATATTCAGACATTCCATTTACATCACCCTCTGCAACGAGGTAACCAGTAACCTTATTTTCAATAACCTCAGGAATACCTGCATGAAAAGTTGATACAACAGGCAAACCTGCTGCACAAGCTTCAAGTATTGATACAGGTGTACCTTCACTATTTCCATCATAAGCTACTTTTGAATGCTGTACAAACAAGGTACTTTCTTCTAATATATTCCGTTGTTGCTCTTGAGAAATCACTCCAATAAAATTTACTTGCTTCGCAATACCCAAAGCATTAACCAAATCATCACAAACCTCTAATAATGGTCCATCACCACCATAAATCAAACGAGCGTTTGAATCTTTTTTTAATACATAATAAAATGCAAGTATAGCTAAGTGAGGTGCCTTTTTATTGACAAATCTACCCAATGCAAAAATTTGCTTTTTTTTAAAAGCTGGTGTTAGTTTGAAAAATAAATCATCAGGCCCCGCCGGTGAATAAACAATCTTATTATCATTACACCCTAAATCATGAAGCCTTTTTCGCATATGATTCGATACAACTACGATGGCTGAACAATATTTAAACAAGAATTTATATCTAATCAAATTGTCATTTATTACACAATGAACACTTATATCAAAACCTAATGCAATGGCGATTAATGGAATGTCACTTTTTTTACATATTTCAGCTATATAACCACCAACTATTAAATACTCGGCGATAACAGCATCAATTCTTTTGTATTGGAATATTTTCTTTAATTGATACCCCTGATATAGATTTAAATAATTATCCTTATTTCCTCTTACAAAATTTAAAACCCTAAACCACAATTTCAACAATGTACTCTCCTGTACTCCCTTTGTAATAAAAGGCAAATATCCTCCATAGATAACCGTTATATTGAAAGGCAATTTTCCTATATGATTATTTATAAATGTTTCGGGAGGGTTTCCCTCTGATGGTACGCAAATAGCAACATTCATTTACTATAGTATTTGATTAGCAACAATGATATATACTCAATAGATTGCTTTGCTGGAGTTAAAACTTTTTTTATATCATCTTCTACTTCAGAAATATCTATCTGTATTGATTCCCCTTTATCTATTAAATTGAGAATTGCAGCTTTCTTAAAAAACATTTCTAACTGGCTAATAATCTCAGAAACTTTAAAACTATTTATATTAGCTATATTAATTTTCATCTTACTTTCAGAACCCTTTAATATATTTTTTACAATCAACAATAAATCATCAACATCTAATATATTTCTAGTTGCATTTTTCCAAAGGTTTATTACTTTCTCATTTTTGATACGACTTACTAAATAATTCAAAATCGTGCTTTTATTTCCCCCTGGCCCTACAATATTTGTTAGTCTAAAAATGAAATAATGTTTGCTTTCTTTTTGAATTAATCTTTCCATTTCCAATTTATGGTTTACATAAAATCTATGTTCGGCCTTTTTCTCAAATATGGAATACGTACTAAAGTAAACCAGCTTTTTGTCGGGGTATTTTCGAATAGTATTTAACAATAAATTGGATTCTCTTTGAAATTCTTTTTTGCCCGTTTCAAGTGAATTTGAAACACCCGATGCGAAAATTAAAATCTCTTCATCATTTACGAATTCTTTAAACGCCTTAGCCAAAAGGCCTGATCCTACAATCATATTGAATTATACTTTATTAAAGAACCTGTACTAAATATTGAGTAGAAATCTGATTTCAAATTTCTACTTAAAAAGATTATTTTATTAATCCATTGCTTTTCTAATACTCTTATCAAGATAAAAATATAATTATCCATATTGGAAATAGAATAGAAAATTATAGATTTAGACTGAAAGATGATCTCCCTAAAATCCAATCAAAGATGTGATCTTAAATAAACTTTATACCCTATTTTTTTAAATGCAATATATAATACTGAGACAGGTAACCTAAACAATATTGGTATTGTTGCTAATTTTAAATAGCCACTATGATGAATTTTTGATAAACAAATACTAGTACTTTCGGAAAAATAATTTTTATTAATTAATTGCCTTTTCAATAAGAAACAATTAAGAAGTATATGTTCATAATACCTGTAAAAAACCTTTTTGGGAGTGTTATGATTTATCGTTGATTGATTTGATACTCTAAAATAATTGACCATTTCAGGATCGTAAATAATCTTACCATGAAACAGCATTTTTATCCACAGAATCCAGTCACCCATCATATTAAATCTTGTAATTATAGCGACTTCCTTCAAAGCAATTGCCCTTCTAAATAGTACAGCACTGGCATTGGGTATTGTATTCCTTCTATACAAATTTTCTTTTATTTCGCCTTTTCCGTCATTAATAAAATAGTTTTCCCACCTTTTGTAAGGCATGTCAATCGACTTATAATCGTAATCTTTAATAATAATATCTTTATTATCAACTACTATACTCTTGCCATATATTAAACTTATGGCCTCATTTTCATTAAAATGGTTAACTGCCTTACCCAAAAAATCAATATCCGCCCAATCATCACTTTCCGCGATCCAAATAAATTCTCCTTTAGCCAGATCTATCCCTTTCTTCCATTGTTTGAATGGACTACCAGAATTTTTATCATTGACAATAAAATGAGCAACTTTGGGATGGCTTGCATACTTAGTTAAAACTTCAACACTATTGTCAGTACTAGTATCATCCAGAAGTATTACCTCAA
This sequence comes from Bacteroidota bacterium, assembly GCA_024280115.1. GTDB lineage: Bacteria > Bacteroidota > Bacteroidia > Cytophagales > Cyclobacteriaceae > JAAUQL01. The sequence continues at coordinate 31,261 of JAJRQT010000180.1, read as the reverse complement.
AATCTTGGAAGGTTTGATTGAAAATGGAATCTAATCGTTTATGTAAAAACCTTGTATGATTATAATTTGGGACAATGATTGAAACTTTTGGAGACATTAGAAATATTTGACTAAAATTAGGATGACAAAAGCAAATATCTTCCGAGTATAAAACGAATTCTTCTCTTTGATTTCTTGCTTACAAAGTCTTTCCATAAAAATACCAGGAGCGGTTTTCCTTCCATATTTAATGTAATTGAATCTTTTATCCCTGGCAAAAATATCATCAGGATTTACCGAACTATAACCACCATCGGCATACTCTGCAATTACACAATCAATATATTTATGCTTTGTCTTACCGTTTAAAAACCACCTCATATTATGATCCCAATCGGCGTGTGATTTATATTTAATACTGAAATCACCTAGGGATTGAAACACCTTTCTACTAAAAAAGATAGACTGATGACATATATTTTTATCATATATTTTTTTATAATCAAACTTGCCATCGTGCCTACCGCCAAACCTGGTACTCCAGACATCTCCGTAAATAACATCTAAATCCTGGTTGCCGGCAGCTTCTGCAATTATTTTCAAAGCATTGGGTTTTAGCCGGTCATCCCCTCCCATGAAATATACCCATCCACCGGTGGCTATTTTAATCCCTTTATTCATGGCATCGTATATGCCACGGTCAGGCTCAGAAACCCAATTAAGATGCGGGTATTTCTTTAATACCTCCAGTGTGTTATCAGTAGATCCCCCATCGACAATAATATGCTCCCAGTTGTCATAATCCTGGTTGAGCACTGACTGAATAGCCCGTTCGATATATTCACCGGAATTGTAGGATGGAGTAATGATGGAGATTTGTGGGTGATTCAATTTATTGTCTTTCTGCTTAATGAGGTGTCAGAATCCTCCGAGTCCTTAAAAAAGTGACTCGGAGGGGTGAAAAAGCGTGCCCTGACTATTTATAGTTAGCCGTAAAGAAATATATTATTCATTGACAACAAACAATTATGATTGATATTATTCATTCTCAATAAAACTTATTGAGGCATTATTCCTGATCGCAGGATCACTTTACCTGCTTGTGGCAGGCAAGCTTAACCTACGACGAATGGATTAAAATTATCCTATATTTTCCTGTAAATACCTCCTAATTAAAATTGACACAATAGAATCCTTTATACTGTGTTTTTCTACCAGTTTTTTCCTGTGGCAATAATATCTAAAGAGTTTAAATTTTACAGTATTCCGATATTTTATGTCATTTTCATAACCATATTCCGATAAAAATACATCACCTAAAAAAGCTCCATATCCATTCAGATAGTCTTTTATTCGTTTATCACTCAGTCCCTTTTTCCAGTTAACAGCATATTTACCGGAAGGTGCTTTAGTTAAATAAACACCCTTGGGATCACCATACTTACCCTGAAAAGAATTATTCTCAGAAAAATTCAATATGGAAGGTTGATAATCAAGCCCAAGCCAAGCACAAATTTCTTCAATTTTACTATTCGGTTCTTCAACTAAATCCTCGTATTTCAATATAGACACATTAGACCTTTCACCATATTCTTCCTCCCACTTACTTAACAAATAAGGAGCCTTAAAAATATCCCGATTATGGTGATGTTCCAGTTCTTTAAAAGTAAATCTATCCCATGTTTTTATTATGGAACTCAAGACAGCTACAGGGTGTCGTTTAAGAATAATAAATTTAGCCTTTGGGAATAGATCATATATGACTTCAAAAATTTCATAATACCGCGGAGTTTTGTCGAGTACGTAACCTCCGTCATCCGATTTGACTGGCGCATATCTGTTTAGAATGAATTCTTTTATATCATTTTTAAAATCCTCTTCCTGGTTTGTCTTTTTCAAAAAATCATTGAGCGCATCCGTGGCCAGATCGAAATTATAAAAAGCAGAAATTAAGGACGGCTTAAACACTGATAACAATGGTAATAAAATCCATGGTTCACTTACAGTATCAATTTTTTTATGGTTTGAAAGTATTGCCTGAAGCATGGTAGATCCGGCTCTCGGCTGTGAAATAACAAATATCAGGTTCTCCTCTTTCACCTACATTCTTTGTATGAGTCCGATAAGATTGTTTTTCATCATTACTTTAATCTTATGGCTATAAGATGTTTCTTTGCTCGATTGATCAGGTCTCTTTTCTTCAAGCAACCTTTTCAACTTTTCTTCAATGATTCTTCGTTCAGGCTCATCAAACATATCAAGGTCTTTTTCATACTTATTGAAAATGTATTGAAATGCATTGTAATGATCTATTAAATTACTTTTTGACAATCCTCTTTTACTGATCCTGATTTTTGTAGTTGGAATTATAGAATAATTAATTTTAGCTGTTTTCGAGAGTCTTATTCTTAAATCATAATCCTCATAAATATTCAATTTGGGATCATGGAAACCTGTCTTTTTTAGAAGGTTGTAGTCCACTAATTCCATTCTAAATAAACTTTTGTTCGGAAAATTCCGCGTTAGTGTATTTACATACATGTTCCCTGGTGCGAGGAATTGATTTTTATTATTTGCCCAAATCCATTTCACATCATTTATGTCATCAGGATCTACATACATATTATTCGAAAATGATAAATTATAATTTCCTTCTGATATCAATTTTGCTTCTGTTTCGAGCTTATTTGGAAGATAAAGGTCATCACCGTCAACGTATGTGACAAAGTCTCCTTTTACAATCGTTAAAGCTGAAATTCTAACCTGGGCAACACCGAGATTCTTCTCATGCAAAATATATCTTATATGTTCATATTTATTGGCAAATGACTTTATCAATTCTTGCGAACCATCTGAAGAACAATCATCTACTACAATGATTTCAAATGGTTTTAAGCTTTGGTTCAGAACGCTTTCAATAGCCTCATTCAAAAATTCTTTTTGATTATAGGAGGTGATGTAAACTGAGATCCTCATCAATTATAATTGATAGTTATATTTACTCGCCAGGTTTCCGCAATAATTCACCACTTGTTCCTTATCCTTCGGGTTCCATCCATTATACTTTGGATAATCTGCTAATTTAAACATCGTTGAAGGTTCTGAATCGGAAATAAATATTTCATTTACTTTTTCATTCTGCAATCTTTCGATCATTTCATCATTAAATTGAATTTCACAACCCAGGAATTTTATCATTTGAGTAAATGCTTGTTGAGACGAAATTAATTCTTCAAGTTTTAGAGTCATAACATCTTCTCCATATGTACTTTTAAAATCGTCAATAAAATTATGCGTGGAATTCCAGGTCCAGGCAAGCTTTTCAATCTGAGTTAGTTGTTTCCATTCCTGGTCATCTTTCATTCTTATCCTGTTATTTTCCCATATCGAATCATTTCTGTGCCACCCCTTCATGACGGCGCTTCTTATAAAATTCCCGGGGTGTCGCAATAAATGAACAAACCTCGCCTTGGGAAAAAGAGCCTTTATCTGATGAATAAAAAATACAAGACAATGATTGGTCTCAATGAATAACTTTTCTTTAACGAAAGAATCTAATATCAATTCCATTCTAGCGGCTTCAAAAACCTTCTTTAATATTATTGCCTCATTTTGATGGTGCAACGCAAAATTTGGGAACATCATTAAATTTGGGTGGGCTTCGTGATTAGCATCCACACCATCAATAGACTTAAAAGCATTTTCGAGAAAAGCCGAGCCTGACCTGCCGGTATTTAGAAAAAAAACGGGAGTATAGGTCAATAAAAAATCTTCAAACGAACTCTGGTCAACATGGTGGATCTGACCAAACTTATGTTTCTGCATTGGTTCAATTATCGGATGTTTCTCTTTATTATTTTTATACCTTATCCGCCAAAGGATCTTTTTAAGTATTTTATCCAATTTCTTTTTTTCTCATTTTTTACTGTTCCCACTTTCAAATTTGGGAACGCCGACTCTACAATCGATTGAACATTTTTAAATTTTATTGAAAATTGATCTCTTATTTTTTGGAATTCCTGTTCGTTATGTCTTCTAAACGGATCATTTTCACTCCTTTTCCATTGCTTGTCGTTTCCTATGTGGAAGGTCAAATGTTCATTCCCGAATTCATTAAAAGCTCTCGAAAACAGTTTTAAGTTTAGATATAAGGAAAGACCGATATATGCCGCTCCAATACATATATTACCAAATTGCATTTGAGCTAACATTTCCCTTCCAAAAACAAAACAATCATACCCCGGGTGGGATTCTCCAAGATCTGCATACATTAAAGGCAACTGCTTCACCTTATCATATTCAGATGAAATAGTTCGCCTGTTGATCACAAAAGCATCCAGTCCAAGATCAATTTGCATTGCAATAAATTCATAAAAATGTGGCTGTGCGGCGATATCCGCATTGGAGTATATTATGTAATCTCCTTCAACGTAGTTTTCAACCGCCCTATCCAGTATATCTTTGATCAGTGGAAGTTTTCGATTTACCGTAAATTCTCCGATATCTAAAATCGACCTGGTGAGATCACTGGTTTTGGTGAAAAAGTTGGGGATTATTTCATGATCTTCGGGATACTGGGCTGTCAGAAGATTAACCTCTACCCTATCTTTGGCATAGTCCTTTGCCCTTCTTAAACTCTCGAAAGCAATGGGCTGAGCTACGAAAAGATCAGATGAAGAAGATACTTTTACGGGATTAATAATGTGTACAAATTTCATCAAAAAAGTTTTCAGGAAATTCAAATGAACCTGTTCATTGTAACCTGTTCAAAAGAATTGTTAGATCATGATCATCCATTTGTTTAAACAGCTTATTGTATTTAAACTTTAGAAAAGTTAACTGCCTGTTCCTCGTAAATTTATATTTCCTTAGTTTTCTCCTGTATCCGTTTAACCTGTCAACATTATCTTCCTCTAGAAAATATTTCAGTACATTTTCATATTCAACTCCCAAATATTTCCCATAAATCTTCGCTATTTCCTTAAGCCTTTCCTTTCCGCCACCACCTGTTTTGTGCTCTGAGTGAATCCTGTAAACTGATAAATGGTTTGGATCATAAAGAAATTCAACTCCATTAGATTTGACATGATTGTAAAATTTTAAGTCAAACGCATAATGATAACCATCTACCAGCGGGCCAAACGATTCCCAAACTTTCCTTGTCCAAAATGTAGATGGCTGAATCAATGAACCACTCATGAAATGGTTAAAACCCTGCCTATTGCTCAAATTGCTGCCTCTAGCTTTTCCCGGGAATTCTTCATAAATATGGAGACAATTGCCAAACAATAGCTGGCTTTTCTTACAATCCATCTTTTCTGAAACCTTAGAAAAAACACCTGGTAAATAATAATCATCTGAGTTTATCCATGCTAAAATATCGCCGGTAGCTTTTTCAAATCCTTTATTGATGGCATCAGCCTGGCCATTATCTTTTTCACTTACCCAATACGTTAATTGATCTTCGTACTTTTTAATAACATCAATCGAACCATCGGTACTGCCACCATCAATAATGATGTATTCAAGGTTTGGGTACAACTGCCCCAAAACGGATTGAATGGTTTGTTCAATATATTGGGCCTGGTTGTAGGATGGGGTAACTATAGAGATTTTGGGGGATTTTTTCACTTAAATATTAATTCTATTATCAGAGGTCATGATTCCGGGTTTATATAAAATTTATTAAGAATCAGAGACTTTTTTTCTTATTATACTATGGATGTCTGAACAATATTTTTCAACCGTGAATTTATCAGACGCATCTATATAGGCATTTGAAATAATATTATTCCTCAATTTTATATTTGTCATAATATCTTCCATACTTCGAGCCAGATTTTCAAAAGTTCCGTTATACTTTAATCCATTATATTTATTTCTGATTATCTCTTTTGGGCCTCCGGAGTTATGAGTTATGACAGGTACACCAGAAAACATAGCTTCTGCAATTACCCTACCCATGCCTTCATTTCTTGAACAGAGTAAAAAAGCATTCGCATTTAAAAATTCAGCAAACGGATCTTTAGCATAATTGCCAATCGTAATTTTTTCCTGTAATCCAGATTCCTCTATCAAATCAACTAAATATTGTGAGTCACCATGACCTACAATTTTCAATCGAATATTGTCATATTTCTTAGATAAAACTTTAATTGCATCAATCGCTTCATCATATCTTTTTTGAAATTGTAGGTTACCAAGCATTAAAAATTTAAATGGTTTGTTAGTTCCTGATGGCAGTAACTTCCTCCTTGAATTTAAATTTATAACTTCATATTCACTTAATACTCCATTATAAACCACTTCTATACTTGCATCTTTATCAATAGCTTTAATGTAATCCCGAATGAAATTACTTATAGCGATAAAACTTCCACTCTTAAATAAATATTTTAAGTAGTATTTACCCAGCAAAGGTTTATAATTATAATATATTTCAGCAGCTTCCCTTATATGCCAAACATGTGGTTTATTTAAAATCTTCGAAATAACTATACCCACATCTAGTATTGAAGAATTTGTATAAACCAAATCAAATCGTTTCTCGACCAAAAAATCGATTTCCCTTTTAATAATCATTCTATTATAATTTTTAATATGAAATCCTTCCTTCATATTTTTTAAACCCTGTCTCAGTTTTTGAATATCTTGAGATGCATGCTGTTCAACTTTCATAAATGGCCTTAATTGAATTATCTTGTAATCAATACTTAATTTTTGAAGTTCAATTTCAATCGGTCCTCTTCTTATCAATATTACAAAGGCATATAAATTGAATTTCTTTAACCCCTTCAGGAGATTGAGTAGAGAGAGATTTGCTCCTAAAAGTTCAGAATAGTGCGTAAGAAACAGAATTCTTATTTTCCTTTCTTTCATATTCTTTCCCAGTTAGGGCCATTGTATTTGGTTGAAATATGTTGCCTGATTTTCACCGGTTTTTTTTCGCTTTTTAATTTGATGGCACTGAGCTTATCAATTATAATCTCCATTTCATGAGGTATATCATTGATGCCAATTATACCCGAACAAGGTGCAACCAATCCTTCTTTACAAGCATAGGTAGTAGTAAAATCTAACTTAAATATGATAGCCCTATTTATTTGAAAAGAAATTTTTAACCGTCTCGACAATCAGTTCCACCTCAGTTGATGAAATAAAAAGATGAAATGGTAATCGAACTAATGTCTCAGAATACTTATCAGCATTGGGCAACAATCTTCCATCGTGTTTTGAATGATAGTATTTACTACTATGGAGCGACAAGTAATGGAATACTGCATGAATATTGTTGTCTTTCAAAAAATCAATTAACCCATTGCGTTCAGCTTTATTTCTACAAATTAAATAAAACATGTGGCCATTGTTGGTGGCGTAATCTGGAATAACCGGTAATTTAATAATACCGTTTTTCATCAATTCATTTAATCCATCAAAATATTTCTGCCACAATTTTCTTCTCTGGTTTTGAATCGATTCAATTTCTTCAAGCTGAGCATATAAAAAAGATGCATTTAGCTCGCTCGGCAAAAAACTACTACCAATGTCCACCCAACCATATTTATCAATTTCTCCTCTAAAGAATTCAGCTCGATTAGTCCCTTTTTCCCATATCACTTCGGCCCGATTGACAAATCGATCATCATTAATCACTAAAAGTCCGCCTTCTCCACATTGAATATTCTTTGTCTCGTGGAAACTAAGACAACTTAAATGACCAATACTTCCGAGAGGCTTGCCTTTATAGTAGCTATCAATTGCCTGAGCTGCATCTTCCACTACAAACAGATCATATTTGTCGGCCAATTTCATGATAATATCCATATCGCAAGCTATACCCGCATAATGAACCGGAACTATAGCCTTGGTTTTGGAAGTGATAAGTGATTCTAGTTGATCTTCATCAAACCCGGGATAATCTACTCTGCTGTCAATAAAAATAATTTTAGCTCCTTGTCTTACAAATGCCAATGCTGTACTTACAAATGTATATGATGGTACAATAACTTCATCTCCGGGCTGGATATTTAGTAATATTGCGCACATCTCAAGCGCATCCGTACAAGAGGTAGTAAGCAAGGTTTTTTTGACCCCTAACGCATCCTCAAAATATTGTTGGCATTTTTTGGTGTATTTCCCGTTACCCGATAATTGCCCTGAATATACAGCCTGGTATAAATAATGGGCCTCTTTACCAGTTAAATAGGGTTTATTGAAGGGGATCATTAAAAGAAACGATTTCTAAACTTTTTAAATAAAAACGGTTCGCCAAAATCATTCTTTGCTGAAACAATTTTTATTATTCCTTTTCCACAAACTACACACGGAGTTCCTTTAAAACTAAATATTTGTTTACCTGGTGTTCGGTTTTCTATATGGACATCTTCAATAACCTCAACCTTATCGATTGTCACTATGGAATTTAACAATCGAGTTTTCGCGCCTTTGTAGGGGTATCCTACAGCATTTACAAAACGTTCAATTTTATCTGCGTTCCAATGCCAATCAATAAACAAGTCTTCATTATCTCTCCACAAGGAATATGTGGCTGACTTATGATTTTGAGTTTTACCTTTTATATTTTCATCATTTTTAACTCTTCTGAAAAAATCAAGACATAAAATGATATAAATATCAGACATCATCTCAATTGCTTCTTTTACTAATATTGGATATTTAATAGAAAAAGATTTTTGAGAAATTATATTTCCCTGATCGTAATTTTCACTTGCAAAAAGCATTGTTGCACCCAGTTCCTTTTCGCCGTTAATTAAAGCATTAACCACCGGAGCAAAACCTCTATATTTTGGTAATAAGGAATCATGCACTGTTATAATAGACGAATCATCTTTTATTAACCACCTCCAACCAATAGCAATCAGGAAATCACTTTTAATATTTTGATTTTGACTTCTTGAATAAAAAGAGATTTTATTACTTATTGAAACCTCTTTAATACTTTCAAAATAATCTTCTTCAACATTGGAATCCCGTGATGATACAACTGCTGTAATCAACTCTTTATATCCATTATCTATAAGACTGTTAAGAACTTGATGCCCTTTCTCAGTCATTAAATAAAGTGCTACCTTTATCATTTTACTTTTCATTGATAAATATGGTCAATCAAATCCATTATACTATTTAGCAACACATTTCAATACTTCCGCCAAACTTGATTCTTTGCGATATGTATTGAGTATCCTCTCCTTTAACATTTTTATGTTCATTGATATCTCCTCCTGGGTTAACGGGCATTTTAACTGATCAAAAGTAGATTTATTAAACTCGTCAACGCTAAAAACCTTAATATCATTTTTTTTATACAACTGATAAATTGTATTTATTTTGTGTAAAAAAATCTTTTTCCCCATGGATAATGAAGCCGATATATTTCCATTAGCCTGCGTCCTGTTTTGAAACATGATAATAATATCGGTTTCTTGCAATAATCTATAATATTCCGACCGTTGAAGAAAAGCGGTTAATGGTATAAATTTCTCTCCAAACAAATCCTTTCCGTATTTAATTACAGTGCTTGTATAATGTTTATTTTTAGAATAATCACCATAACTTAAAGGACATAAAATTTCTATGTCTTCATCTTTTAATCTGCCTAAAACTTTTAAAGCATCCATGTGGTTGTTAGCGAGCGCTGCTGAATTTCCCAACCATATTTTCAAAGTTTTGCTATTATTATTTTTTATCGCAGGTAAATCACTTTCTAATCCTATACCATAAAAATGATAAATATCCCGGGCTTTAAATCTTTTAACTTTTTTTAGCAATTGTTCATAATCAAGGGGGTTCCAATTGAGCAGATAATCAATTCTTGACAGCGCTAAATTTTTTAGTTCAAGTTGACTTTTTTCTTGCTTTAAAAATTGCCTCCTCTTTAAAACATACCTTAGTATATTTTTGGGATTTCTATAAAACCTAATAATCCTGTAATAGGGATTTTTATGTTTGTTATAATATTTTAATGTCTGTGGTTCGTAATTAAATTTTTTATAAAAATGTGTTGGATATTCTACAATGTCACCGCCCCAAAAAAACAAACCGATTCTAGTTTCTATAGGTATCGATATGATAAACTCATATAAACCTCTCCGTAAATAATGAATGAATACTTTATCATCCTTGCAAAAATTTCGGATTAGTTCATTTAAATAATTTTGCTCTGATTTTACATAAGTAATCTTAGGATGACTGACATATTTTACTGAATTTTTATTTCTAAATATGAGGTATTTATTATTGTTTGTTTGAATACCTTCAACTACATCAATAAAATCATCGATGAACTTATCGTCATTCAGTAAATGGTAATTCATAATACTGATTCTAATTTATTAGCCTTTTACACATGTGGCTACCAATCCCGGGATCATAACCCCCCTCATGAAATCAATTTTCTCATTTTTACCTTTATTAATAAGATACTTTATAAGAGGGAAAGCAATTCTTTTAAATATGTTTCTTTTTCTTTTTGACATAGGTGCTCTACATGCATAAGCACCCAACATAGTTGCCATAGATCCATGCCAGCCACCTGTGGCATTAATACTAATTTCTGTAAATCCTTCATCTTTAAGTAATCTTTCTAATGAAAAAGGTGTAAATCTAAATTCATCATGAGGAGCATCATGTAAATTCCATAGGAAAGGAACAAATACATAATAAGACCCTCCTTTTTTAAGAACTCTATTTACTTCTTTTAAAAATAAAGATGGGTCCGGACAATGTTCTAAAACTGAGGTTGACATTGCAGATTCAAAAATGTTATCATCAATTGGGATTGTTACCCCATCCCAGGTAACATCAGGCTTTACAGTCTTATTATAACCTTCTGGGTAATCAAAATCTAACCCTATATATTCATCAACTTCAGAATGCTTTAATATATAATTTCGATATGGCATCTCCCCACATCCTGCATCTAAAAATTTTCCCTTAAACAATTTCAAGTTACTTTTAATAGACTCAATTTGTTTAACTCTAGGATAGTAGATATCCATATTAGAGTACCCTAGTTTTAGATTAATAAATCTGTCTCCCATTTGATTATCGATAATTGTATTTTTCCATTAAATCACCACAATACTTTTTTAATTCTTGTTTTAATTTTTCATCCCAATTTTCAAAAGAAGGGAAATCTTCTATCTTGTTTGCATTTACTTTAATAGAAAATCGCTTATCTATTTGTTCATTACTTAAATTCACTTTTTTATAGCTAATAAATTTGACCAGTTCATTCATTTTATTAGAATCGCTAAAAATATCTTCAAACCTAAAAACTTCAATATCATCTGACTTTTCTGCCAACTTTAAAACATATTGATTTCTATAAGTCCAAGTCCACATAAACCTAACTGGCATGCTCATTTCCATCCATTGTTCCTTTGAAATGAAATTGTCAACTTCATACGCTTTAAATTGCCAATTTTTTTCCATTTCGTATGTCTTTCTAATAACTCCATTCTTGTCTGTAAAACTTCTATTACAGGCAGATTTAATAACATCTCTTGGATCTCTTATAATTAATGCCACCCGTAAATTCTTTATATTATTAATCAACTCATGAGTTGATAGAATCAAATTTCCATTTGATTCTATCAATAGCTTATTTAAATTCTTAATTATTAAATTTCTTCTCGAGGAACGATAATAATCGATAAATTGATTTTCGGAAATTTTGTTTTTATGACACGCAAAAGAAAATTCTTGATCTCTACGATTTAATTCATGTACACTTAGAACGCTATCTGATTCTGCCAATAAACCATTTATAAATTTTGTCCCTGTTCTTCCTGTCGAAACAATTAGCCCTATTTTTCGAGAATTAAAGAGTAGATTATCAATATTTTTTTTAACATATTTTTTAATCATTATCATTCATTATGCTAATTTCACTAGGGATCACAGCAAAAGCTCCTGGCCTATTTGACCTTCCAATATTCCAGATATCACCTTCTATTACTCTTAAAACAGTAGCATTGTTTATCTCATCTACGACAAATTTTTGCCCCGTTATGCCATCTTTATTAAGTCTTATTGCCAAATTATAATTATTCCCTCTTAACCAAATATTTGGAATTTTTATTATCACCTTACCTTTTAAATCAATTTTTTCAATTGTCACTTCCATTTCATCGGTAACAAATTGCAACACAGTGTTACCTCCATTGTCTCTAAAAAGTATTGAAAAAATAAGTTTAGTAAAATCTATGTCAGAGTATTTCTCAAGCTCTATATGTATCTCGAGATAATCTCCGGATATAATTTGATCAACTACCTTGCTTTCATTATTTTTAAAGTAAATATTAGTAAACCGCATTTCACCGGATCCATTTCTCTGAACATCAGGACTCAATAAATTATTTATTATTTCACTATTTAAACTCAAATAACTACTTATTATAGAATCGACTTCACCTACAAATTTTACCGTTCCATTTTCTAGTAACAACCCCCTACTACACAAGCTTCTAATTGAGTTCATATTATGGCTCACAAAAAGCACAGTTCTGCCTTCACCTTGGCTAACATCTTTCATTTTTCCGATGGCTTTTTTCTGAAATTCTGCATCACCAACCGCTAGCACTTCATCAACAACCAGTATCTCCGGCTCTAGAAACGCTGCCACTGCAAAACCAAGTCGTACCCTCATCCCTGAAGAATATCGTTTTACAGGCGTATCCATATATTTGGCCACTCCAGCAAATTCCACGATTTCATCGAGTTTCCTGGCTATTTCCAAACGGCGCATCCCCATGATGGTACCGTTCATGAAGATATTTTCACGCCCAGTCATCTCCGGATGGAATCCAGTACCCACCTCGAGCAAGGTAGCGAGTCGTCCTTTTGTCTTAACGACCCCTGTGGTGGGCGAAGTTACCTGGGAGAGCAGCTTAAGCAGTGTACTTTTCCCCGCTCCATTTTTTCCGATGATGCCCAATACTTCACCTTCCTGTACTTCCAGATTTACATCTCTGAGCGCCCAGATATATTCACCAATTTCAGCTTGTTCAGATTGATCATTTACATGACCTATTTGCGCATATGGGTCTTCTTCACCTCTGATTGTGGTGGTCCACCAGCGGTTTATATCTTCGCGGAGTGAGCCGGTACCTACTTCGCCGAGACGATAGAGTTTAGAGAGGTTTTCTATTTTAATTACTGTATTTGTCATTGCTTTTATTTTATTGAAACGTCACCCTGATGCATCGGGGTGACGGTATGGGTTGAGTCAGCGTTTACTAAACCGTATCGATAAAGTCCTTTTCCGTTTTGTTAAATATGATAATGCCAATGATGAAAATGATGAATGTAAAAATGATTGAATACACAAGGCCTGAAACATTAAATTGCCCGGATCCTAATATAATGTATTTCACTCCCTCGATAATGTGCGCCATTGGATTGTACCAAATAAATGTGGAATATTTTCCTTCCAATAACGACATGGGGTATATTACTGGTGTTGCATACATTAATAGTTGCACTATAAAGCCCATCAAGAAAGACAGATCCCTGTATTTTGTTGTCATAGCAGACAATATCATCCCAAAGGATAGACCCATAAATGCCATCACTAAAAGCATAATGGGAATAACCCAAATAAGTTCCCAATGCGGATAGATATTGGCAGAAGTAAAAAAGTAGTAGTACACAAAAACTATGATAAGCATTGCTGACTGAATCAGAAATTTAATAAAGTTGGAAACAATGGTGGAGAGTGGCATGATCAATCTTGGGAAATAAACTTTCCCGAAAATACTCGCATTGCCTCTGAAAGTATTAGATGTCCCGGAGAGGCACGACGCAAAATAATTCCAAAAAATAATACCGCTCATATAAAACAAAGGCTGAGGCATACCATCTGTGCTAATTTTCGCTATGCCTCCAAATACAACAATATATACCAACATGGTAAGAACCGGCTGAATAAAAAACCACAACGGTCCGAGCACAGTTTGTTTGTACATAGTAATGATACTTCTTTTTACAAACATGTACAGCAAATCTCTGTAACTCCATATGTCCCGGAAATTGATATCGAGTAAGTGAGATTGCGGTTTTATGACAAGGTCCCAGTTTTCCTCTTTCACTTGTGTTAAATTATTTTTATTCATTAATTTTATTGTTTGCTTTTTTGTTATTTGAATTGTTACTCTTGCAATGTGTTTGGGCCAGTGGGCACAAGCGAGACGCTTGCGCCAGCCAGGTTGGTCCAACCGCTTTGCTTAATCTTTGAGCAGTGAATCCGTGCCTTCCTTTAATCCTGTAAATCTGTGATTCAGACAGTAAAGGTAAAACTTCTTGGAGACGCCTTCGACTTTTACTAGTATATCGTTGTTCATTTTTTAATACTTATTGCTGAGTTGCTAATGAGTACCGTCACCCCGATGCATCGGTGTGACGGTGTGTTTGGGGTTACGTTTTCTACGACCAATAAATCCGTGTCATCCTTTAATTCTGTAAATCATGATTCAGACATTTTTCTGTAAGTGGGGACACAAGCAAGGTCTGGTAAATGGTAGGCTATATGCTTCATCATTTCGTTTCTTTTTACCAGACCCCGATGCATCGGGGTGACGGTGTGTTTGGGCTTGCGTTTTCTACGACCGTTGAATCCGTGTTATCCTTTAATCCTGTAAATCCTTGCCTTTGGCAGGCAGACCTGCCAAAGGCAAGCGGGCGTGATTCAGACATTTTTCTGCCATCGATAAAAGTGGAGGGTTAAATCTAACTGATTATTTTCTTAGCTTTTGCTACTACTTTCCTGATTACAGGCGATGAATATATTTTGTTGTACAATTTGAGCTTGATCAATTCCATCTTTATACCATCTTGTTTATCAACTAATTGCTGAAACCTGCTTTCCATCTCATCATATAATAAATAGTCACCCCTGTTTAATTCGTGAATCGCATCCCGGGTTTTATTGTCTAAGGCAGAGGTTGATAGTCTATTTTTAGTTTTGTTTTTAATTCGATAATAGGGGGTCTCCCATCCGTAAATATTTTTTAAAAGAATCAATGATTCGTTAAATCGTTCTACCAGGCCTACGAATGAAAAATGATGCTCAATATTTTCAAGCGCTTTTTCCAGCATGGAATTCTCGGTGTCATTAATTCCACTAATCTTACGTATTTGGGCATTATTTACATCACCTTGCTTAATTGTTGTCACAAAATTATACAAAGACATATTTTCATTTTTGATATTATTATATAACCTGTGTTGAGGCAAGCTTAACACGTAATAGTAAAAAGAAATGATCCTGTCTTCAGGATTGCGTAAAAAGGCAATATATTTAGATTCTCCAAATAGGTGATTATGAATTCCAAATGCAAAATGACCACTTATAAGACTTATTTTACTCCTTTCATTTTCGGGTAGATTTATAAATTCATCTGTGTTTAGTTTATTTTTTTTAACAATTACCTCAAATCTGTGTCTATTTGGGTTAAGTCTTGGAAGCATGATACGAAAAGTACTACCTCCGTTTTTAGGTATATGGAGGAAAATGATGTTATCGTTCATTGTTGAAAGAAGCTTTTAGATACTGTTTTTAAGGATTACAAGTCTGGAGGCTATATTACAATTTCGTGCAAAAATAGATTAATTCTGAAGTGGCAAATCCAAACCTGAAAATATCCTCTGAAGAAAAGCTTTTAACATAGTCATCTTCTTTGGCATTAAAACCTGCATGTGCCAGTCTCTTTATATAATCCTGGCCATACCATCTTACATGGTCATCCTGTCCGAAAGCTTTTTCTCTTCCTTCCGGGGTCGTTATAGAAAAATCTTCATAAGTTTCTTTAAGGTCATACTTTATCGGAACCTGGAAGATCCCACTGCCTCCTTTTTTCATCACACGATATAACTCTCCCATGGCTAGCTTATCATTTGGAATGTGTTCAAGTACATGATTGCAAAGAATAAAGTCAAAATGGTTTTCTTCGAAGGGAATATTAGTAATATCCACTTCTTCGACTTTAATTTCTCCTTCATAGTTATATATTTCAGGTGTCAAATCGCATGGTACATAATCAATATTTTCAACTTTATAAAAAATTTCATAGAACATCTTTTCCGGAGCAAAGTGGAGTAATTTTATTTTTCTGTTCCTTTTGAAAAAACCTAACCGGTCATTGAGATATTTCCATAATAATCTATGTCTTTCTAATGAACCACAATTGTGACACATTGCATTCTCTCGCTTATTTGGTCCGAAGGGTCCAAAAAGTCTATATTGATGATTACAAATTGGGCAAATAACCTTGTCTCCCTCATAGAATCTAATTTGCCTTTCCTTTTCGCGATTGCGGTTTTTTTTAATTTTATAGTTTCGCAATTTACTCAGCAACACTTCTGGTATTACTGATTTTAATCTTTCAAGCATTACATTGTTGTTTTTTTGTTATGACCTTATTTATAAACACTATTAGACCTCTTTTTGAAAATGCTTTTCATAAAACTTCCAGCTGATGAAGACAACGGTGCGTTTGGCTCCGGTAGCCAGGCCCTCCTCGGCAGGCAGGCACACATCGTCCACGGCCAAAACTCATCTTTGCGGAGCAGGCCGTTTTTCACACTGCCAAAAAGCCTGCCTGCGGTAGGCAGGCTCTGAAGAGATGTCTTTCACGCCATAGGATAGGGAGCGTTTGAGGTCTCTGCAAAACTTCTTGGAAACGCCTTCTACTTTTACTAATATATCGTCGTTCATTTGTTAGTGCGGTTGTATTTTATCATTTGTTTTACTCTGGTTTGGTCAATGGGCACAAGCGAGCATCGCCGTCGGCAAGCCTTTGGCGACCGATGGAAGCTTGCGCCAGCGGGTGCTAATGAGTACCGTCACTCCTGTCTGCCGACAGGCAGGCTGAGTGCAGCGAAAGCCTGTCCACCGTGGCGGGAGCTTGCCTACCGCAGGCAAGCTCTTCTCCGGCGAAAAGCGGGATCAGAGTGACGGTTTACTTGGGGTTGTGTTTTCTACAACCATTGAATCCGTGTCATCCTTTAATCCTGTAAATCTAAAGACGGCAGACAGGCTTTTTTCCTTCTCCTTTTATTAAGACTTCGTTGTTCATTTAGGGCTCTTGTATATTATTACTTGCATATTTATTTATCAGACCTGCTTACCGCAGGCAGGATCGCACCAGCAGGGGCACTTGCTCTCATGCTTATAAGGTAATTTTAACTTTCAGATGTCACATTGACGTGCAAGAATAAAAAGTAATACCAAATTGTTCAATATGTTTCTTTAGATCACTATTCTTTAGTGTATTAAAATGTAAAACATCTACAAAAAATGGAATTGGAAGCTCCTCATTCAGTTTGTTTTTTAACCTACTAGTAGTCTCAAAATCAACATTTTTACCATAGCAAGCAATATCAATATCAGAGCCCTTTTTATAATTACCCAAAGCGCGAGAACCAAAAATCATAGCTTTTTCTATTTCGGGAAATACTTTAATTGCCGAAAGAATATAATTTATATCTCGCTCTAATAACCCAAATTTATTAGCTTTCATATTGAACTTTAAAAAAAGAGTATAATCGCTCTATTGCCGGATAATATTCATTGATGATTTTATGGCTAATAGTTTTAATAATTTCTTCATCGTAAATATGAGTAGTTAGGTTTCTATCTTCCAAAGCATCCATCCATAAATAGCCATTTTGAATTATTTCATTCTGAATAGCCACTTTTATTGATTCTCTGGGGCTTTTCACAATAAATCCCTGCACCTCAAGGTAATCCTTCAAGATTTTCCAGGATAGTTCGAAAGTCACTTCAAAAAACTGAATGAGTCCTCCTCGTTCTATTTCAGTTAGCTTTTCAATTTTTACTGCCTTTTCCAGTAATTTAAATGCTTTTTCAAAATTCTGAAATCTTTGTTTCCAACGCGTGTCTTTGTGATTATCCATAACAGTTTTATTACTATCTGTATCTAGTAAATATAAAAAGAACAGTAACCCGCATCAGACTCTCAACTTGCTAACAATTTCCTGCCTTGATACAGTATCATTTTTATTTGCTTCCTGCATCAAAACAAGGAGACCGGCATCCTCTTTTTCTTCTTTGGAAAGACCTTTTGAAGAAATACTCATCTTTTGAAGCAGCTCAGATACGAAGTTCAATTCTTTCGTGTCCTTCGGTGTAATTACAAGTGATTTCATATTCAAATATACTGAATTACAATAATATTGTTTTAAAGATTTTCTTCCCCATTTTTAAATAACTTCACTGTAAGTCCGCTGATTTATGACTTACATCATCCACCACCCAGCACTCGTCTTTGCGGAGCCGGCAGTTTTTCTTGCTGCCAAACAACCTGCCTGCGGTAGGCAGGTTCGGAGGAGATGTCCTTCACGCCGTAAAAGAGGGATCGTTTGAGGTCTCTACAAAACTTCTTGGAGACGCCTTCTACTTTTACTAATACTTCATTGTTCATTTTTTACTTCCTTTTTCACTCAGAGCGCTTCGAAGGACAAAGTGTTTATTGCTGAGTTGGTAATGAGTACCGTCACTCTGATGAGGGCGCAGCCCGAAGAAGAGTCTGGTAAATGTTTCATTGGATAGTTTATGATTGCGGTTCTTTACTGAATCTTTTATATTTTCCTTTACAACTACCACTTAGTTATTTTCAACATGCTGGTTTCTAAAGACTACAGAATGTAAACCCAGATGTGCGCCGGGGTTTATAATAAATCGCCTTCCACATAATATTCATTTTTCAATTAACTTCCAATGCGTTCGATAATCATCGGCATGGAAATCCGGAAGATCATCAGTGCAAAGAAAGAGAGGAATATAAATACTCCCGTATAAACCAGAAACATATTCAGATCCTGGACCGGTTGGGAAGTAAACCAGTTCCGAGTTTCGACCAAAAGTGTTGCCATAGGGTTAAATCTCATTATCAATTCTACGGCACCTTCTTTTGGGGGTGGATAGATGACAGGTGTCAGGTACATGAGAAAAGGTAAAATAATCCCCAAGCCCCTCTGAATGTCTGTATAAAGCATGCCTATAGGTGTCAGAATCAGACCTAAAGCGAATCCACAGATTATTATGCTGACAATACCGGGAAGTACCCAAATCACTGAAAACGATATGGGTTGCCCAAAAGCAATAAAAATAATAATCAGTAAAAATATTTTTATCAGCACATTGAAGAGTACTTCGTAAACACCGGAAAGCAACAGCCCTTCGCGGGGGATGTTGATCTTGATCAGCATGGCTTTATTCTTTGATATGGACTGTAAAGGCGCCATGATTGACTCGGTAAATATTTTCCATAGCATGGTCCCTACCAGTACAAATACAGGGTAAGGCACGGAGGTTTCTCCAAAACTCATCACGTTATTCCCGCGAAGGAAAATCCAAAGCGCCGCTGTGATCAACGGTGGGAAAATCGCCCAGGCAATCCCCAGTAACGACTGACGATACATGGCTTTTATATTCCTTTTAAAGAGCCGGTATCCCAATTCGTGTGCCTCTGGCAATTCCCGGAAAATATCCCTGAGATGGCTTGTCAGTGACCTGTCGGTGGTATCCGCGCTATAAATTGTTATTTTATCGTGTAAATCCAATTATTATTATGTTTATCAATTTATCACTGTACTATTCAATTTTATACTTAAAGCTGACCATACAAGCCAATTGCTCTACATACACGATCACTTTTCTGCTATCCAATTTGTCCACAACGCCAGCCATTCCCTTAAAAGGGCCATCGGGTATTGTTACAGCTTTCCCCTTTTCAAATCTCCCTCCTTTAACCGTGACCTCATCCGCGGAGGTGGCAATTTTTTTGATTGCTTCAATTTCATTATCTCTGATGACTGCTGGTTTTCCGAGCCAGAATATAAAATTCACTACACCGGGATCCTGCAATGTAAGCAACCTATCCTTTTCATCTACATTTACAAACACGTAGCCGGAAAACATCGGGATCTGTACTTTTTTCTTGCGATCACTCCATTGTCTCAAAGTGCGTATCAATGGGCAATACGCATCGATTCCCTGCTCCAGCAACCTTCCGGTCACTTTTTTCTCATTCCGGGGTTTGGTATATAATACATACCAGTTTTTGGTTTTATATTGGTTCAATTTTATATTTGATTAATGGCAAATATGTGTGAAAGATGAATAGCTGGCTTTTATTGAATCCATAAATTGAATCATAGATCCCTCAGGCTTTAGCATTCCACATCAACAATAACTGATCTTTTTGTTCATAATTGTTTTTAAACTCTTCTTCTGTATAAATCAAATATCGGATTTTACGTTTAATCATTTTTTCAGCTTTATCGATAAGTTTGAGCAAATATGGTTGGTCGACCTGCCCTATTAGTATGAGGTCAATGAGTCCACTGTCTTTGCCTTGTGCAATATCACCTGTGAGATAAACTGCTTTTAGATTTCCCAGTCTTTTTGCAATCCATTCCACAATAACATCTAAACCAAAATATTTCTTTACAATCGCATTGATTTCTCCATACAATGGATGTGTTTGATTTACCTTAAACAACTTCCTGTTGCCCTGTATTTTGGACGTAAGCATATCTGCGCCTTCCAGCCTGTTCAGCTCCAAGCGGATAGAATTTGAAGATTCGCCAAATTCTGTCTCCAATCCCCTTAAATATGCAGAATTCCCTGGATTGAGGAAAAATTTCAGCAACAATTTGATGCGGGTTTTAGAAGTGATGAGGGTATTTATCAAAAGTAAAAAGGTAAAATGATATAAGTTTCCACCATTACATTAGTGAAGCACGATAAATGGTTAAATACTACTTCAGATGCTTCTTTTTGATTTGGAATATATTCTAAACAAGAGGCTGTCATGATTCTAAACTTATGCATAGATACAGCTTCGCCACGTCAGTCCCAATGTGACAATTATAGAATGAGTTAAAATTCTACTCAAAGTAAGCAAAATTAGTATTTCAAAACAAATAATATTTTGAGTATCCGTTTTGTGTGAAGCATCTAACACTTGAGTCCACTCAGATTAGTCAGAGTTCGTTGATTTTCAACTTTTCTGTCCCCTACCCCTAAAGTCTGCCGTCCGGTAGGTCAAAGTCAATAAATTAAGGAATTCCTTCTTTCAATCGACTCGGTCCGTGTCCTTTCGGTGGGCAGGCTCACAGACCGAAAAAACAGGTTTGTGAGGGCGAACAAGAACTGGACTTGCATCTACGTTTCTATCTTTTTTACTAATTTTAGCGCGGCCGCCAAACAAGTTTCAAGGGTTTTGAGTTACACCTAAGTTCTGGCGAGCAATTAGTTTGTCGGGAATCTCAGTCATCGAAAAAGCAAATAATATGAAAATCATGAAAGGAAAATTATTTTTTTTATTAGTCCTTGTTATCTCATTTGAGGGTTTTGTAACCGGTAAATAACAATAGACAGTTTTTCGTAAATAAGGATAGACAACTTTTGGCAACAATGAATGTACAGTTTTTCTAAATGATGGGCATGCCCATCATTTAGAAAAGGTCAACTTGGCCGGAAAAAATTTTCGGCATTATGAGAGCATATTTTAATAAGTTGATGGTGTACCATGAGATTCATAAATTGAAGCGTGACGGATTTAGTGACTCCAGGATCAGTCGGGAGTTGGTAATGAGTCGCCATACGGTAGGTAGATATCTTTCCATGAGTGAGGAAGAGTACAATCTCTTTCTTGACAAACAAAGCAATCGGAAGAAGCAATTACATCCTTTTGAAGATTTTGTAAAAGCAAAACTTGAAAAACACCCGGATACATCTGCCGCTCAGATGCATGACTGGTTAAAGGAACATTATAATAGTTCCTTCCCGAATGTTTCCCCAAAGACCGTGTATAATTTTGTTATGTGGGTTCGTCAGAAGTACGGCATTCCAAAAATAACTGTTGGCAGGGAGTACTTCATTGTGGAAGAGACAGACTATGGAAAGCAAGCACAAGTTGACTTTGGAGAGTACAATATGAGAGACACTCATGGGAAGCGTATGAAAGTATATTTTTTTTCTATGGCACTTTCCCGATCCCGATATAAGTTTGTATTGTTTTCCCAACACCCCTTTACATCCACTTCATCCATCAGGGCACATGAAGAAGCATTTGAATATTTCGGTGGCATACCAACGGAGATTGTCTACGATCAGGACAAAGTTTTTCTTACCGATGAAAATAAAGGTGATCTTATCCTTACTGAAAAGTTCAAATCATATACGCAACAAAGGCCATTCAAACTTTACTTTTGCCGTAAGGCAGATCCGGAAAGTAAAGGTAAGATTGAGAATGTGGTTAAATACATAAAGCAAAACTTTCTTTATAATAGAACCTTCCTGGATATTGAAACACTCAATGATGAGGTCCTGGGATGGATGGGACGCACAGCCAATGCGCTACCTCATAACAGAACAGAGAAAGAACCTTATAGCGAGTGGATTATTGAGCAGCCATTTCTGATACCCTACACTCCCTTTAGTATAATACCCGAACCTGAAATGTATACAGTCAGGAAAGATAATACGATCTCCTGGAAAAGCAATCTTTACACACTTCCTATAGGAAGTTATAAAGGACAAGGCACCCAGGTGATGGTAAAAGACGAGCAGGGCTATCTGATCATGGCCGATGGACAAGGGAACGAAATATGCCGACATAAGATATGTATTGAGAAAGGACAGATTATAAGCAATACAGATCACAAAAGAGAGAAAGTCGAAGGGGTTGAGGAGTTAATAAAGCAGGTTGCCCAAGGCTTTGACGATGCGGAAAAAGCAGAGAAATACTTGCTTAATATCCGCCAGGAAAAAAGTCGATATATCCGTGATCAGCTCATGACGATCAAAAGCATCATCGAACAAACAGGTAAAAATGTAGTGAGTAAAGCACTGGATTTTTGTAGTGAGAATAAGGTATTCAGCGCAACGGATTTTAAGTCTGTCGCTGCAAAATATGCCAGAGATGAACCAGAAAAAGACCTGTCGGGAATACCAGAAAAATATAAAGAAATAAAAACAATCAACCGGCAGGGGAACTCAGCTATACAAAAACCTGCCGTCAGTTCAATTATCGATTACGAATCTATCATGAAAAACAAAAACTAAATGGAGAAAAAACAGATGATACAAGATTACTGTCGCCAGTTTAATATGGGCGGCCTGACATCAGACTTTGACAGAATATTGATCGAAGCTGAGAAAAGTGAAGTCAGTTACCTTGACTATACCCTTGAGCTTTTTAAAGCAGAAGCCAGCCATAGGGAAAGAAGGAATCTGGAAAGACGCTTAAAAGTCGCCGGACTGCCCTTTTCACACGACCTGAATTCATACGATTATGGATTTGATAACGGATTACAAAAATCAAGAATGAGCCAGTTGAGAGAATTGAACTGGCTCGACCAAATCTATAATATCATATTTATGGGGCCTTCAGGAACCGGTAAAACATTCCTCGCTGCCGGCCTTTGTTTTGACGCCGTGCAAATGGGATACAAAGCATATTTCAGGACCATGGAACAAATTATCACAACCCTCAAAATGAAAGATTTTACCAGGTCGGCTATGGCTGACTACAAACGACTTGTAAAAGCGCAGTTGATCGTCATTGATGATATCATGCTTTTCCCAATCGAAAAAGACCAGGCAGTCAACTTCTTTAATTTTATTAACCAGCTTTTTGAGAAAACAGCTTTTATCATCACGACCAATAAGTCGCCAAAAGACTGGGCAAAAATGCTTAATGATGAGGTTCTGGCTACAGCTTTATTGGATAGGTTGCTCTACCATTGTGAGGTCATTAACCTGGATGGAAAAAGCTATAGAATGAAAAATAGAAAAACGATTTTTAATGAAAAATAATCAATACTTTTGACCTGATAAATTGTATATCCATGTTGCCATTTTCTGTATATTCCTATTTACGAAAAACTGTATAAATGTAGTTGCTGGTTACAGGTTTCTCACAAGATATAAAATTAGATAAAGAATTAGGTAAAGAAAATGCTCAACGCGTAGAACAAACCATGGGTATTTATGACGATGCAAAAATGACGAATTATCTGCGTAGTGTTGGTGATCGTTTAGTTTCGCATCTAGACAAGCCATTGTTTGCGTACAATTTTAATATAGTTCCTGACATGTCACCAAATGCTTTTGCTTTACCTGGCGGTTATATTTATATCACAACAGGACTTTTGCCATTACTGGCAAGTGAAGATGAACTGGCATGCATTATTGGACATGAAATAATACATTCCAATAATCGTCATACAATTAAACAGATTAAAAAGAAGATTTTACCAACTCTGTTAGAAATTCCAGGAGAATTGTTAGGAGTTGTAAATGAAAATCTCGGCATCGTATTAAATGCACCTATCAAAACCTCAAATAAATTATTATTTGCCTCCTATGGTAGAAAATTTGAAACCGAAGCAGATAATGAAGGAATAAAACTTGCAGCAAAAGCAGGGTATGAGCCAGATGCCATGATATCCGCATTGTCAAGATTATCTAAATCTATTGAGGTTGCCACAGAAAATAAAGAAGAAAAAAGTTATTTTAATGACCACCCTTATACCCCAGACAGAACTGCATCTATTGAGAAAATAAAATCAAATCTAACGTGGACTAAAACAAATCCAATATCGCAGAATTTCCTCTATGAATTTGATGATATTCTCTTTGGCAATGATCCAATTCACGGAGTTATTGTTGACAACAAATTTCTACACCCTGAACTTGATTTTTATATAGAATTTCCGAAAGGATGGACCATTGACAACCAAGTCACAAACGTAGGTGCTTATCAACCAGATCAAAAAGCAGCGGCGTTTGTATATATAGAAAAGGATAATTTGAGCCCACAAAAAGCCGGAACAACCTTTGTTGCTAATCTTAGTACGAAAGACAAATCTAAAATGGTAAACGGGGAGGTTTATGCCCTGAATGGTAAAGAAGGCTATTTGCTGACTTTTAAAGAAATAATTAAATCAGAAACAGCCTTTGCTTATATTCTATGGATCCCTTTAAATGGTAACTTATTCAAGTTAATCGGAATTGGCTCTTCTGAAAGTAAAGCTACCTTAGAACATGTTTCTTATAGTTTTAGAGGATTAAATGATAAAGATAAAGCAACAATAAAAATTGATAAAGTCCGTGTTGTTGAAGCAAAAGAGGATGAGACAATAAAAAGCTTAAGCAAGCGGGTTAATAATAAATTAAATTTAGAATTGACAAGCGTAGTAAATTCTAAAGAGGAAAACGAAAAACTTGACAAAGGAACATTGATAAAAGTAGTTAACGAAGAAAAGTATTACTAGGTATGGACTTGCAACAAAAAACTAGACAAACTGGAATAATGGTTATTTTAAGTCCACGTATTATCAATGGCCTTATTTTAAATTAAAATTAGTTGGCCGCCAAAATCAAAATTTTAAATCAATAAAAAGTATCTTAATTTTCAAGATACTCAATGAGGATGGGACTCTGGTTTCACTCTAAATGAATTCAAATCATCTCATTTGGGAAGTAAAATAAAATAGACGAGCGTTTATGTCCCTTTTTTGTCCCCTTTGGTGCGTCTAAATATTATAATTTCCTGATACACAGATATAATATATCTAATATCATTTACGTTTCGGGAAATAGGAAAGTAAAGCGATATTTCATTTTAAGATATAGTAATAAATGCGAATACCTCTCAAAAACTCCTGTTTTTTCCCTGCTCTGTTGAAGCGCCTTCACGACGGAGAAGCATCAACTTGATTTTTCACCACCACCAATAAAATAGCAGTAAAATAACCCTCCAAAATCCCTGATTTCATTTTATTCGGACATGAATAAATTGAAATATGCGCAATTTATATAACTATTTTTTGATTTATTTGAATTTATTTAATATTTTTACAGTTAGGTTGTTTAACTATTTTTTTATATATGAATAAATTCATCGCTGGATTTAATTTTTTTTCTAATAAAATTAAAGTTCTTTCCTTCCCATTTTTAAATGACGGGAGCGTTTTGCTGGGTAAAAAGAATCTGTTAAGAAATAACATATTCAATCCCAGCACCCAGAAATTAAAATTTTGTAGCATGGCTGCCGGTATAATGGTAGTTTTTGTACACGCATCTTCTCTTACATCAAAATTTTATAATACGGATGCCCACTGGGTTGTCAATGTTTTTATCCAAAACTTCTTCAGTAATGGAATTGCCAGGTTAGGACTCCCCTATTTCTTTTTGCTCTCGGGATCTCTTTTTTTTAAGAATTACACATTAGATTTCAATTGCTATTTTCGGAAAATCAGAAACAGGTTAATTTCTCTCGCCATACCCTACCTATTATGGAGTTTATATGGAATAATCTTATTCTATGTAATTGAAAGCTATATAATTCCCAATTATGATTTTGGGAGAATGCCAATTCGGGACTATGGTATAGGAGATTTCTTTTATACATTAATAATTAACCCTCATCAAAGACCACTTTGGTTTCTTCGGGAATTGAGTATGTATGTTTTAATATCTCCCCTGATCTACCTCGGAATTAAATACACTAAAGCTTACTTATTAATAGTACTTGGCGGAATATGGCTTTTTGGAATAGATATTCAATTTATGTCTGAATTAGGGCTATTCTTTTTTTCATTTGGAGCAAGTATATCTTTAGGGTTTATTAAAATCAAATCTAATTCCAGGCATTTATTAATCGTTTTTGGCGGCTGGATTCTACTGATTGTCATTCGTACCGAAGTGGTATTTATTTACCAAATTCAAAATTTTGACTTGTTATTAAAAATTATATACAACATCTCAAGAGTGCTGGGAGTATATGTTCTCTGGTTTGGTTATGATTATGTATATAACAACAAATTATTTAAACTCGAATCCGTTTTTAAAGTCACATCCTATTCATTTTTTTTATACTTATTTCATAAACCGATATTAGATATAATAAAAAACATTCTATTAAAGCTTATGGATACCAGTGAATTAACGTTATTAATTGTGTATTTTCTTGCACCGATTTTGACAATTGCTTTTGCTATTATTACCGGGCAAATATTCAAAAGATACATAGGAGGTTTTTATGCATTAATTACTGGCAATAGGTAAATTAAATCTCTGTATCCAGTAAATGTACTTTTCTCATCTTTATTATTATTTTACAATAATAACAATTGAATCCCTTTGCACCTGCTACTCAATTCAACGGGGATTGAAGTATTAAAAGATCTGATGACCTGAGGCAATATTTGCCTTTTCACATTGTATTCATGACAAATTCCTCTATTCATCCTTGAACTTAAAGGACAGGCTTAATTTTGTTCTGAAAGCAGAAACCTTTCCTTCTTCAATTTTAAGATCTTGCGATACAACTTCGGCAATACGAAGGTCAGTCAATGTCTGGCTAGCTCTATTGACTGCTTTAACTGCGGCATCTTCCCAGGAAACCTCACTGGTACCGATGACTTCGATGACTTTATAAATACTTGTTGACATGATGTGTATAATTAATGGTTGATAAATAGGAATTATTTTCCTTATAAGTTACGAAGGTTCAGGAAATACTCCAACGTATAATAGATTAATTTTCATGCGGGTAAAAGAAAAGACCTGGTCTCTTTTGTAAACCCAGGCCACTCACCATAATCCCCATTTTTACCACAAATTCATAAATGAGAGTCCGGCGTGTAAAGTCAAAGCTGGTTGATTTTCAACCATATTCCCCTCAATTCTGATATATATTTATTGCTTCATCTTCTTACTTATACAGAATCACAGGGGCAAAAAAGTGCCTTTTCGGCTATTAAAGAACTGGAAATTGAAGTTGGTGACGTTGATGAAAAAAATCTCAAACGCTTGTATCTACTATATCTTCATTTCTTATAACTGTACTGGCGTTTTAAATATTTTGATCTTTCAGTAATCAGCCTTTTCAAATTATTATGAAACTCGTTGATAATCTTATTGTGGAAGAATGGATATAAATATTTATCCCGGATCTTTGAATTGCTTTTTACATAACTTTTATGGAGGATTTTGGTATAACCTTCTGCTGTTTCAAACATTTGAATCATCTGCTTTCCCTGTGCCTTCCCGCCTTTCAGATAGCTGAATTCAATTAATTTACTTTCTGGCGCAACTTTAATTACTTCGAATGCAACGGGTAGGTTATAAATTCCATTTAAAATTTTCAGATTTAAATAATATATCTGACCTTTTTTGAATCCATAGAATTCCTGGTCTGCATAAAAAACGGAATTCATTTCCCTTGAATACAACAACCCAAAAGAAACCCTGTTCATATCCCATACCTCCGTGATGTTGGCAGAATAGTAATTATCCCACACCAATTCGACCGGTTGCTTTATAAGATAACTTTTTTCAAAATTTAAATATTCTGATAAATCATCGTCCTCATGAATCGAAGGTTGAAAATCCGAAAAATAATTGTAGCCGTGAGCCTTTTGATCTATTAAGTAGGTCTTGATTGATTTGTATTTTATTTGTCCAAAATCAACCTCGTCAATTTCACCCTGTGCAAAAAGCAAAACCGGGAGAAAAGCTACTAAAATCAGGAAGACGATATTATAAAAAAATCTCAACACTAATTATTTACTTTTTTTTAATACTGATCATGACCGAACTGAAACCTATCTCATTAAAAATTAACTAATAATTTGTTTTTAAATGATCTCTACAAAAACATATCGCAATTATTCAAAAAGCTTTTGTGATATATTGTGCTTTTTCCAATTTTTTCCAGCCAATTGATAACCTGTAATTTACTCAAATAAATAAAATGAAAATGACAATCGAAATTTTTAATTTTTTTACACACTGAAGAAAGATAATATTAGACTTTCTTAATCTGCCAAAAATCCACGATCCCGCATCAATGCATCAATTTTGGCATCCCTTCCCCTGAACAACCGATAAGCCTCTGCCGGGTCCATGGCATTTCTTGGTGCAAACATATATTTCACCAATTTAGTGGCGACATCCTTATCGTAAAATCCTCCCGGAGCTTCGGCAAACATTTCGGCAGCATCGGAGGTGAGCACATCCGCCCATATATAACCGTAATAGGCCGCGGCATACCCCTCTCCTGAAAAGATATGGCCAAAATGTGGTGAGCGGTGTCTCATCACGATTTCTTTGGGCATGTTGAGCTTTACAAGAGCTTCTTTTTCAAATTTATCAATATCTATATTGGTAGGATCATCCAATGTATGGTATTCCATATCCACCAAGGCCGAAGACAGATATTCAGTTGTCTCATATCCCTGATTAAATGTGGCTGCTTTTTTGATTTTTTCGACCAAGGTAACAGGCATTACTTCACCTGTTTCATGATGAACTAAATACCGGTTGATAACCTCATCGGTAGAAAGCCACCGTTCGAGTAATTGTGATTGAAATTCAGTATAATCCCGTACTCCCCCGTTCAAAGTTGGGTATTTTACAGATGATGTAAGAAAATGTATAGCATGGCCAAACTCATGAAATAATGTTTCAGCATCCGACCAGGAAACAAGAACGGGTTCACCTGGAGCGGGTTTAATAAAATTTGAATTATTAGAAGCCAACACGGTTTTTGCACCATCAAAGGTGGTATGGCTCCGGTAGGTGGTCGCCCATGCTCCTGATCGCTTTCCTTTTCTGGCATAAGGATCCAAATACCACAATCCAACAAGATCACCTGATATTTTATCGGTAACTTCCCAGACCTTCACATCTTCATGAAATACAGGTACAATTCCATCATCCACCTTTTTAAAAGTAAAATTGAAGTTTTCACCAGCTACAAAAAACATCGCTTCCCTTAATTTATCCAGTTGAAGATATTGCTTTACTTCATCAGAATCCAGGTCATATTTTTCTTTGCGGACCTTCTCTGCATAGTAGAGGTAGTCCCATGGTTCAATGGTAATATTATCTCCGGATTTTTCAGCTACTGCCTGCATATCTGTCACTTCTTCCACAACCCTTGCCAATGCGGCGGGCCAGATAGAATTCATGAGGTTTAAGGCATTTTCCGGTGTTTTTGCCATTCTGTTTTGCAATCTCCATGTTGCATAATTTTCATATCCAAGGAGCCCAACCCGTTCGTCGCGAAGCCTGAGTATATTGGTAATTAATTCATTATTATCGTATTTGTCACCATTATCTCCTCTCGACTTATAATTTTCCCAAACTTTTTTGCGAAGCGCTCTTTCATTCGAATAGGTCAGAAATGGCTCCACAACAGATCGCGTATTCGCAATCGCATACTTTCCTTCCTCACCACCCTCAGCCGCTGCCTGTGCCGCTGATTTAATATATGATTCCGGCAAACCATCCAATTGATCTTTTGACAAATACACAACATAACCCTCCTCATCTGCCAGCACATTATTAGAAAAATCTGTGTAAAGAGTTGATAGCTCCATATCGATTTCTCCATACCTCTTTTTAGATTTTTCATCTAATTCAGCGCCGTTCATAGCAAATTTTTCATAAATCAATTGTATCACCCGCTGCTGATCTGCCTCCAGTGGTTCCATTTGTGAATTTTCAAATACTACTTTTATCCGTTCAAACAGTTTTTTATCCTGAGAAATTTTTGATTTAAATTCCGAGAGCTTTGGTTCCATCACTTTTTCAATGTCTCTAAATTCCGGAGTGGACATGTTGCTGCTCAAAATGGAATAATATTCGAATGCCCTATCCAAAGTGGCTCCTGACCGCTCCAGGGCCTCAATTGTATTTTCAAAAGTTGCGGACTCCGGATTATTATCGATCTGTTCGATTTCTGCAAGTTTCATTTCCATTGCTTTTTCAAGCGCCGGTTGCACATCCGAAAGATTCATCGTATCAAATGCAGGCACTCCTCCATAGAGCCCCTCCCATTCTGCCAATAATATATTTTCAGAATTCATCATTTGATGCTTTTGATTGTTGTTGCATGATGCTACTAACATGAGTAAACAAGCTACTATTATGTAATTGCTCCTTAGTCCAAATTGAGTTTTCATTGCTCTTCCAATATGTAAAAGTTAAAAAAAATGTTTCGGGTATTAAAAAATCTAAATGTGTTTACGCTTGAAAATTAAACAATTCAGTCCTATTTAGTATTATATTTATCAATAGGGTTACCCATTTAGATCGCATTTGATTTAATCATTGCATAGCTCACAGGCTCATGCAGTACACATCGTTCTATAATTTTATCTAAGATTGAAATCCTATGATTCCTCCGGTTAAACCTGAAAAAATATTCATCAATAT
>JAJRQT010000179.1 GCA_024280115.1 Bacteroidota bacterium | reverse complement strand
GCCTGAATATCTGCATTTTAACTGAAAAAACCTAATAAATAGCGAAAAGATTCACATAAAAAATTGACCTTAATTTATTGATAATCTTTTAGTTACATGATTTAAAAGAGACACTAAATACCAGCAGAGACCGTCCTATTACAACTTCAAAGCTAATAACAACTGAAGACCCTAATACTCTGATGTAAAATGAAATTCAACATCCGGAAAGTTCTCCTGAACCATCATCAGCCACTGCTTTGTTTCAGCCATAAATACCAATTTCCCATCCTTGTCCCTGGCGATATGGCGGTATTTGGATTTAATAAGCTCATCAACCTTTTTCTTATCATCACCGGCGATCCAGCAGGCCTTAAATAGGTTTATTTGCCTGAATCGACAAGTAGCACCATATTCATGCTTCAATCGGTGCTGAATCACCTCAAATTGAAGTTGTCCAACAGTACCGACTACTTTTCTCGCGCCCATTTCAAAAGTAAATAATTGAGCGACTCCTTCATCCATCAATTGTCTGAGGCCTTTGTCGAGTTGCTTACTTTTCATAGCGTCAAGATTTTCTACCTCTCTGAATATTTCAGGAGAAAAACTTGGGATACCCTTGAAAATTCCTTTTTCTCCTTCAGTGATTGTATCTCCGATCTTCAGGTTGCCGGTATCGTAAAGTCCTACAATATCTCCAGGGAAAGCCTCATCGATGGTCTCTTTGTTTTGTGCCATAAATGCTGTGGCATTTGAAAACCTTAAGTTTTTATTTTGGCGAACATGAAAGTAGTTTTTCTTCCTTTCAAATTTCCCTGAACACACCCTTAGAAATGCAATCCTGTTCCTGTGTCTCGGATCGATATTTGCATGTATTTTGAAAATAAATCCGCTAAATTTATCTTCCGCCGGTAATATCTCCCGGAGCTCGGTATGCCGTGGTTTTGGTATTGGAGCAATTTTTATAAAGCTGTCTAAAAGCTCCCTAACTCCGAAATTATTAACAGCGCTACCAAAAAACACAGGGGCTAATTTACCCTCCAAATAGTCATTTATTTCAAAATCAGGGTAAATGCCCTCGATGAGTTCAACGTCTTCCCTCAATTGATTTGCATCATTTTCTCCGATATATTGTTCCAGAATTTCTGAATTGATATCTTCTATTTCTACGAAATCATCGTTATCAATTTTGGTTTTACTGGGGGTAAACAGAATGAGCTTTTTGTTGAACAGGCTATACACACCTTTAAAGCTCTTTCCCATGCCAATGGGCCAACTCAAAGGTCTCACCTCAATGGACAATTTATCTTCTATTTCGTCCAATAATTCATAAGGATCCCGGCCTTCCCGATCAAGTTTGTTAATAAAAGAAATTACAGGGGTATTGCGCATACGGCAGACTTCCATCAATTTTTCTGTCTGGATTTCAACCCCTTTTACACAATCAATAATCATGATCACACTATCGACAGCGGTGAGTGTTCTGTAGGTGTCTTCAGCAAAATCCTGGTGCCCTGGAGTATCGAGGAGATTTATTTTCAGCCCATTGTATTCAAAACCCATGACGGAGGTAGAAACAGAAATGCCTCTTTGCTTTTCTATTTCCATAAAGTCAGAAGTGGCATGCTGATTTATTTTGTTGGATTTTACGGCTCCAGCGGTTTTTATAGCTCCGCCAAAAAGTAATAATTTTTCCGTGAGTGTTGTTTTACCTGCATTCGGGTGGCTAATGATACCAAATGTTTTTCTCCTTTTTATCTCCTCAACTATGCTCATGCCTTCTTATTTTCAAAATTCCCGCAAAGGTAGCCAAAAGAATTCATAAAGCCTTTGGGAGAAGAAAAACAAAAAATAGAAATGATCACAAATATTATACAATCCTTTCTTTAGTGGATTTATTCGAAAAGCATCATTTTTTCCATAAAAAATAGTATTTACTATTTCTTGAATGATAATAATTTTTGCAAATTGAGTAGCATTAATTATAACCTGAAATTAAAAACTATGAAGTCACCTAACCGACGAAATTTTTTAAAGATTGGTGGAGTAAGCCTGGCCACTATTGTTACCGCACCTTTTCTGGCCAATGCCTCAGAAATAAAAAAGGTGAATAATATTCCCAAAAACCTTACTATTCTCATGCAGGGCGACTCTATAACAGATGCTGGGAGAGATAAGGGAAGAAAAGAAGTAAATGACGGCCGGGGTATGGGCAGAGGATATGTCTATCAAATTGTTTCGAGTTTATTAGGCGCGTATCCTGAAGAAAAGATGAATTTTTATAATCGGGGAATCAGTGGAAACAAGGTGTTCCAGTTGGCGGATCGATGGGATGAAGATTGTATGCTGCTGAAGCCTGATGTGCTCAGTATTCTGATTGGAGTTAATGATTTTTGGCATTCGCTAAGAGATTACGATGGAACAGTAGAAAAATACGATGAAGATTTTAGAAAACTTCTGGATAGAACTTTGATAGGTTATCCAAAAATAAAACTGATCATCGGAGAGCCATTTGCGATTAAAGGAGGAGGGTCAATAAATGAAAAGTGGTATCCGGATTTTCCGAAATACCAGGTGGCTGCCGCAAAAATCGCCGATGATTATAAAGCAAAATTTATTCCGTATCAGCAAATTTTTGATGAAGCATTGAAACATGCTCCCGTTTCATATTGGTGTCCTGATGGTGTTCACCCTTCCATTGCAGGAGGTTATTTAATGAAAGAGGCATGGAATAAAGCCTTTCAACAACTTTTTTAGAATTAGGAATACATTATTTTCATTAGCCAAATGATAACTTGTGGAGTTTAAACCAAATTATATGATGGCAATAAAGTGGAGAAGTTTAATTGCTGTCGCTTTTACTTTTTGGTTTTTTATTCAATCTAATATTTTAATAGGAAGTGCCATTGATACCATCCTCGTGAATGGAGACAATTCCGTATTGAACTTTAATAACAGGGTAAAATGTTTTATTGATTCCGCGCAAGATTATGACATTTCCAACCTGGGAGATGAAGCATTTAATAAGCGATTTATAAAATATTGCAACGGAATGCCCCATGGAGGAGGCGATATTTGGGCAAAATTTTATGTGCGAACCAAAGGATCGAAAGCAAGGGCATATATTTTAGAAGTTGGAGGATACAAAGAAATCCGTGTTTTTTATAGAAAGTCTAACTCATCAGAATATTTAAGTAAAGTAACAGGGAGGCATGTGGCCTATCCGGAAAATGAACTAGGCAATTTTCATTTTCGCCTCAATAAGGTAAAAGTTGAGATGGAGCCTCAAACAACCTATGAATTCATCATATATTACCCCAATCCCGGAAATGAATTGGTTGCTCTTGGATTTTCGTTATTCAGCGAGGATAATTGGTCTTATGGAATTTTCAAAATAGACTCTAAACGAAATCTATTACTCGGATTGTTTTTTGGGATTTGCTTCGTATTGGCCATCATTAACTTTGTCTATTATTTTATTCACAATGATAAGACCTACTTAGTCTATTCAATATATATAATTACGCTGATCTATTATATGGGGTCTGTTTATGGTATGTTGGATTATACCATCTTGATCAGGTTTCCGAAAATTTATCTCCCCCTGGAAAATGCATCCTTGATTCTTTCGGTCATATGTTATCTGCTATTTTTGAAAACTTTTATAGCTACAAAAATAAGATACCCATTTTGGAATAAAATTGCGAACTATTTAATTGTTGCTCTTATAGTTGACATGATTATAAGTTCATGGATGTTTATAATATCCGGAATGCCACAATCCGCCATACTCATTCGAAATATTGTTTTACTAATGATATTGCCTTTTGCAGCGGTATTTCTAATAAGGATTTATCCGAAAGCCAATAAAGTCGATCACATATTCATCGCCGGTTCAGTGGTATTGGTTGTTACAGGTATTGTCAGTTTGGCAATAAATATTTTCTCGCTTTATGGAGATCCGGATATATTATTTCAGGTTGGTATAGTCATTGAGCTGGTCATTTTCAACATTGGTTTGGGTGTGAAATCGAGGAATAGTGAAATAGAAAAACTATTGGCTCAGGAAAAGCTCATCACTCAACTCGAGGAAAATGAACGGCTTCAATTATCCGTTAATCAGGATCTTGAGAGGCAGGTTATTAAAAGGACCAAAGAAATTCAATCTCAAAATGATGAGATGCATCATCAGAAAGAAGAATTAATGTCTCAAAGAGATACGCTGGAAAAGCAAAATAGAATCGTTGCGCAGAGCATGAAGGAATTGGAATCCATAAAATCGCAATTGGAACTGATTGTAGAAGAGCGAACGCAACAATTGCAAAAAGCCAACCAGGAATTGGTTCAGTATAACAGCCAATTGGAGCA
Organism: Bacteroidota bacterium; assembly: GCA_024280115.1. Lineage (GTDB taxonomy): Bacteria > Bacteroidota > Bacteroidia > Cytophagales > Cyclobacteriaceae > JAAUQL01. Next base: position 13,324 of record JAJRQT010000179.1, on the reverse strand, counting down.
GTATGCATTTATAACTGCTCATAATTTACGTGCGCCTGTAGCAAGGTTGAAAGGACTGATGTACATATTTGAAAAAACATCCGGGGTTAATCAGGAAAATAATGATGTTGTTAAAAAAATTGTGAGTTCTGCCCATGAAATGGATGAGGTGCTCTCTGATATCAATGCTATTTTGGAGCTGAAAGTAAAGAATGACGGGAAATCTCATCGGGTAGATATCAGGGGAATAATTGACAAAGTGAGGAAAATTCTGTTTGAGAACATTCATGAGAGCAATGCGGAAATAGTTCTTAAACTGGATGTTCATCATATTTATGCCAATGAACCATACCTTGAAAGCATAATCTATAATCTTTTAAGCAACGCTATCAAATACAGAGCGGAAGCCAGGAAATCAAAAATTGACATTTCAACCTATAAAGAGGACTCAAAAGTAATATTGAGTATTTCTGACAATGGAATTGGTATAGATCTTCCAAAGGTTGGTGATAAAATGTTTGGTCTATATCAGCGATTTCACAATCATGCCGGAGGAAAGGGGCTGGGTCTTTATATTGTAAAAACCCAGGTAGAAGCTTTAGAAGGCAGTATTGAAATAGATAGCAAAGTCAATGAAGGAACAACATTTATAATTACATTACCGTTGACCGACGCGCATTAAAATTTTCCACCCCTCAATAGCCTTTCCCGGTCAAGTTTAGCCTCTTCTTCCAGCGCCATATTAATTTTGCTCACCAACTCATCAAGGTCCGTTCCGGATTTTTTGAGATGATCAAGAATTTCATTTCTTTTGGATTCGGCCTTTGTTCTATCAAACAAATCAATCAGGCCAATAATCCGCGCTACAGGGGCTCTCAATAAGTGGGAATTGATAAAAGCATATTCAGTAAGTTGTATATTTCTTATTTCCAAATCATGTGTTCGATCAGCTATTCTGACTTCCAGATTTTCATTGACACTCTTTAGCTGTTCATTGATTTCATTTATCTTTTTATTCTGAAAATACAATTCCTCACTTTTATTTTCGATCTCTAATTTTAGTTTCGATAGCTCTGAGTTTTTATAAGTCAGGATTTTACGATTCCTCTCCTGGATCAAATTGATAATATATAAAATTGAATAAGTAATCAGCCAAAATACAAAACCTGCTGCCAGGTACTTCTTTGGATATAAGGTAAGTTCATAAGAAGGAAATTTCAAAAGGATATAAATACCGTTGGCTGCTATAAAAAGTAAAACTAAAGCTCCCCATACTTTACTCGCTTTGGGTTTCACCATTGACATAATTAATAGTGGGATTAAACCAATCCAATAAATCAATATGTAAAAATGCCTTGGATTTAGAACGAGTAATAGCTGAAAAACCAACATCAGTTCTAAAATATTAGCGGTAATTAAATAGGAGAGGTTAACACCTTTTCTAAGTAATATCAGTGGGATAATAAAGAAGAATGGCATTATCGCCGAAAGCCAAAGTGGTGTAATCAAGTCAATTGTTAAATCCAGGAAGAAAAAAATTATGAATATACCAGTCAGCGCAATCAAATAATATTGAAACGCAGTTTTGCGCCCAACGCCTTTGATACCATCACTATCTGTGAAAATGATCATTACTCCTATATAAAATAAATCCTCCGCGTATAATCAACAATGGGCGGTCAATGGGAAATTATTTTATCCCAAATTCGGGAATTCGCTCAATGATTTGTGACCAATGTTTGATTATAAAAATATAAAGACAACGAATTTACTTAATACATCATCCAGTTCAAAACTTATCTTTGCCAAGAGATAACAATGACCGTGCAACGCGCAAAATCTCAAATTGTATGATGCATTATTATTACAGGTGTCCGACTAATTTCCCCTTGGAGAAACCTGTCTGTCTGGTCAATTTCAATAAGTTAAGCTTTCCGTCACTGCGAGCTTAGCGTGGCAGTCTGTATAGTTGAACCCAAATGCTCCAAATTAGAGATCGCTTCGTTCCTCGCGATGACGTTCGGTGTTTAACTTATTGACATGAGCCTGTCCGGTCGGCAGAGAATAAATAGATTCCAGTATAAGCATTTGTCAATGCTTCTAAATCCTGCTTTGTTTTTTCTCTTTTAGCTTCGGTCTTTGGTCTCCCGACTTCCGTCATTTTCATCTTAATCATTGAATAAACCGGTATTTCCTTCTTCTAATAGTGGTAAAAGTCTATTTACAATTTCCTCTTTTAACATAGCATTATTGGATGTTTCCAATGATTCTTCAGTATGGTCGTATAGTTCTATATTTGGAGTTTCTTCCCTGAAATATTTTGTCAGTCTATAATGCTCATTTCTCATGGTGATCCCATTTCTGAAATATCCGTAAGCAACATTTTTCACATGAGCCTCAGAAATTTCGAGCATTGGAAGCAGGCTTTTCCCATCCAGAACATAATTGTATTCTATATTGCAAAATTCCATAATAGTGGGATAAATATCAATTGATTCCACTATGCCATTTGATGGAAACCCCGGTGCTCTCATGCCAGGTATTTTAATGATTAATGTGCTTTTTAATGACCTTTCAAATAACGTGTGTTTTCCCCATTGTGCCTGATCGCCAAGATGCCAGCCGTGATCTCCCCAGACAATAATCATGGTATTTTTATCTAATTTAAGTCTTTTCAACTCGTTGAGGACTTTGCCAACCTGTGCATCTGCATAGCTCACGCATGCATAGTAGCCATGTCTTAGTTGTTTTGCATAATCATCACTCAGCCTGACGCCCCTTCCTGCTTTTTCTTTACCCAATTGATAACCATTGAATTCGCCACAATTATTTAAACTTAACTCATTAATATTGGAAGGAGGCTCGGGATTTGGTGAGATTTGAATACTATCCCTATTGTATAAATCCCAATATTTCTCCGGAGCAACCCAGGGCATATGAGGTTTGTAAAATCCTACAGCTAATAAGAAAGGTTGATCTTTTTCTTTTAATTCATGTAGTTTTCTCACTGCTAAATCAGCATTTAACCCATCGGGAAGTCCGTTATCTTCGACATCAGCGCGTTCGTATGGTAGAACTTGTTTTTTCTCATCAATTCTATTTTTTCCGTTGGCATATGCAAAAAATGCTTTCCAGCCATTTCCCCAGCTTCCAACTTCAGAATGGATTTCATTCCAGCTATAGGGCAATTCTTTTGGCCCTTTTGCCTCATCATTATAACCGTAAACTATCCCATCCGGATGATGAGATATTTTACCGATAGATACGGTATAATATCCATTTCTTTTTAATTGATGGACAAAAGTCTCTGGAATACTCATTTCAGGTTTGTTTGCAAAAGTTTCTGAAATGGCATTGTTTCTCAGATGGATTTTTTTTGTTGGCCGCCTGCCGGTCAGCATAGAATACCTTGATGCCCCACAGGTGGGTACCTGAACGAAATGATTATTGAATAATCTTCCCTCATTTGCCAGTTTGTCCAGATTTGGCGATTTGATCAATTTATTTCCATAGCAGCCAAGCTCTGGCCTCAAATCATCAATAGCTATCAATAGTACATTAGGTGAACTATTCTCAGAAGGATTGCAGCTAATTGATAACCAAACGAGAGTAAAAACGCAGAATAATATTTGAATAGACTTCATCGAAATAAATTATATATTTTGCTGTCCAATTTAACGTAAAAATTAAAACCTATCTCAAAACAACCTGTGATTATTAAGAAAATTGAAATAAAAGCAATACAATTGCAGAAAAAATATAAGTAAATATTTATCGGAGGGATTGTCATGGTTATAAGTGGAATTCAGCAAATTGGCGTAGGAGTAAGTGATTTATATCAGGCATGGGATTGGTACAGAGAATTTTTTGGATTTGATATCAGGGTTTTTGAAGAAGAAGCCATTGCGGAGTTAATGTTGCCCTATACAGGGGGAAGCCCTCAGAGTAGGAGAGCAGCTTTGACATTGAACCTACAGGGCGGTGGCGGATTTGAAATTTGGCAATACACCAAAAGGACTTCCTTAAAGCCACTGAATGAGCTCTTACTGGGAGATTTAGGAATTTTTACAGGAAAGATAAAATGCAGAAATGCTCAAAAAGTTTATGATAAATTCATGAAAGCCGGAATAGAATTACTTAGTGAGGTTCACGAATGCCCTGCCGGTATCAATAATTTTTTTGTCAGGGATCCATTTGGCAACACCTTTAATATTGTCGAGAGTACCTCCTGGTTTAAAAACGAAAATAAACTTACCGGAGGAAGCTACGGAGCTATCCTTGGGGTAACAGATATGGAGGCTTCGAAAAAGTTTTATAAAGCAATTCTTGGATATGACGAAGTAGTTTATGAAACCTCTGGAAAATTTGATGGATTGAAAGGAATTCCCGGAGGAGAGCAAACGTTTGAAAGAGTTTTGTTAAAGCATTCCCAACCCAGGAAAGGAGGCTTTAGCCCAATATTTGGTCCCAGTCAAATTGAATTGATTAAAGCTGTTGATAGAGTCCCAAATAAAATTTACGAAGGTAGATACTGGGGAGATTTGGGCTTTATTCATCTTACCTTTGATATTATAGGTTTCGATGAATTGCGTGATCTTTGCACCAAAGAAGGCCATCCATTTACCGTTGATAGTACTGCAAATCAAGGTGATGAAAGTTTTGACATGGGTGAGGCAGCTGGTCATTTTTCCTATATCGAAGATCCTGATGGCGCATTGATAGAATTTATTGAAACCCACAGAGTTCCGGTAGTAAAAAAACTCGGAATTTATTTAAACCTCAAAAAGAAAGATCCGGAAAAACCTTTATCTAAATGGATATTACGAGCTTTTGCTTTTAATAGAATTAAGAATAAAAACCAAGCGAACAAATCATAACAACTTTTGGTAATATCCACCGACCTACAAAGGCCAAAGTAAATCAACTAAGCATATTCCCTTGTCCATTCGCCTCAGTCTGCAATTCCTCCATTGAAATGTAGCCAATGAATGATTGGGGCAATAAAACCTAGGCGAATAGACCATAGACGATCATTGTCGATGAGCCATTTAGTAGAATTGTGATTTGATTATAGTTTTTGGAGTTTCCCATCATTGAGGTGCATTTATCCAATTGCTTATCTTTTCTTTTAAAACCTTTGCTATTTTTGTGAGAGATATAACGTGATAATTTGATAAAAATGATTATCAATTACGTACTTGAAGAAGTGTCGTGAAAGAATCTTTTTTCTGTATTGAAATTATATTCCCTGATTATATTCAGCTTTGTAGGCAACAAAAATGACAAGAGTTTTAACTATCAGCTTAATAATACTTGCGATGAATTGGAATATGGCCAAAGCTCAAATTCATGCCCAGGGAAAGAATTTGAATAACCTGGATATATTCTTTTTAAACGTTGAATTGGTTAGCAAACCTATGGATCCGGCAAGATTTCATGCGAAGGTTGAATTTCATGGAAGGAGGACAAATGTTGATTGGTTTTTGAAAGAAGGAGTAAACCATAAATCATTTGAAAATGAGGAGGGTTTAATTATATATATGGAAAAAAATGGATGGATATATTTAGAATCGCAAAAAGTAAAAGCCAGCAATAGCAACGTGATAAGAAAACGGTATTTGTTTAGAAAATCCATGGAAAAATTGAAGCTTGAATATGAAGATTCAACTATTATCGAGGAGCATTAGTAAGCTTGCCCAAAAAAATTGAGTATTCGGATATTAACATGAAATCCTGGCGATTTTTTAATTAAGGGGATCTCTAAAATTTATAATTGCAGGTTTTTTATTCTACTTTGCTAAATTCTATTTTTCGCCCAAAAGATATTTCAAACCCGTCATTCCAGATTTGCGATCAAGGCAGAAAGAAATGTGATTTTTTCGATTTAATATTGTCGTAGTTAAAAATAAATTTTTGAGAAATTAAAAGTTGTTTTAGGAACCATGAAAAATGTATTTCTAATAATCTTTTCTGCATTCATAATAATTCCGGGTTATTCTCAAATAGAGTACCCTTATCCTTTGCCGAACAAACAACAGCTCGCCTGGCAGGAAGCTGAGCTTGGGGTAGTTTTCCACTATGATCTTCATGTCTTTGATGGAAAAAGATACGGGCAGGGGAATAACAGGATCTCCCCATTCCCGGACTATCAGCTTTTTAATCCTGAAAATTTGGATACTGATCAATGGGTGAAAGCTGCGAAGGATGCCGGGGCGAAATTTGCGATACTTACGGCTACGCATGAAACCGGTTTTGCACTATACCAGTCAGAAGTGAATCCCTATTGTTTGAAGGCTGTAAAGTGGAGAGATGGCAAAGGTGATGTTATACGGGATTTTGTTAATTCATGCCGAAAATATGGGCTTAAACCGGGGATATATATCGGTATTCGATGGGACTCATTTTTTGGAGTACATAATTTTAAAGTGAATGGGGAAGGCGAATTTCAGCTTAAACGCCAGGAATATTATAATAAAATGGTGGAAGGTATGGTTACGGAATTATGCACAAATTACGGAGAACTCTTTGAAATCTGGTTCGACGGCGGAGCAGACCATCCGGACAATGGGGCGCCAGATGTGCTGCCAATTGTAAAGCAGTACCAGCCAAATTGTCTCTTTTATCACAATTTACAATTAGCCGAGGCACGGTGGGGAGGTTCAGAATCGGGAACAGTGCCTTACCCATGTTGGGCAACCTTCCCAAATTTTTATTCGCATGCCGGCGATACACACAAGGAACATATTGAATTATTGAAGCATGGTGATCCCAATGGCAAATATTGGATGCCTGCCATGTCAGACGCCCCGCTTCGTGGGATAAACGGAAGGCATGAATGGTTTTGGGAGCCCGGTGATGAGGAGAATATATATCCTTTGGCCAGCCTGGTTGATATGTACTATAAATCTGTTGGTAGAAATTCGACACTTATTCTTGGACTCACACCAAATCCACAAGGACTGATGCCACAAGGAGATGTGTTGAGGTTAAAAGAATTTGGAGATGAAATTAATGCAAGATTTTCCGTCCCAATTGCATCTGTATCTGGGGAGGGGGATGAGATTATTTTGAAATTATCAAAAAAACAAGCGGTCAATCATATTATTATTCAGGAGGATATTAAATTGGGGGAGCGTGTCAGAGAATATAAAGTTGAGGCTCTTTCAGGTGGAAAATGGCAGCTACTTTGTAAGGGAAAGTCCATTGGAAACAAGCGCATTCAGCAGTTTAATCCGGTTCGAACAAATAAGCTAAAATTGACCATAACCGGATCAGTTTCTTCACCGGTTATTAAATCATTTAACACTTATTTTATTGAAAATCCGTGATGATTGTTTGTGGTTGAAATTAAATAATTTGAATCGAATAAAATTTATAATTCATGAGAACTAAAACCATTTTTTTATTCATCCTTATTTTATTCCTCAATATCAATCTTTGGGGGCAGGGTCAAAAAATCATCAAAGTAGCCTGTATTGGCAATAGCATTACCTATGGAGCCGGAATCAAAGACAGGATTAAAGATTCTTATCCGGCTCAGCTAGGAAGAATACTTGGCGATGGATATGAAGTAAAGAATTTTGGATTTTCAGCCAGGACGCTGCTACTAAAAGGAGATTATCCATATATGGCGGAAGACAAATTCTTCAATGCCATAAAATGGGAACCGGATATCGTAATTATCAAGTTGGGAACCAATGACAGCAAACCTCAAAACTGGAAATTCAAAGATGAATTTGAAGCAGATTATAGAAAGCTCATTAACGCTTTCGACACCCTGGATTCAAAACCAAATATATATGTAGTAGCCGCAGTACCGGTTTTTGAGACAAGATGGGAGATCAGTGATGCCGTTGTAAAAAATGAAGTGAATCCCTTAATTAAAAAAATTGCCAGAGAAGAAGGGCTGCAATTAATCGACCTTTATCCACCTTTTATAGGAAAGGGGGCACTATTCCCCGATCACATTCACCCAAATGCCGAAGGAGCAGGGGAGATGGCAAAAATTATTTACAAAAAACTAACTGACAAGCCGGGTGCATTGGTCAATCAAAAATTTCCTGGTAAAAAGAGTATTTGGAAAGGGTTTGAAAAATATGAATTTGATTTTGATGGCAGAAAGGCGCATTTCGTATTGCCGGAAAAAGCATTGAATGGGAAGCCGTGGGTATGGCGCGCCAGGTTTCCAGGCTGGCATACTGAAATGGACAGCATCCTTTTGTCAGAAGGTTTCCACCTTGCTTTTGTGAACACGAACAAAATGTATGGTAGTCCGAAAGCTATGGAAGTTTGGGATGATTTTTATAACTATCTGGTGAAGGTTCAGGGTTTCAACCCAATGGTTTCTTTGGAAGGTGTAAGCCGCGGAGGTTTGTTTGCATATAACTGGGCAAAAAAGAATGCTGAAAAAGTAAACTGTATATATGCCGAAGCTCCGGTGTGTGATCTGAAAAGCTGGCCCGGGGGTTTTGGCAATGGCAAAGGCGCTCCAGCAGAATGGGAAGAGATGAAAAAAGAATATGGTTTTAATTCTGACGAAGAGGCAAAAGCCTATTTGAACAACCCCATTGACAGCCTTGGTAATTTGGCAAAAGTAAAGGTTCCTGTGCTTCACATGATTGGCCTGAATGATCAAATCGTTCCTGTTAGCGAGAATACTCTAATATTGATCGATCGCTATGTGAAACTTGGAGGTATTGCCAAGATTGTACCTTGTACCGAAGGTAAGCAAGATTTGTGGGGGCACCATTTCGAGATAGAAACCCCTCGCCTGGGCGCCGATTTTATAAAATATTATACACAGCTCCCGAAACAGAAACTACAATCTTCTGCCTATCATGAAATGCGAAACGGGTTAAAAAATTCATTTATAAAATTTGAAAAAGACAAAAAGGGGCGGGTTGCTTTTCTCGGAGGTTCAATCACATACAATGGAGGTTGGCGTGATAGTTTGATACAATATATGCAAAGACGGTTTCCAGAAACAGCATTTGAATTTATTGCGGCAGGTATCCCTTCGATGGGTTCCACCTGTGATGTTTTTAGATTGGAAAGAGATATATTAATGAACGGCCCAATTGATCTTATCTTCGTGGAAGCGGCGGTAAACGATGGAGGCAAGGGTAGAACAAATGAAGAACAAATAAGGTCGATGGAAGGGATTGTGAGGCATGTTAGAAAAATTGGACCAACAACCGATATTGTATTTATGCATTTCGTTGATCCATCAAAAATGGAAGATTACAGGAGAGGTATTGTTCCCCAGGTTATTCAAAACCATGATAAAGTTGCTGAATTTTACAACCTTCCAACAATCAACCTTGCAAAGGAAGTTACCGAAAGGATTGATGCCGGTGAGTTTACATGGGAAGATGATTTTAAAAATCTCCATCCGTCACCATTTGGCCAGGGCGTCTATGCCCATTCCATGATTACCTTTTTAGAAAATGCCTGGAGCGGATTTGTGGCTGAGGATGACAAAATAACCAACTATCCACTGCAGGAAAAGTTGGATGATGCTTGTTACGATAACGGCGTTTTAATCCCTGCAAGTGAGATAAATGCTGCGAAAGGTTGGGAATTTGTAGAAAATTGGATTCCAGAGATTGAAGCAAGAACCCGGAATAATTATATAAATGTCCCCATGCTAATCGGTGAATATCCTGGGAAGGCATTGAAATACAAATTTGATGGGAACGCCGTAGGCATCGCAGTTGCAGCCGGTCCCGATGCGGGAATTATTGAATATCGTATTGATGGCGGAGCATGGAAGAAGCAGGATTTATTCACAAAACACAGCAAGAGCTATCACCTGCCATGGTATTTCACTCTTGCCGATGGTCTTGAACGGAAAGAACATACCATTCAGCTTAGGCTCACAGGTGAAAAGAATCCCAACAGTATAGGCAATCGTTGTGTGTTGAGGTATTTATATGTAAACAGGAATGATTAATCATGCTTGAATGAAGAAAACTGAGGCCATGTATTGATTTGAATAGGCAAAAGCAAAATGCCACAGATTCTCAGATTTTTTTATGAAAAACTTAAAAAAGAGTAATATTATAATCCGTGAATCTGTGGCAATGATAGTGACCTATTGTATTTCACATAGAATCTAAACTATTTTTTACGGATCTTGCTTTAATAAACCCAGGCGGATATAAAATTATAACTTAATCAAGTTTTCTAATTATTAAACAAATATTATGCAGCGAATACTGATCATTTTCTCCATAGCGCTTCTTTTTAACTGTGCCGGTAAGCAACCTGAAATCATACGCAATGATGATGGTTTAACGGTAATAACTGATAAAGGTGTTGTAAAGCTTAAAGTATGGGCCGATAATGTTATCCAGGTCATTCATGCCGACAACAAGGACTTTCAACAAAGGGAAAGCCTGATGGCTCTGAAAGATGCGCAACAGCAGTCAGAATGGGATTTTCAAGAGAAGGGTGAAATTATAACGCTAACTACAAATGCAGTCACATTAAAATACAATATTAAAACCGGCAATATCTCATTCTTTGATAAAACCGGCAATCTGAAGTTAGAAGAAGGTGGAAGTATATTGGAAAAGGCAATAGTTTCAGGAGAGGATGCCTTTCATGTCAGGCAAAATTTTCAATTATCTCCCGATGAATCGCTTTATGGACTTGGACAACATCAGGAAGGGATCATGAATTATCGCGGTCATCAGGTCACCATGGTTCAGGAAAACAGGATAGCCGTAGTCCCGGTTCTGGTATCTTCAAAGAATTATGGAATTCTATGGGAAAATTATTCAAAAACAAAGTTTAGTGATGATGACACCGGAATGTCCCTATGGTCGGAAGTGGGTGATGCCGTTGACTATTATTATATAGCCGGCGATGATATGGATGATGTAATTTCCGGATACCGGAATTTGACCGGTAAAGTGCCAATGTTTGGAAAATGGGCTTTTGGCTTTTGGCAGAGTAAAGAGCGTTATAAAACCCAGAATGACATCATTAATACAGTAAAAGAATTCCGAAAACGCAAAGTTCCACTCGATGTGATTGTACAGGACTGGCAATATTGGGGAAATTTGGGTTGGAATGCCATGGATTTTGATCGAGATATTTTTCCGAAGCCAAAAGAAATGTTGAAAGAAATTCATGATATGAACACGCATTATGCAATCTCTGTCTGGCCGGTCTTCGATAGCATAACCGATGTTTATAAAGATATGGATGCGCATGGTTTTATATCTCATTTGAAGAATGGTGATAAAGGAAGGCTTTATGATGCGTACAATCCGGAAGCACGTCAGCTTTATTGGAGCTGGTTGAATAAAAATCTGTTCTCTATTGGAGTAGATAGTTGGTGGATGGATGCCACGGAACCTGAATTTGTTGGCGATACTCCGGATGAGATTGCTGAGAAAGCAAAGGAAAATATAGATCATTCGGCGGGTACCTGGGCGCGATACTTGAATTCCTATGCCTTAATGACCACAAAGGGTGTTTATGAAAGTCAGCGGGAAACAACTGATCAAAAACGAGTTTGTATTCTCACCCGTTCAGCTTATGCAGGACAACAGCGATATGGAAGTATCACCTGGTCTGGAGACATAGTGGCCAGTTGGGATGTATTGAGAAAGCAGATATCCGCAGGTATTAATTTTTGCTATACCGGCATTCCGTACTGGACAACAGACATTGGCGCTTTTATCCCCAATAATCCATTGGGTAGTAAGGATGAAGCCTACAGAGAGCTTTACACACGCTGGTATCAGTTTGGTGTATTTTGTCCAATATTCCGATCGCATGGCACAGGCACACCACGTGAAGTATGGAATTTTGGAGAAAAAGGAACCTGGGCCTATGATACCCAGGTTAAATTTGACAAGCTGCGCTACCGCTTTATGCCCTATTTATATTCGATGGCCTGGCAGGTTACAAACAATGATTACACCATCATGCGTGGGTTGTCTTTCGATTTTAGCGATGATCCAAAAGTTCATGGAATCGATAATCAGTATATGTTCGGACCTGCATTCCTGGTGGCGCCGGTCACAGAGAAAATGTATTTCGAAAACACATTCATAGGAAATATTATTCCTGAAAATAACCTGTTTACGTCCGAAGGAAAACAAGGAGGATTGACAACAGAATTTTACAATGGACAAAATTTTGAAAAGCTCGAAACGACAACGATTGAATCGAAATTAGATTTTGATTGGAATGATGGGAATTCCAGGCCAGAGGTGATCAACCAACACTACTATAGTATTCGATTTACAGGTCAGGTGCAGGCAGATGAGACAGGGGAATATGCTTTTGTTACTACGTCCAACGATGGCATTCGTGTCTGGGTCGATAACAAGTTAGTCATTGATAACTGGACCGATCATGGAATGCAGGTCGATATGGGGAAAATCAAATTACAGGCGGGGAAGAAGTATAGTATCAAAATGGAATATTACCAAACGCTCGGAGGCGCGATTACTAAATTGGCATGGATTACACCAGCCGAAGCAAAAACACTTGGCGAGCAGCAGCTTCCGCCGACGGAATCGGTTTCAGTTTATTTGCCAAAGTCGATCGGTTGGTACAATTTCTGGACAGGACAATTCTATGAGGGAAAACAGAGTATAAACACACCGGCTCCAATAGACGAAATTCCGCTTTATGTAAAAGCCGGATCTATTGTGCCAATGGGGCCAAATCTTCAATATGCTACTGAGAAAAACGCCGATCCGCTTGAGCTGCGCATTTATCCTGGTGCCGATGCAGAATTTATACTTTATGAAGATGAAAACGATAACTACAATTACGAAAAAGGCGCTTATGCAACCATTTCAATAAATTGGAATGATAAATCTAAAAGCCTGACCATTGAAAAACGCAAAGGAGAATTTCCGGGAATGTTGAAGTATAGAACTTTTAATATTGTGGTCGTTCGTGATGATCATGGAGATGGAGATATGATTGTGTCCAAACCGAATAAAACGGTTGTTTATAATGGTGATGAGGTTGTAGTAAGTTTGTGACAGGTAGTTGACTTGAAATCGATGAAAAATAATATTGCGGGCCCCTACCTGTCCGCCGTGGTGGGGCATCTGTTTGTGGTTCTGGGATGATCTCAGCTACAAGAAAAGCATTTATTCTCCAAGAATTGTGAGAAAGATAAGGCTGTGAATTTATACTGTTTAGGTCTGGCTGTTCAGGCTTCCATCTAATCTGATTTTTGGCTTAATAGACAAAAAGGAGGCTGAAACCTCTGTAAGTTTCTGATATTCATAGCTTTGCATCAAATGAAAGCTTATGAATAAAAAAAGTGTGTTTTTTGCAAAAGTTCCATTATTAAGAAAAATGGTAAAAT
>JAJRQT010000178.1 GCA_024280115.1 Bacteroidota bacterium | reverse complement strand
TAGACTCCTTCATTGTCATTCTCACGTTCAAACCAATCGACAAAACCAAACTCTGCATTATTAGGGTCATTGCGAGGTCCCTGCCTCATGCGGGAATTAAAATAAATATAATCCTGCAGGTTGATAGCTGTGGTTTTATCCTGTTTGTTTCCATCAATCATTCCCCGCAAGGCAAGCGCCATTGCTGACTCGCTGGCACAATCAGCACGACGGGATTCACTCATTGGTTGACTTCCATCGTAATTAATTTTTGATAAAAAACACTCCCTGATACCTTCCTTGCCATAATTCCCTTCCCGGGTAATCTCCATTTTTATATCTTTCTTTACCTCACCGACAGTCGTCAGCAAATTACTTTTATAGTACCACTCAGCGCCGCGCCTTGCAGCCTCTATATGTTCATTTGGTGATATTGTTTGATCCTTCGCGTAGGTCGGATGAACAGATTCTGTCCACTTCAACTCTGGTGTTTCCTTCCCGGGTTGAAGCCAGGTAAATACGAATCCCCAAATTGATTTCCATGCATCTTTGGGTGCATATCTTCCTTTTATAAAATCGCTGAGTTTTGTTGTTGAAACCAGAACTTCTGATCCTGGCAATTCAAAAAGAATTGGATGAGTTTCGGTGCTGTCCAAACCATAAACAGCTGTATCAAATCCGGCAACCCTTGCGATAACAAGATGAGGTGTTTCCGCTTCAAGATCTATATAATGGCAATCATTAATAGTTACGATACGCATTTTCTCAAGCGATTTACCAAACACACTGGAAGTCACCACACCCCTTTCCCATTTTATATTTTTTATTTCGCCAGTTTTTATACCGGGCACGTTGTCTGGAAACTCCACATATACCCTGATGTTTTTACTTTTTGCCCTTCCAAAAAATCCGTCAGGAATAACTACTTTTTCAGCCGGATAGTTATCGGCCAAAACGAGAATACCGGATTGTGGTTTAGCGGCCTTTATTGCTTCTTCAGCAGAAGAGAATCTCTGAAAATCTCCATTCGATTCAACCACAGCACGATAAAGATCATTATCGGCATTACACACAAATACTATCCTGTTGTTGAGATTATCATTGCATCCTGTCAAAATTATAATGTTCGAAATAATCAGAGCAACTATTAAGCTTAGTTTCTTCATGTGTATATTTTTTAATATTGTTATTTTGTGGCTTTCGTTACGATCAGCTATTTACTACTTACATTACCGATTCCCTCCCAATGCTTTTCAATCTCTTCCAAACTTTTCCCTTTCGTCTCGGGGATGTATTTATAGAAAAATATTGTAGCAATCAGACACATGGCTGCAAAAGTGAAAAACCCTGCATTCATCCCTATTTTTGCCACGTACCATGGGAAAATAAAGGCAGTTATAAAATTTGTGCCCCAATTTGCAAATGTTGCAATCGACATGGCCCTGCCCCGTATTCGCGTAGGAAATATTTCACCAATCAACACCCAGATAACAGCATTGATGGATAGCGCAAGACTGGCCATATAGACACCGAACATGATCACTATCCATAAGCCTGAAGCTGCTTCTAAGGTAAATAATATAGCAATTATCAACAAGGAGACAAAAACGGCTGACATGCCGCCGATAAGTAGCGGACGACGTCCCCAGCTATCTATTTTCCATAGGGCAATAATTGTAAAAATCAGGTTGATAACACCTATTGCTACCTGAAACTGTAGCGAACTTTCTAACTGGAACCCGGCATCTTCTAAAATAGTGGGGCCGTAATAGATAAGTATATTTACTCCGGTGAACTGCCCGAATACCGATAGCCCAACACCCACCATCAATGCCAGGCGTAATCCCGGCTTAATTAGTTCGCTTATTTTACCCTTCACATGGTTTAACGTTTCCCTGATTTCTGCCAGTTCTATTTTGGCGATAGCTTCTCCACTGATTTTTAAAAGTATATTGTATCCTTTATCGAACTTTTCATTCTTAATAAGCCAGCGTGGGCTTTCGGGTATTATCATTAATAAAATAAGGAAAATTCCTGCCGGAATCATCTCGGCAGCAAACATGCCCCGCCATACTTCTGAGACCAATACTTTGTATAAAACACCTGTACCCCCAAAAGAATCAGGATTTCCCCGCGAAAAGCCTAATAAAAACGAGTTGGAGAAATAAGCCAGCAAAATACCAATTACTATTGATAGCTGGTAAAGTGCCACAAGGCGCCCCCTGATTTTAGGCGGAGCAAACTCTGAAATGTACAATGGTGCAAGCACAGATGCCATTCCCACACCAATTCCTCCTATAAGTCGTGCAACAATGAGCAAGCTAAACGATGGAGGAAAAGTTGAGCCAAAGGCCGAAATAAAAAACAAGAATGCGGCAACTATCAGTACAGGCTTTCGCCCATACCTATCGCTCATTGCTCCCGCAACAAGAGCTCCCGCTATTGCCCCAACAAGAGCGGAACTGGCAAACCAACCTACTTCAATTTTATCAAGACCATAATAAACTTCAACAATGCTGAAAGTTCCTGATATAACGGCAGTGTCGAATCCAAACAATACACCTCCCAGCGAGGCGACAAAACAAACAAGCGCCAAAAAAGATATGCTCCCTTTTTCACGGACTAATCCTGATATACTCATAATTAAATTTCTTGTATATTAATGTTTAGTTGTAATACATCTTCTCATTCGCACAAAACTTCACACAAAATACTACTCTATTGCTACAAATGATACAGTATCAAGCCAAACCACAATATTTTTCCAATCGGTCAAAAAGATATCTCCTGAAATAATACAGTTTATCGTAAAATTGAAATAATGAAACGGAATATCAATAGTCCGAAGAAAAAGCTCATGAAATATTCCTAAAATCCCCATACTTCCATGGTCGTGAGGCTCTCCGATAACAGGCACAATCGAAACGCCCCAATTGAGGTTTACTCCTCAATCCGGGCACTCTCCACGCGGAACTGATTTTAATAATTAGTGGTTAAAATCACAATCTTATTGCCTAATAAATTTCTGATAATTCATTAATACTTTTTATTCAGCCCACCCCAAAACAATGTTTGATACGAACCGGGGTTCAGGAGGTAAAGCGTATATATCTTCCTCGTACCCCTTGTTGTAAGGTGATATATTCATGATTTCACCATTAACACATAAGGTGCTACTGCCTCCGGGGTCAAATCCCATTGCTTTTTGCATACCCTGATCCTTTAAAATATTGGCCATATCGATATGAGTGGCTCCGACAGATTCACGTATTCTTCCGTTGATAGCCAGCACTTTTAACGCTCCATCATTGTCAATACCGACTGCAATTTTAGGCCCTCTCATGTCAATAAAATCCATACGGGCAGCTTGAGTTTTAATGGAATTATTGGTTTTCCATCCTTCGGATTCCATGTCTATCGCGCGTTCACCGTTTTCCAACAATAAAGGTCCGGCTTCTATTGCATAGGAGACGTCTTCCCATTTTATACCATCAAAATCATTCTCTAATAGGGTCAGTTCGATAGTTTTTCCTATTTTGAAGGTTTCATCTGAGAACAGGCGCCCAGGAATAGATAGGGTAACACCAACAGGGATTATTTCTACAGACTGAGATTTTTCTGTTTTGATAATCTCCTTTACCGTAACACCCGCAAGTCTTACAATCACATTTCCATTTCCTGGAATATTGTTTTGCTCGTGGTTAAGATCGTAGAAAGACAGTTTACTATCCTGATGATTGTTGTACCCTTCAGCTTCGAAAGTTAGCTTTTGGTCTCCGTTTTTAATTGTAAAACCGTATTTACAATTTACTTTGGAGATATCAATCATACCATCTTTATAAATAATAAATGCTGGTTTGTTGAATAACGGAGGACATTCTACCTGTCCATCCATAATAAGTAAACCAAGAGATGAACCGATATACTGCTCCGGCAATCCTAATTTACCAACCAACTCCGGGTTAAGGATATATCCGCCATTCCAGGCCAGATCAATGGCATTTGAATTTTTATGCTCTTTTGCAAAATCATCTAATAATGAGGGGACATTTTTTGGCCTTTTTTTAGCGATGTAGGTATTGAAATTCCATTTGACCTTCTTTGTATTTATTTCTGCCAAAACGCCACTCCAGGGTAGCCCATCATCATAAATGCCTCCAATAAATTGAAATTTGACACTGGCAGGATGGCTCGACTCTTTATCTGCCTGATCAAGACTTTCGAGCAATTTGACAATAGGAGTGCCGTTTTTCTCGGCGTCTTTACCAATAATTCTAAACAATTCTGCCTCTCCATATTTCTCAGCTAAACGACTGAACAAAGGAGACTTCAATGCAATGTCAAAATCTTTGCCAGTTTGAATAGGGGTAGGATAAGCCAAGGTTGTTCTAACTCCGGCGGGAACAAATTGAATAAAACCACTATTCAACGGAATACCAAGTATTTTGGCAGTGATAGGATTTTTTGCTTTACCAATATGAAAATGATCGATATTGATGATATCAGTCATCATGGAAGCATGTTCACCATTAGTAATGAGAAAGCCGTTTTTTTCTTTTATTTCTCGTAATATCTTCAAAGCATCTGGCCCCATTTGTGGAAAATGTACGCCATTGCACCATTGTTGCGTTTTTACGATTTCTACAAGGCCGTGTTTATAGAGTAAGGATAATTCGGGTTCCTGTTCACTTTCGATATACTCTGTAATATAGGAATTGGAAAACCATGTGTCATTGTGGGACTCATGAACAAATATATATGTGTGTTCAAGTATTTCCTTTTTGGCTATCAGTATGTCTTCTGTTAATTCCTCTTCTATAGACAAACTCAGTCGCGATCTGAATGGTTGCAGGATAAAATACTCCATTTCGTGTTTGATGTATTTCCCCGGAAAGTAGCCTTTGGGAACATTGGCTTTTAGCATTCTGGTAAGGCGCTTTCGATCGTCTATTCCAAGTGATTCGCTGTTGGTTAATTGATGGAGTGCTAATTCCCAGTCCGTAAAAAATTGAGGAGAAATAATCAGTTTTTTTCTGCTCACAGGGCGAAATACCGTATGATGTATCAGATTCACCAGACCAACTAATTCCTGATGAGTATAGTCCATATAGGCAAAGCGTTTCCTGTTGCGATGTCTGTAAGCCATCGAATGATCATGCCGAATTGCATATTCGCCATCCTGACAATGGAAAATGGACTCTACCAGGTTGTAATACCTTATAATATCTTCTTCCGAGCCACCAGAATTCTCCTTGAGCTTATTTTGAATATTATAGGCATAATTCAGAACCCTTCCTTTAACAAGTTGCTCTTCAACTCTAAAAAAACTTGGATCAATCAATGATTTCAGGAGCATCATGAAAGACAGACGCCCATAGCCGGGTAGATAGTGACGGGTGTCCTGGTTCATAATTGCTGCCAAATCAGCATTTTTAAAGTTAATATGGGCTTTGTAAATCTCGAACATATTACCCACCAATTTGTATTCCTTACCATTGTAATTGGAGTTTAATTGTGCGTGCAATGTTTTGAGGATGTTTCTCATATTATCTTCCAGGGCTTCAAAACTGTACCTGTTTTTGATCACATTTAAATTATGCGTCACATCATCAACACTGTTCTGCGGATAAAAAACCTGCTCAATAATTTTACTTATTAAATTCTTAGACAGCTTATTTCCCGTAAACTCCAGTACCCTCAAACGGCTCTTTTCATCTAAATGATTACCAATAACTTCCTCATAAACGGCCCTGGGTTCGTATTGTCTGCAAAATATCGGGATACCACTTGCAGCAGCTTCTAAAATTGGAAGACCTCTCCCTTCGGTTTGGCTTGGAAGTAAAATCAGGGAAGCGATATGAAACAAGTGCCAGATATCAATCGGAGCTGTGTATTTCTGCTTGAATATGTCCTTGTCAAATTCGCTGAATAAAAAACCGAGAAATACTTTTGACTTGAATTCTTCGGGAAGATTTGTCAGAAATAAGTTGAAGTCATTTAGCAGTTTTCGATAATAATCCTGCTGACCATGAGGGATTGGACCAGAAACGATAAGTGTTATTTTAAGTTTCGGATTATCTTCAAATTTCTGCCTGAATCGTTGTTCTAAAAATAAAGTTGAAATTAACTTAAAATTTATTTCAATCGATTTTCTGCTGATGACTCTTGTCGGTTGCAGGAAAACGATGTTGTTATTGACGAAATCAAAATTTGTTGTTCTTTGGCTACCCAATAAGATTGGGCGTAGAGAACGGTCGCTTTCGATGTGTTTACTAGCTTCATGTACCGTAATGGTATCCTTATTGTTGGCAAAGATGGATGATACCTGCATAAAAGCACCTATTATGTTACGATTGCTGACATGGATGTGAGATTGATGATCTATTGCCGTACCAATCAATGCAACATTAGCGGGATTGTGCCCATTTAACTGGATGGTTTTTTCACATTGAATACGATTAATGCTAACCGTCATCCAGGATTTTCTCTCCCAGGGAAAAAGGACCTCAATAATCGAGAAAAATTCGCCAACATGAGCATTGGTAAAAAAAAAGTCCCTCGGCCCCTTTTTTATACCATTTTTGCCTACATCAATTTTACGGTTTCCTCCCTCCCAATAAAAATCATGATTGTTATTGATGACTGGAATACCAAGATATTCTGAAATCAAAACAACGGCTAAAGCCAGAGAGACATTTCCCGGATTCGAACAAACATTGATGATATAGAGTAAATTGATATTTTGCTGCTCTATATAATTACCGAGTTTTTCTATAATTATCAGCACATCTTCCCAAAACTCTCCGATTAATCTATTGTAGGATTCACTGCCCCGCTCTAGCTTTTCATTAAAAAACTTATTGTATAGCTTCCAATTGTCAAAACCATCCATCTCCTTTATTTCCTTTTGAAATGGGGAGTCGATGAGTTCTGCTGCTTCACTGTGAATTTCCCCTGCTATGTAGTGAATTTTAACTTTTGGATAAATATTCTTTAGTACCTGTGTGTATTTATTAGCTTCTACAGTTATGCCATCGATAGTAAAATAAAATGATATCAGACCAACTCCTCCGGTTTCAATATGATTTTTGAAATCATTTAAATCACCTGCAAACTGGGAGGTTGGTTTCTTGTTTCTTACCCGATCAATAAAAATACCCAAATCGAACCACGTATTTATTTGCTCGTTTTTTAGTTCTTCCAGCATACTTGCTGTTTGATTTTCAGAATGCGGATTTTTTTTAGTTTTTCCAGTTGTCATCGTGTGGAGTTATTAAGGTTAGAATGAGAACAATTCTGTTAATTTTTCTTCGAGTACATCATAGGAAAAATGCTTTTTGCCCAATTCAAAATTGAATTCGCCTATTTCTCGCGCTAAATCAGGATCGTAAATAATCTCAGCCATCTTGCTAACTTTTTCATCAGTTAACTGACTGTTTTCCAGCATAACTGTCTTAAACCCTTTACTGCCTATATCCTGCATATATACAGGTTTATAATTATTGACAAAAATTGGTTTTTTGGCCAGAACACCTTCAACAAATGCGTTTCCAAATCCCTCATACGTGCTGAAGTATGTGCAGGCCCTACCATGGGCATATACGTCAGAAAGATCGATATGACTTAAGACATCATCAGCAATGGAAATGACCTGGTTTGTCAGGTTTAAATCGTGAACCATATCTACCAGCTCGTTATAGTAGGTTTTGTTTTCATCATCCTTGTGATTTCCTGTTACCACTAGTTTGATTTTCTTATCGTTGAGCTTATCTAGTAACATAATGGCCGTTTCTATTCCTTTCCTTCGGACGATCCTGGTAACCTGCAGCAGGGCTATCTCCTTTTTAGATACACCCAAATCATGCAAAAAATACTTATTAGTCCCATTTGGAACACCAAATGGTTTAGAAAAATCCATCACATTGGGAACTAAAATCGCTTTGATATTGAAGCTGCCTTGATAAGTTTCGACACCAAATGTATTAATGACGGCATGCCGGACATCGGGAAGTATGAGTGGAAAGTTATCTATCACAAACTTGTTGATAGCGTCATGCACAGAAATATAACGATCTCCTCTTTCCCAAAAAAAATCATGATCATGAGTAACTGTTGGAATCCCTGTTTTTTCAACGAGTTTTCTTATCCCAATTCCCATTGATAAGTGACAAGGCAAGGCAGATGCATTTTCAGAAAGCAGGCAATCAATCTTGTTTTTTGACACCCATTTTACCAGTTTTTTACTGATTAGGTCTGAGATTTTTTCAACATGTTCCAGAAGAGATTCAGGAGAATCATCCGGTTCAAAAAATGCTTTTCTTTGACCCCATTCTGCTTCCGGAGAAAAGAATGAAAGTACAGGATAGTGGTAATGGTGAAAATCGACTTCTGTCCAGTTTTCAAATTCTCCGGAAATGACAAAGACATTGTGCCCCATTCTTTTTAAAACTTCTATCCACTTGAGGGTTTCTAAAGCTACACCGTCCACTCCGCCGATGCGACCTATAATAATTCCAATATTCATATTATCTTCTTATCTCGTTTAATGTTTACAATGTTGATTTCTAACTTCAATATTTGGTAAGATACTAATTTTTAACTGACTTCAATTAGTAAAGAGCTAACGGGTTTAATTCGTAATAGATGCCGCCTACTTTGGGTTCCAATTCTAATAAAGAAACTGGTGCAAGCCTACTTATGTAAGACAAAAAAATTTCTCACATTGATCTTTTTGACTAATTGCAATGAATCCCACTTTCCGGAAATTTTACGCAGTGTATTCCGTAGTTTTAAGGATTCATGCTCATTAGAGTCTGTCCATAATGTCCGATCTCTGCGTTACGCCCGCCGGCCGGCGAGGCAGACTTGCTCTCAAAATGATCATTTACGAAATGTAACCTCCCTGCCGAGCTGGCAGGCTGGCATTTTTAGAAACTGCACAAGCCCTTGTCCGCCGTACTAAGGAAGGCGAGGCTTGATCTCGAACATTCTATACAAACTCTGACTTTATAGACGGGCTCCAATTAGGGTCTGTCTATAAAATCCAAATCACAAAAAAAAACTCAAATATGATACAATTGCCATTGTTATGATCAGAAGAAACAATATACCATTAAACATATTATCAGATAAAACTAATTCAACACGATTAAAGGAAATCATTTTCTTACAAATTATTGGCTTGTGTTCCCACCATAGTCGTTAACCTAAGAAAAAAATCAGATTTTTGGTAATGAAATTTCAGGATGGGGAATATACCTCTTGCGAGGTAAAAGTTTTAGTTTTCTCCCCATGGTTAATTTTTATTTATTTGAAAAAAAGGCGAATTCT
>JAJRQT010000177.1 GCA_024280115.1 Bacteroidota bacterium | reverse complement strand
AGGTAGATGTGCTTTACCAAGTATTGGGGTCCCCTGCATTAATGTACAACAATAGCAATAATAAACAGCTGCTGTTGTGGGATGTCCCCGAGCACTCAAATATTATTGACTTGACATGGAGCATAAGTACAGATAAGGTGATGGGAAGCGTTTATCCCTGGTTGTTAGGCGCAAGACAAATGCAGCAGATGCTTAAAGAAAACGGAAGTCCCTATGCTACAGACATGGAAGTTTTAAAGCCTGTAAGCGCCCTGTTTTGGCAAACAAAAGATGGTAATTATAAACTTTTAGCAGGCGAGGTCGAAGAGGGAATTTGCCATACCCCCGACCGCACGACTTCTGTTGAATGGAATATTCCGGAAACCTGGATCAAAGACAAGGTGAGTTTCTTTTCTCCGGGGGGCACAAAGCGAGGCTATTTTAACACGACTGGAAAATACAAGATCACTCTTGACCAGGGCGAAGTGAATCTTTATGAAATTAAAATCAAATAATTGTATCCTGGATGAAGCTATTATTCTGTTAAATTGCATTTCCCTGTGTGGTTCTGAATTTCAAAATGAGTTTCATTAAAATAACAGTAGTGAACAAGGAATTTTATTAACATTTCTGTAAAGAGTATTACGGAAATGGATGCCGGGGTTTCTGGAGGTAGTATTTCGATATCTTGTGAAAATGACAACTTGAAGAAAAAAAATGTTTCTGCCAATATTCCTCTGCCTATTCAAGAAAAATACTTCAATAATATGAAACGAAAAACGAAATTACTTTTTCCGGTTATAATTATGCTCCTTTTAAGTGTAAGCCTTAATGTTAGCTATTCTTCCAGTGAGCGAATTTTTAAAGGGAGAATAATTAGAGTCTGTCCATAAAGTCCGCTATCTGCGTTACGCTTGCTCTCAAAATGGTCATTTACGAAATGTAAACTCACATCTTTCGAGCTGCGCAAGCCTTGATAGCAATCTTTCTGAATCAGACAAAGAGTTTATAGATAAACTCTAATTAGTGGAGAAACTGGTCTTCCGCTTGCTGCTACGGTTTCAGTAACTAATGGTAATGGACATAATATCAATCTAAACGGTGAGCATAAATTTGTATATTACTTAGAAAAAAGCTGAGCAAGTGCTTTCGGATATATCTTTAAATATTAAATAACTTTTATATTACTAAGCAAGTGCTTAGATTTATTGAAATTTAAGTAACATGCCTCGACAAAAAGAATATGATGTTGATATTGTATTAGAAAAGGCTATGCACATCTTCTGGAAAAATGGCTATAAAACTACCTCTGTTCGTATGTTAGAAAAAGAAATGGAGATCAATCAGTTTTCTATCTATGCTTCTTTTAAAGATAAGCGCAATTTGTTTATTGAATCATTAGGATTGTATAAAGAATATGTCAGGATCCACAGGTTTGAAAATCTTCTGAAGGAAGATGCAGGTTTTAAAAACATTGAGGAGTTCTTCCTTGATCTTTCTAATAATTTTAACCCAGGCAAGTCTAGTAAAGGATGCCTGATTGTAAATACTGCTTGCGAAATTGGGGAACAAGACGAGTTAATAGCAAAAGAGGTAAGTGATTATTTCTCCTTTATAAAGGAGATGTTTAAGAGAATATTGATTAGATCTCGTGAAAATGGCGAAATTTCACGGAATGCTGATGTTGAAAAATATTCAAATTATCTTTTAGGTATTATGCAGAGCTTGTCATTAGGAGGAAAAGTTCTACAGGAAAAGCAACTCAAAGACTTTATCAGTATGGCATTAATTTGTATTAAATAAAACAAACCAATCATGAATAAACTTAATCGCAGTACCATGAAAGTTGTGTTACTTCTTTCATTATTTGTTTTACTTATGATAACCGAAGCATGTAAACAAAAACCTATGGAAAAAGAAATTAGTGTATCACAAGTGTTTGCAAGAGTGCAGACACATGATTTTCATCCGTTAAATGAAGACAACTCTCTTACCATTGATCGCAACTTAAAAACCACCGGTCTTGCGGATCTGAATAATGACGATTGGCGTATTCGTCTGCTCGCAGTCAGGGATTTAGTGCGAGCCGGGGTGGAAAATGTAGATATAATAAAAGCAGGACTGAAGGATGAATCTATGCATGTTCGGCAGGTGAGTGCTATGGCGTTTGGAATTCTTAAAGCACAATCTGCTGTTGAAGATCTTGAACAAATCGTTCGTGAAGATGATATTACCATGGTTCGCTCACAGGCTATTACTGCGCTCGGACAAATTGAATCCGAGAGATCATTGGCCTTACTCCACGAAATATTGGCTGATGACCCATCTCGTGATATCCGGCACCAGTGTGAGCTGGCAATTGATCAGATTGAAAAGAAAAAGGGAACCACGGAAAAACAGCTTTCTGCATTTTTATCATTGGATGAATCAAAATTTGAATCAGTTAAGGTGGGTTCTGTGGCGCCAGATTTTGTTTTGGAAGATACAGATGGTAAAGAATGGCAATTGCAAAAGTTTAAGAATAAAAAGTGGGTAGTGCTGATTTGGGTTTTTGCCGATTGGTGCCCTGTATGTCATGGTGAATTTCAGGATTTAATGAAAATGCAGGAGGAGTTTGAAAAAGAAGATGTGCAGGTTTTTACAATAGAAACACATGATACATACCGGGGAAGAGTGATGGTAGGAAAAGAGCTTGATCCAACCTATTGGTTTTCGGAAGAGTCATTTCAGAAGGCTTATACGGAGCAAATTCATTGGCCTCATTTATTGGACCGTGCCGGCGCAGTTGCTGCGGAGTACGGAGCTGACCCCATGACTTTTGCTGTTCATGCAGAGTATATTAACAGGCCCACCACCGTAATTATAGACAAAGAAGGCATTGTACGCTTTTCTTATAAAGGAACCTTCTGGGGTGATCGGCCTACAATAGAGGAGACTTTGGAGATGATAGAAACAGGGAATTTCTCATTCACGCATCCAAAGAGATTGAAGGCTGTGGAGTAAAATGAATACTGGAGAAATGCAATTACCTATCGCAGTACCATAATTGATAAATGTATAATGATTAAAAAAATGAGACACAGAAGCCATAAATAATCATAAGTAAAAATTACCGGTGTATCGCTAATTCCCCCTTGGGGAAGGGGGATAAGGGGATTGATAATGATGGTCAATGCGCTACGTTTTATTCTTAAAAGAATATAAATTAGGGGTTGTTTTTCTAATTAAAATAAAAACTTCTTTTAATTGCCGCTTGGTTATATTTTCTCATGGCATCAATTTTTCTCGAACACAAGTAAATTAAAAATGATTATTTATCTTCGCATATAGTCATCTTTATATGTAATATCTAACCACATGAAATTCATCTTTTTGTTCACAGGACTATTGATCTCCTGCGCGGTTTTTTGTCAAAATTCTCTACAAAAACCGGATAAAGATTTGCGCACACTTAACTTTCCAAAGCAGACAACAAATGTCAAAAAATTGCCAGCGAGGCACAATTTATGGATTTTCATTCTTGCTGGGCAATCCAATATGGCAGGAAGAGGTTTTGTGGATCCTCAGGACACGCTGCCCGATCCGCGGATACTTACCATAACCAAAGACAAACAATGGATTATAGCCAAAGAACCCCTGCATTTCTATGAACCCAAGATGACAGGGCTGGATTGTGGCTTGTCATTTGGAAAAGAAATGATCAAACATATTCCTGATTCGGTCAGTATTGGTGTGATCCCATGTGCCGTCGGCGGCAGCTCTATACAACAATGGCTTGGTGATTCTACTTATAGAAATGTACGGTTAATGAGTAATTTCAGAAGTAAAGTCAATTTCGCAAATCAATACGGTATTGTAAAAGGTATTCTCTGGCATCAGGGCGAAAGTGATGCCAAACCCGAATTGATACCAATATATAAAGGGCGATTAGAAAAATTAATTTCTGAATTCAGGATTATAGCCGGCAATGATGATTTACCCTTTTTAACTGGAGAATTGGGGTCTTTTAGAGCGCCGGAATATCAAGACAAAAAAGATTCGATTAACATCATCATTCATAAAGTAGCAGATGGTGACGACAATACTTTTGTAATTACAACCGATGATCTGAATTGCAAAAATGACAGCGTTCATTTCAATGCTTCAGCCCAACGCAGTATAGGCAGGCGCTTTGCCAGAATGTATTCGGGATTTTATGTTAATAATAGATACACTTTTAAAAGTAAAACCAACGGGAAAATCTGTGCTATTGAAAAACAGCTAATAATTCCATCACCAAGGCCAAACACAGCAACTACAGATAGAGTCCAATACATTGGCAATGGCCTGAAAAGGCGTGAGCTTCGGGCCAATATCTCTTCCAGTGATTGGACAGATTCTCATCGCAAGCGTTTTTCTTCTGACAATGGTCGAACATGGGGATCCTGGCAAACTGTTTTTGATAAAGCGCCGGAGCAAAATGGATTTGTCCAGTCTGGCGGACCATCTCAGGATGGTAGTGGCCCTTTTGATCCAGCCTCCGGATTGCTCATCAAACAAGTATTCCAAAGGATTATCCGGGGAGATCCGGAAGAAGCCATGAGTGCAGTTTGGTCTGGAGATCGCAGGTTTTCCGATCATGGATTTTACCAATTATCCAGTGATAATGGAGAGAGCTGGGATGAAGGGCATCTCCTTAAATACGAGGACGGTCCGGACTTCGACCCGGATGACTGGGGAAATTCTGATTATTTCCGAACCAATGAAATGTACATCGGTGGCATTTGCATTCATTCGAAAGGGAACGTGGTAATAGCTGCCACAATTCCAGTCCCTTATCGGGATGAAGAAGATGAAAAAATTCCTGTGCTTTTCCCCAATACCTATCGCGAGGGCTGTGTTGCCGGCGCCATGTGCTTTGTAGGAAAATGGGATCCGAAAACAAAGAACTATAAGTGGCGTACCTCCAACCGTATCTTTCTTCCCAGGAAAATATCAACCAGAGGGTTGGTAGAACTTGATCTTAGTGAGCTAAAAGATGGGAGACTGCTGCTCATTATGCGAGGGTCCAATGTTGGCATGGATTCGTTGGAATGTCCGGGACGTAAGTGGATCAGCATTAGCAATGATGGAGGCCTGACCTGGAGTGAGATTACAGATTTACGCTATGATACAGGTGAGCAGTTCTATTCACCGGCCACCTTTGCAACAACCCTAAGGTCCTCAGCCAATGGGAAACTGTATTGTTTTTTAAATATTAGTACAGACCCACCTGTGGGAAATGGTCCGCGATACCCCCTCATGGTAGCAGAAATTGACGAAAATAAAGTATGCTTAAAAAAAGAAACAGTAACCATCATTGATGACCGTAATCCGAAGTTAGATTCTGCAAACCTGCAACTTTCTAACTTTGGACTGCTTGAAGATCGTGAAAGTAATTTAGTAGAACTCTATCTGACGCGTATTGGTGAAAGGGGAGGAGGAGACAAAGTCTGGGATGCGGATACTTATAGATATATTATTAAATTTTTTGAATAAAAGTTCAATTAAGCTTTGCCGCACCGCTCGGTCGCAATTGCATTGCGACCGAAATCTTGATTAGAATATGAAAGGCAAAAAATTGCTGTAAAAATGAATTAATTGTCGGTCAAAAAGAGCATTCAAAAAATAATTACTTTAAATTAAAACTCTAAATGAAGATCGCTTGCCTAAACGGAAAATCCCATGAGATTTATAATATTTTTTTTACTGCTAAGCATGCCTGCCTGGGTAATGTCCCAGGAAGGTTCCTCCAAATATGAAGAATACATTCTTACTCCCGAGCCCCCACAATCTCCACAAATAAACAGCACGGCTCTATACGGTTTACGACCGGGAACACCTTTGATTTACCGGATACCATGTACTGGTAAAAGGCCAATTAAATTTGAGATTGAAGATTTACCGAAAGGAATATTACTCGATGAGGAAACAGGTATCATGACGGGAACAATAAAAAATCCGGGATCATATACGATGACCTTAAAAGCTAAAAATGATCATGGAAATTTTTCAAAGGAATTTACCCTTAATGTGGGAGACAAATTAGCATTGACGCCTCCAATGGGTTGGAATAGCTGGTATACTCATTACGACAGGATCAGTGATCGAACAATGCGCGAAGCTGCTGACCAGATGATCGCCACCGGTATGGCTGACTATGGTTATCAATATGTGAATATCGATGATTGCTGGATGATGAAGATGAAATCAAAGGATCCGGATGTGGGCGGAAAGAGAAGAGATAAGGATGGAGAGATCATTCCCAACAAACGGTTTCCCAACATGAAAGGTATGGCGGATTACATTCATGCTAAAGGTTTGAAGGCAGGAATATATATTTCTCCGGGTCCGGCTACCTGTGCCAGTTATGAAGGAAGCTATCAACATGAAGCTCAGGATGCAGTTACTTTTGCTGAGTGGGGTTTTGATTTTCTGAAATATGACTGGTGCAGTTATAGTAAGGTTGCCGGAAAAAAGAGTGATCCGGATTATTTTATCAGGCCTTACCGATTGATGTGGGATGAGTTAAAAAAGCAAGACAGGGATATTGTCTTAAATCTCTGCCAGTATGGAATGGGAAACGTATGGGAGTGGGGAGGAGATGTAGGTAATTGCTGGCGAACCACGGGTGATCTCGGTCTGGAGGAGCACAAGAATTTGCCAGGATTCTATTCTATTGGCTTAAGCAATGCCCGGCACGCAAAATATGCAATTCCCGGCGGCTGGAATGATCCGGATTATATTTTAATCGGTTGGGTTGGGGATGCTCATGGTATGGCGGAAGGCACACCAACTGACCTTGCTCCATGGGAGCAGTACAGCTATATGTCGATGTGGTCGTTGATGGCGGCTCCTTTAATTTTCAGCGGTGATATGGCCAAGCTGGATAAATTTACTCTAAATGTACTTTGCAATAATGAAGTGATCGAAGTAAACCAGGATCCTTTGGGAAAGCAGGCAATTCTTCATGAAAAAACTAATCAGCAGTTTATAATGGTAAAACCAATGGTAGATGGTTCCCTGGCTGTGGGAATATTTAATTTAAAAGACGGTGTTCAGGAAATTTCGATTAAATGGGATCAACTGCAAATAACTGGAAATAAACGGGTTAGAGATCTTTGGAGACAAAAAGATTTAGGGGTGTTTTCTGACCATTTTACTACGGAGATTCAACCACATGGCGTTTCCATGATCAGAATTTTTAATGAATAAAAAGGACTTCAAATTTTAGAAAAAACAAAATTTAATATATGGAATGCTATACAATTGATGATTTTAAACAAGTACCTAAAATTGATACACATGCGCATATCAATACCGGGGAGAAAACAATGATTGATGAAGCTCGCGATAATAATTTTAGATTGATGGTAATGGCTGTTGATGTGGTTCCGGAATACCCTCCAATGGAGGAGCAAGTAAGAGTACTGCTTAAACACCATTTAGAAGACCCAGATATTTTAGCGTTTTCTACGGCCTTCACTTTAGAAGATTGGGATGAACCCGATTGGTCTGACAGAGTCATTGAAAAAATAAAAATGGATTTTAATAACGGTTCCATTGGTATAAAAATCTGGAAAAATATCGGTATGGATAAAATTGATAAAAATGGAAAATTAATATCTCTTGAAGACCCGAAATTTGACCCTGTATTTCACTTTATAAAAGAACAAGATAAAGTACTGCTAAGTCATGCTGGCGAACCCAAAAACTGTTGGTTGCCATTGGAGCAAATGACAGTAAACAGTGACCGTGATTATTTTTCAAAAAACCCGAAGTTTCATATGTATAACTATCCTGAGCTGCCGTCGTATGAAGATCAGATGAATGCCAGGGACAATATGCTTGAGAGAAATCGAGGGCTTACTTTTATTGGCGCTCATCTAGCAAGCCTGGAGTGGAGTGTCGATGAGGTTTCAGCATTCCTCGATAAGTTTCCCGACGCATCAGTAGATTTGGCGGAGCGCATTTGCCATTTACAGGTTCAATCCCTAAAAGACAAAACTAAAGTCCGTGATTTCCTGATAAAATACCAGGACAGGATTTTGTATGGCACCGATTTTCAACAGTTAGAAGGGACGGATCCTTCTGAACTCAGAAAGTATATGAATAAAGTTTGGATGTCAGACTGGAAATATTTTAATACAAATGAAATGATGAGCGTTCCACAATTGAATTCAGAATTTCAGGGGTTACAATTGCCAAAAATTGTCGTAGATAAGATTTACCATCTCAATGCTGAAAAAATATTTCCCAATGCCTGGAGAATATCCAATATCGCTGGTTAATAACCCGGTGATCATTTAATATGACAAATTTAATTTTATTAGCATTAAATTCCCCTCCTTGGAGGGGTTAGGGGTGGGTTTTTATAAAAAGCAGCGTATTTAAAAATCATAAACTAAGGCCGCCATGTTAATAGCCCTGATGATGAAAGATATTATAGGTATATGCTAGAATAAATGGTTCTACCACTAACTTAGTGGAAAATGATAACATTGGATTATTCAACTAATTCATAAATGCGAGAATTATTGAATGCTTCAATGCGAGAATAAAAAAAAGTGGTGGTAAGTTGCAGGGTGTCAAAAGTTTACGCATAGCAATTATTCAAGCATTCTTGCATTGTATCATTGTCGCATTACAAGTTGATTTTCAGAATAAACGAAAAATGGTTTTTCTCATTAAAATGGTAGTAGAGCCGAATAAATACACTTATCTATCGCATTACGGCATGTTTATGC
Source organism: Bacteroidota bacterium (assembly GCA_024280115.1). Taxonomy (GTDB): domain Bacteria; phylum Bacteroidota; class Bacteroidia; order Cytophagales; family Cyclobacteriaceae; genus JAAUQL01. Next base: position 1,942 of record JAJRQT010000177.1, on the reverse strand, counting down.
TTAAATTGTTTTTTCTCTCGACAACTCTGACTGATGACTTAAATACTTAAAAATTCAATCGATGAATAGAACATTATATTTGTTTACAATAGTTTTTTTGATGCAATTAGCCTGCAGTAACAAAGTAGAAAAGATGAGATACAAAGTAACCAAAATTTCAAATCCAATAAACATTGCTGATGACTGGGATGCGGCACCATGGAATGAAATAGATCCATTGTTGGTGTCAAATTTTATGGGAGAAAAACCGACCCACTCACCAAAAACCCAGGCTAAGTTGGCCTATGACGACTCAACCATTTATGTAATATTTAAAGTGGAGGATCAATATGTAAAGTCTGTTCACGATAAAAATCAGGATCCGGTATTTAAGGATAGTTGCGTGGAATTTTTCTTTACACCCGGCAAAGATGTCAAAGCAGGATATTTCAATCTTGAAATGAATTGCGGTGGCACCATGTTATTTCATCATCAGTTAATACCGAGAGAAGGTAGTGTCAAAATCAGTGAAAAGGATATCGAACAGATAAAGGTGGTGAGTAGTTTGCCTAAAATCATTGATCCTGAAATTGATAAGAAAACAACCTGGCTGGTTTCTTATAGCATACCCTTCTCTGTGCTGAATAATTACCATAAACTAGCCAAGCCACAAACGGGAACGATCTGGCGTGCCAATTTTTACAAATGTGCCGATGATACATCGCATCCACATTGGTTAACCTGGTCGCCCATCGATTTTCCAACACCCAATTTCCATGTACCAGAATATTTCGGAGAACTCGAGTTTTAATTTACAATCATTGAAATAGATGCATTTTTTATTAGAAAAACACCATTTGTACTTTACAAAAAATTATTCTATACTACTAATTAAATTATTGATATTTGCCATAACCATAATTGGATTTAATGGCTGCGGGAACCCAAGTCAAAATCAAACCGGAAAAAGTCAGCAAATCCATGAAATCTCCCAGGAGGGAAGTAAAGTCATAAATCATCTGAAAATAGAACCGGTTGAACCTTATATATTCCAGATTCAGTTTCATCAAAATCCTCAGCAGCAGTTTCGTTTTTGGTTTCCGGAAGTTGTATTATTTAATAATGATTATTCCCGTGCCGAAATTGAAGATGATAAAGTGAAAGCGTGGTTTGAAAAAACTTCGGATGGATATTCTGTTTCAGGAAAAATCGGTATTGATCAAATGCAGGTCAGTTTCAAATACGAAATAAAGCCGATATCTGAAGAAGAGATCGGGTTATGGCTTGAAATTAAAAATATCGGAAAACTTCCATGGTCAGATTATGCCCAATTAGCAGCTTGTCTCGCTCCGGATAATAAGGCATTCTCTGATAAAGATGGTGGAAGAACCTTCATAAATACAAAGAATTCCATTTTGCATTCCATAAAAGAATCAGGAATTGTTGAAGATTTCAATCATTATCCGGTAACACCGCGTAACGATTTAGCCGATAGTGTCCAAAGGGTCCGGGTGGCAAGTGGATTTGTTGCAAGGTTGAGTACGGATGAGCATACAAATATCTCCTTTTTCTGGCCTGAGTCTGCCCGCGTAGATGTGAATCCTGGTGGTCTGGATTGTATTCATTCACATCCGGCAATCGGCCCCCTTAAACCGGGTGAAACTATTGTTCGAAAGGGTTTTATTTTATTGAAAGCCGGAACTGTCCAGGAGAGTTATAAAGATTTCCGGGAGCAGTTTTAAAATTATAATATAATTCAGTCACAAACAGATTAAAACATGACTCCATTGTCTCTTTATTTAGTAATTGTGGAAATAGTATTATTTCCTCTATATATGGGGATATCTAAAATTAACTTATTGAAATTCAGATAGATGTGTTATCTTAGCATCAAAGAATATTAGATGGCACAAATATACAAACCCACTGGCACAAACAGTTTATTTCCCGAAGAATTCAGGTT
>JAJRQT010000176.1 GCA_024280115.1 Bacteroidota bacterium | reverse complement strand
TTAATTTTTTCATCTGTTTATATTTTTAAAGTTTTCCATTTACCGTGGCAATTAATCCCGCAATTGTGTGCCTTTATTTTGCCCCAGCCCTCCCCGGCAGGCATGACGGTTTCTTCTTTCTTTGTTAATAATTTAGAATCCCATTGCCCAACGGAGATAAAACAGATTTTCTGTAGTCGTTGCTCCCGAATCATGATCTCCAATTCCATCCGTTGACTGATATCCCATTTTTATCACTGTTCGCCAATCCATCCAATAATTTAGCCCGACCGAAACCTGGGTGGGGTTTTGTTCCCACAGCGCACCTTCAGGCGTCTGTAGTTCACTATATCTGCCCACTATCTCAAGTTTTCTCAATAACTTGTTTTCAAGCAGGGATGGTCTTATGGATAATTGACCATAATACCCATCGCTTTTATTGTCGAATGTATAACTTTCTCCATCCTCATCTTCATATAAAGCATCACCCACTTTTGAATAATTGTATTGAGCTTTTATATCAATAATACTTTTCATGAAATTCAGGTTCTTTACAAATGATAGGTCTATCGCGTAAAGATTTGCTTTTACTCCCTCATATACCGATTCATCTGATCCAACAATTCCTGTCATTCCGGAAAATCCTATCTCCAGCATTTGGTTAGAAAATGGTGAAATCCCGATTCTTCCGCCAACGGTCTTGTTCTTATTATTGTCTTCCATAAACCCGAATCTCAACATGCCTGCTTCTTCAGGTTCTATTGAGCCATCCTTCAACTGCGGGCCATTTATTACATAGGCCTGGTAATTCAATTTGACAGAGCCCGTGTAAAAGGCCCCTCTCAATTCCACGCCCACATCACTTGACGGTGCAATTCCATCATGACCAAATCCAAGCGGCGCTGAGGCCATCCTGTTGATCCACGCCGGATGCAGCTTTTCAGTAAAGGTTCCGAATGGAATCAAAAACTGCCCTGCACGAACTGTCATATATTTATTTAAAACGTATGACACATTTGCATACCCCAGACCTAATTCAAATCCTCCGTCATGGGAATACCCACCTTCAAATTCAGCCTCAAATAGCAATCTGTCTGATTGCTTATATATCAACACGGGGTTTATCCCTCCTCCTATAAAACTGGATTCGGATTCTCCGCCCCGGCTAATTGCATCAAAGCCGGTAAAGAAAAATCCTCTCAGCATAAACTTTGATTTACCGGGTTTTAAACTGATGTTGTTTTGAATGGCCTGCCGTTCATATGTACTTATTAATGTATCCTGTGCGCGAAGGGCAAAGGCAGCAAAAAATATTACGATTAGAATAAAAATGCTCTTCATAAGTTCTATTACTTAAATGTTCTGATATAATTGACCAACTGCCATCGTTGCTCCACAGTGAGTATCTCTTTATAGGTTGCCATAGGCGGTCGCCCTACTGTGATTTTCCAAAATATTTCACCATCCTCCTGATCCTGGACAAGGTCCGTATTTAAACTTGCCGGTCTCGGATTTAAGGCCATTCCGGCTACTCCATCACCGTGCCCTTTATCTCCGTGGCAAATGGCGCACATATTTGTAAAAAGTTTTTTACCTTCTTTAGTAGCTTTTTCAACACCTTTTAAAGGATTCAGATTGTTTTTAGCTGAAGCAGGAGCTCTCCATGGTTCTTTCAAGTTAAATGCAATCAAGGAGAATACAGTAAATGACACTAATCCATAAAACATCACTAACTTCATGCCCTTTCTATTTCTTTCCATTGTCCTATTATTTTTAATAATTATGTTTCAAAGGTCCTTCAAATAGCCTTATGAATTGTTATGATATTTTGTTTATGATGTATGAAATTTTGTGCCTGTTTATTGCTCGCGATTAATAATAGGAGCAATTTTGATGATATAAAATTGAGACCGCTCCGAACAGTCAAAGTTCATTGAATTTCATCTCTGTTAGCCTTACCTCCCAAAGCCTGCCTATCCCTTTAGGCCAATGTCATTTAGTTAAGGGTTCAGCTCTTGTTCGCCATAGTTTGTGCCTGCCTTCGGTAGGTAGGTCCTCACAAACTAGTTTTTTCGATTCGTGAGGACACAGATCGAGGCGGTTGAAAGAAGAAAATCCTTGACTAATTGACATGGATCCGGGAGGCAGGTGGGCCTTCAGGGAATGCAGGGGTGTTTTACTTTTCGGTGTGCACTTAAAAATCAAGTAATCCGGACTGATCACGATTTATTTTGAGAGAGAGGCAACCATTTGATACCCGGATTACGTACTGTAGGTGTTTTATGAATTTTATAACATTTAATATAAAGAAGATGAAAAGGAAAGTGATGATTTTAGGTTTGGCATTAGCAGCATTTACAGCATGCCAAAAAAATGATGAAATAGGTCTGAATCCCGGAATTACAGAAATAAGCCCGGCAAACCTTCCATCAAGCAGCCAGACATTTATAGATAACAATTTCAGAGGAGAAGTAGTGACCGATGCTTATAAAGTTACAGGCACAGATAACAAGGTGACTTATGAAGCTTTTATGACTAACAATACCAATCTTGTTTTCCATGAAGATAGTGATCTTTCTGGTTTTGGCAATATCAATTCCAGAATGGGATTGGAAGGTGAGATGTTTGAAGGAGGCATGCAAAATATGGGTATGTTTGGAAATGGCAACACGATGGGCAATGGATCTGGCGGAATGATGGGTAGCAGAAACGGGAATGGATATGATGGAATGATGGGCGATGGTGAACACGAATTCAGAGATCATCCTGAAGCGATGCCAGAAGAATTAGATTTAAGCGAATTACCATCCTCCATGATGAATTATTTGAATGAGAATTATCCCGAGAAGGAAATTTTAATGGCTTTTGAAATTGGATTGGAAGATGAATTGGTTGAATACCAAGTATTAATTCAAGATATCGGCGGAATGATATTTGATAAAGATGGTAACTTTAAAGACATGATCAGGCGCGGGATGGGACATTGCGAGAATTACGATGAAATGGATATGGAAGATATCCCTGCAAATGTTATTGAATACGTTGAATCGCATTATCCTGAAAATGAAATCATCCGTGTTAGAATGGGCACCAATGATAATTATTCAGAAATCCAGGTATTGATGGAAGATGTAGGAATATTGATCTTTGATACTGACGGAAAATTTATAAAATTAGAGGAAAGAAGACGATCCCATCGAGGATAGTATAAATTGAGCATTCAATACCGGGAATATAAAGTTTCCGGTTTTAATATTTTACGATTTGCCCGATATAGAAGAAGCTATTATTGAAGACTGTAAGCGCAATATAAGAAGTGCTCAGGAAAAGCTATATCAACTATATTATAGATACGCCATGAGTATCAGCTTACCTTATTCCAATAACGAAGATGAAGCAATGGAAGTAGTCAACGATGGATTTATTAAGGTTTTCATGAATATTGGTGATTATGAAATGGGCCGGTCATTTAAAGTCTGGTTTAGGAGGATCTTAATTAACACCGCCATTGACAACTTCAGGCATAACAAGAATCACTATTTTCTCACGGAACCGGAAGATCATTCCATTAGTAGTTTTAACGATGACATCATTGATGAAATGTCGGCAAATGAAATTCTGAACCTGGTGCAGGATCTTCCTCCTTCATATAAAATGGTCTTTAACCTATATGCTCTTGAAGGTTACAAACATAATGAGATCGCAGAAATGCTTAAAATTTCGATTGGCACATCAAAGTCCAATCTTGCCAAGGCCAGAAATAAACTGAAAGTCGCAATTCAATCATTAAATGCTTAAGGAGATTAAAATGGAATACTTCGATCAAAAAATAAGAAACAAAATATTCTCCCTGGAATACAATCAGGCTCCGGCTGACAGTTTAATGTCTGGGATGTTTGAGCAACTTGACAAGATGCAGGTTACAGAAGCACCTGTAATCGAATTGGCGCCCGAGCAAGGAATAAGGAAATTATATAGTGCTTATTTTCGGGTTGCTGCGGCAGTTGCTATTCTCATTGGTGTCGGATTTGGCTTTTACCAGGTAAATGAAGTAAATTTACACGCAATAAAAGGAAGCAAGTTGACTCATCAATTACCGGATGGATCTTCTGTTGAGCTTAACGCAGACTCAAAAGTTGAATATAATAAATTGTCATGGATGTTCACCCGTAATGTTTCACTGGAAGGCGAAGCATTTTTCGAAGTGGAAAAAGGTGAGAATTTTACCGTATCCTCCAGATTGGGCAGCACTCAGGTTTTAGGAACGAGTTTCAATATATATTCAAGAGGTCAGGATTATATAGTGGAGTGCATGACAGGACGCGTGAAAGTAAATTATATCAACGGGATAGATAAAATTATATTGAAACCTGGGGAAGGAGTAAAATTCAGGGAATCAGAAAAGGGTAATAGGTTTTCTTTTGATACTGAATATCTACCAGATTGGAGATCCGGGGAATTTCATTTTGACAATGAGCCTTTGAAAAATGTTGTAGCCACACTTTCCCGTCAGTATAATATCGAGGTAAGGCTGGATAAAAAGTTTGAGCAAAAAAAATATTCAGGATATTTCAATGACAAAAACCTGGAAACAGCGTTGAAGTTAATTTGTGATCCAATAGAGTTAGACTACCAAATCAGGGAAGGATATGTTGTGATTGAATAGTTTCTTAGGGAACTAAATAACGTTGTGCCAATTACGTTTCAAAAAAAACTAATCGGCGGACTATTTGTATTCTAATTTTATAAATGAGATACCATATTATTAACATTTTTCTGATATTGTTTTTTGCACTCGTAACTGAGGTCAATGGGAAATCTAATGTCCGAATCAATGAATCATTCAGAAATACTCCACTAAAGGAAGCTCTTACTACCCTGAATGTAAAGTACGAACTAAAGATCGCTTATGGAGACCACGCAGTTAGCGATATCATATTAGACACAGAAATTCAGGACCTCTCAGTTTATGAAACATTTCAAAAGATCTTAGGTCCAACTCCGCTTACATTCGAACTCCTGGAGGATGATGTGATTATTATAAAAAAAAAGCCAAAAGGAAAAGCTACCGCACAAACAACTTTTTCTTTAATTGGCGTAGTTCAGGATGCCTCCTCAGGAGAGCGGTTGCCCTACGCTTATGTTTGGCTGGAAACTGAAAAAAGAAACCTGCTGACCAATGTTGACGGTTACTTTTCTATTTCAGGGACCTCATTGCCTGCAACTCTAAAGGTATCTTACCTTGGATACCAGGATGCTACTTTGCTGATTGATGAAGGGTTGACAAACAAAAGACTCTATGTCAACATGATTGCAAATCCCAGGGAGCTGGAAGAAGTGGTTATATCGGGCAATATTACCGATGATTTTGAAATCAATGCAAGCGAGGGTAAAATAGATGTAAATCCGAAAATAGCTTATAGTATGCCTTCTGCAGGAGAAACTGATCTTATGCGAACCATTCAGCTTTTGCCAGGAATAAATGCTACCAATGAGTTTTCTGCAGGACTGTCAATTCAGGGGGGCAATACGAATCAAAATCTTTTCCTTTTTGATGGATTTACAATTTATCACATGGATCACTTTTTTGGCTACTTTAGCGCCATAAATCCCAGCGCGATTAAATCTGTTCAATTGTACAAAGGTGGATATGATGCCAGGTACGGCGGCAGGGTTTCCGGGGTTGTTGACATATCGGGTAAAGAAGGCAATCTGAATAAAATAAGTGGTTCTGTCGGTATAAACCTGCTCAGTTTAAATACTTCTCTGGAGATTCCATTGAAGAAAAACAGGAGTTCGCTTTTCTTTTCCGCACGAAGATCATATACTGATATCGTCAGTACATCGTTGTTCGAAAAAATATTTGAAAATTTCGCCACTGATTTTTCAGAAGACGAACAATCAACTTCTACCGGTAGTATGCCGATGGGTGGTCAATGGTCGAATATGGGCAACATGGGCAATACTGGAAATACATCACAGGTTACCACACTGGAAAACAGCGTCACTCCCGAATTTTACTATACCGATCTCAATCTGAAATTTTCTTCAAAGGTCGGTCTCAAAGATCATATTTCATTTAGTTTTTACGACAGCAATGACATCCTCAATTTCAAGGAATCCAAAGTTACCAGTATCAACGATACACTCACTGTTTCTGAAAATACCCTGGGGCTTGTGAATTGGGGAAATGTAGGATCTTCCTTTAAGTGGTCAAGGCTATGGAATCAATCGCACTACACCAATGCGCTTATTTCTTATTCCCGCTATGAGAGCCAATACGACGAAGCTCGTACCAGCGTCAGCACAAGCCAAAATCAGGAATCTACCATATCCACTACTTTAGAACAAAGCAATTCTATTCAGGATATAACCGTCAAAATAGATCATGAATGGTTTTTGCCAAAAGATCAGCTTATCAGGTTGGGGATGCAAACTTCAGTTCTGGGAACTGTATATCGAAGCAAAAGCGATGATGTAACATTCGTAGAACACATCGAACTCAATAAAAGTATATTTAGTCTGTATGGTCTCAGTGTTCTTCAACCCTTTACCGGCCTGACACTAAACCTGGGGCTTCGGGGCAATTATTATTCAAATACCGGGGAGTGGTATCCTGAGCCACGAATATCAGTATCACAGCAGGTCACTTCACAAGTCAGGCTAAAGGGAGCATACGGTATTTACCATCAATTCGTCAATCAATCCAATACTAAAAATGCCCTACAGGGCAGTCGTGACTTTTGGCTCCTGGCCGATGATTCAACCATTCCGGTTCAAAAAGGGAAACACTTATCGGCAGGCCTGGACTATCGCTTTGGAGAATTCGTTTTCAATGTTGATTACTTTAGAAAGGACTTTGACGGATTATTGGAGTATGCTTTCACAAATGGAGGATTAGTAACTGAATTTAGTAACTATGAGGACATGTTTTTTGAAGGAAGTGGTAAGTCCGAAGGCCTTGAATTTTTACTAAAAAAAACAGGGAAGTCTTTCAATGCATGGCTGGGATATACTTATAGTATGGTACAATATTCATTTGACGAAATTAATGAAGGCCAGACTTTTTATGCCGATCACGATCAGCGTCATGAGGTCAATACATATGGCAGTTATAATTTTGGAAAACTGGAATTGTTTGCCACCTGGGTGTACGGGTCTGGCAGGCCCTACAGTCAATCCAGTAGTGTTGTACCCAATGAATCAACCATGAATGATTTCAATGATCATGTTACCGTAGTAAATATTGATGAAAAAAATGGATCGCGCCTTCCTCAATATCACCGGTTGGATGTTGGTGGGAAATACACCTTCTTTTTTAAAGATTTCAATGCTGTTTTGGGATTAAGCGTCTTTAATCTATACAACAGGAAAAATATAGTGGACTATAAATTCAATCAAATACTGATGGGACACTCCCCTGGTCATGGTATGTGGAACCCGATTATCGGATCAAGTCCTGTTAAATCTATGGGAATCACGCCGAACATTTCTTTAACTATCAACTTCTGATGGTTTTACTATGATTCTTTAGGCATACCGTTAACTAACCATTTTGTCAAGCAACATAAACAGAAATTTGTTTACGCTACTATCTTTATGAGCCCAAAAGAAAGAAAGAAACTCAAACAATTACTTTTGAATAACTAATGTTATTCTCTGGAATTTCAATGAAAACTCCTCGTAAATTTGTATCGGTTTCAATTATGGAAACCACAGCTATTTTTGAATTTTTTGCCCCATAAGTATATTTATACTTGTCAAATTTTTTCACGCTGTTTTCATCGAAGTACTCATCAATTTCCTCACAATAGTATTTGTTATTGATTTTTTTGAAATTCATCTGAATCCCCTGAACTTTTAGTCTATTTATTGACTCAGATATATTTTTATAAATCGTTTTTAATTAGTTCAAATCAGATTTGTATTCACTAATTGACACGCCAACAAATTTTTTGAATTGAGTAGATAGATAATTCACACTGCTGTAACATAATTTATATGAGATTTCTGTTACATTTAGTTCATCTTGATCCAGCAGCTCTTTTACCCGCTGTAATCTTTGTTTTATAAAATACTGCTCAATTGTCAAACCGCATTTTTGTGAAAATATCTTAGTCAAATAGTTATAATTCTTACCCATGCTTTTAGTGATAAAATCCGATAAAACGTGAATCACGTTAGATTCTTCGATAAGCTTTAGATACTCAATTACCAATACCTTGATATTTTCAACATATAAATCATTTTTTTCCCGAATTAATTCAAACCCAAGTTGATCCAATTTACTTTTAATATCATCCATATGCACTGTTTTAGGTATGAGTACGATTACATGACCCAAATCAATACTTTTTATTTGAATACCCAATTCTGCCATGATATTTTCTACAGCGAAAATACATCTTGGGCAAACCATATTTTTTATATTTAATGAGACTGATTCCATTTTTATACTGATTAAAATGTAGAAAAATTTAAGAATAAGAAGTTACTGATTTTACAGTACTACTTTGTGTATGCACAAGGGATCGCGCATATGACAGGAATCAAATGGGCCTATAAAAGGAAGGATTGGACAAAGATATATATACCACCGATTAAAATTGGTGGAGAAGAGTCCGAATAGAATTTAAAGTTTTCAGTAAATAAATTATTATAAGTTGCTTGAAAAGCAGAAAGTTTTATTTCAAAAACAAGGAACAATTTGGCCTCTAACGTAGGGATTCCAATTTTTTGAGTTATTAGTGAATTGAAAATACTATTGGTCATCTCTTCACAGCAATCTTCAGCCTGGCTCGGGTGATGATTTGTTTGTTTTTCATGATCATTATTTGTAACACTGTGATGCTGATGATTCTTTTCTAAATCATGCTGGTGATTATCGAAACTATGATTTTCATTATGATCTGATGTGGCCTGATTTGAAATATTAAATACGGTTGTACGACCAGCCGGATTCACATTATAAACATCAAAATCGCACAATACCTGGCACACATAGACGCTGGATATGGCCATAATCAATGTTATGACTATTCCGGATTTATATGTAAATAATTTCGTCAGCATTATATGGATTATAATAATCTCAAACCTAATTACAAAATTAATCAAACATTCCGAATGCACTAATGATCTTGATCATATGTTAACAACTATATTGGAGGAAACCATACATTCAAGTTCCGGTACAATTTGCTCGTTAATTGACGCCCAAAGATTTTCAGGGAAAAAACGCCGGATGTTACCTGGTGATGAGAACAATATTATTCCGGAAATAATTATACCGATGATTATTGAAAAAAGGTCAATTATTTTTTTTCATTTCATATGGATTTAAAATCATTTTTTTATCATTTAATAATTTCAGCTACAAACCCGCAATTCTGATTTGAGATTCCCATGTATGGATTTCTTATTGAGGGTTTGTCGTTAAACCAATATCCCCCCTTATGATCAAAAGTCACAGGGCAAGATTGATAATAAAACTTCTTGTTTTTCAGCCCATAAGATTTAATACTTTTATATAGTTCTCGATTAAACTCATCAAAATAAATCTTTTGACTTTCCAAATCATTTGAGTTATATATCCGTTTTAATCTGAGTCCCATTCTCATTTTGTACAAATACCAGGGATTATGAGCTTTTAAAGATAAATTGTTGTCATTCATATGAATCAGATTATTTATAGCACTCAACACTCCACTTCTTATCTTCTGGCTGTCCTTGAGCCTTAATCCTTCGTTTACCTGAAAGGATGCAATTACCACTTCAGACAACTGTTCCTGAAAATCATAAGTGGGTTCATATTCTAAGGAAACCCATGTTAAATTTTTAGAATGAATTTCATTTCTAATATTTCCCTGGCAATAAGATAAGCCATAAAAATTGATGACAAAAAACGCCGAGAATATCAATCGATTTTTCATATTGATTAGCAATTAGAAGATTATTATTTAGACGTACTAAGAAATTTATCGCAGTTATCTTTTGATTTAAAATAATGTACACTGCGATCTTTCTCAGATTTGACAACAATAAACGCTAAAGCTTTGTCAACCTCTTCTCCCGTCAAAGGATCCTTAGCGTATCGGAATTGACGATTGTTCTTTATTTTATCAACGCATTGTTCACAACAGCCAAAGTACATTTTATCACCCACCGGCACAGGGAATTGCTTGATCCCCATAAATGCATCATTAACCATACAAACCAATTCGGTTTGAAGTTTTACATTCGAGACATCCGAAACATCAGATTTATCTATAATTAAATTTACAGCCAAAATATACCCTCCTAAAATAATTCCTGCTGCTATTGCTATTAAAAAAAATGGCTTTTTCATATCTATTATATTTTAGTACCTGGAGGATAATGTTCATCTGCTATTTCACGCCAACCGAACTACAAACTGACAGACATCTCTTCCTCCAGGGTTTATTTTTTAACTAGTTTAAAACTTCTTTATTGGATCCACAATTCGGCATTTTCTGACCCATATATGGATTTTGAATTTCATTTGAAGTGGTGAGCCAATTTGCGCCAACCATATTTGCTTTTGGACAATAATTGTAGTAAATCTCGTTGCCACCAGTACCAAAAGACTTCAAACTCTTGTAAAGAGTTTCATTCAATTTTGCTAAATGAATTCTTTGATATCCAATATCATTTGCCAGTATTATTTGCTTAACCTCAGGCTTCATTTCATTTAGATATTCCATCCATTTATAATGTGATTCTCTTGCCAATATAGACATGTCAACTTTTGCCAAGTGCGCTGAAAGCTCTGTAATCGCACTTTTTATGCGCTCATTATCATCATTTAAAAATGCATCTACTAATTTTTGATTTGAATCAAGCACAGCTTTTAACTGAACCTGAAATTCTGAATTAACATCGTACTTTTTAACCTTCTCCATATGCTCATCCATATCCATATCTTTCTTCATAGAAGATGAATGATCGTGTTGGGCCACAATCGTGCTTAATATTGAAAACACTAATAACCCTGTTAACATAATTTGCTTTTTCATTTTGATTAAAATTTTGTCCTTTATTAAATTATTTATAATTAGATGACATATTTATCTTGTATTCAATAAGAAAAATTATTCGACCTTTTCATTGGCCTTTTCCTGTATCAAGAAAAAACAATGAACTAAGCAGGCATTTAATTTGTGATTTCGATGTACAGTGGCTTGTGCAAAAGCATACTGATCTGTGAGAAGTATTCCCCTCAGGAACACAAAACTCATTACTATTAATTTATCAACTGATATTTTGATTAAAGCGATCATAGTTCACTTTATTGCCTTTATATCACTTTGAAACCTTTTTATCTCCTATCTGATTTTTGCATTTGCATTTTCATCATATATTGCTTACTGAATTTTCTCTGCAAATATGTCAGAGGCCCGATAAGAACCGGAAGAGGCTTTCCTGTCGAAAGTTCTTTTGCGTACTTGTTTCTTGCAGCGTCAACAATAGAAATATTACCTTTTGCAACTTCCATATTTAAAACATCCATTTTAAACTCTTCTAACAGGCTTATCTCAATAATGTTAACAGTCTCAAGCCAAATAGCATCTGGCTCCATAAATATTGTGACAAAATGATCGTCGAATTTGTCATTATCCTGAAGGAAGTAGTTAAAATCCTGATGTTCCGCTGTAAAAAACATTATCGTGTCGTACTTCCCCATTTTTATTTCAAATTCTCCGTTTGATCCACTGTAGGTACCCCATTCTTTGGATATATTATAAATTGAAACTAAAGTCATTTTGCCATTGACGGGATCAACACAATTCACATTTCCACTTACCACAATTAAGTCATCTTCAATAATCTCAGATTGTGCTTTTACATAAAATGTAAATACGATCTTAATCATGAATAAAGCAATAATGGTTTTCGTCGGAAAAGACATTTATTAAAACGGGTTAAATGATCAATCGAAAGCCAATATTTCATGGCATAAGATTTTACTATTTTTCATTTGTATCAACTATAATTGGCAAACCATCCTTACCTATCGGAATAAAATAAAACTTGGTGTTGGGACTGGTAGTTAATTTATTCTGGACTTCAAGCGCTTTATATTGAAGATAAGTTTTTGTTAACCCGGAGTCTATGATTTGCTGAGCATCACGCTGACCTTTCGCTCTAATCCTTTGTATTTCAGCCTCTTTTTCAGCAATTTCTATTTCATAATCTTTCTGTTCTATATCTTGTTCAACTGCTAACTTATGGTTAACGGCTGAGGTTACGACCTCAGGATACATTATATGGTCAACCGTTACAATATCGAATTCAAGATGTTTTCCTTTTGCGCTTTCAACCAGTCTTCTGAATATAATTGCTTCTATTTCCGGACTTTTCGGAGAAACTACACTGTATTCATAATTTGAGAACACGTTCCTGGTTAGGCTTATAAATTCCGGCCTGACAACGCTATTGTAGTAATCTTGCCCTACCTCCAATTCGAGTTCTGGCAACTCAGATTCTATTGGCCTGAGTGTAACTGAAACAGTTAAATTTATATGCAATTCATCTTCCGTCAGAATCGCTACATTTTCACTATAAGTTTGCCATTGCACGTTATATTTTACCATACCATTCCATGGCCAGTTCCACACAACGCCATCTTTATAGACTTTCTCGGTTATCAATCCTTTACCGTAAGGTTTCCATCTCATGGCCTGTTGTCCTGGTTTAACTACAGAACAACCTACAATCCCTATCGAAAGGAATATTGCCATCAACGTATATTTATTAAATAAAGCTTTCATCTGCTTCTTATTTTAAGTATTAAATAAACACAGAAATAGGTTCGCCTAATTTTCACAATGCACTCCATAAGAATTCATTTCTGATTTAGGTTAAATTATTTCTTTTACTATTCGTGTCATATTGGTTTGGTATAAGCTGAAAAGAATCGACCAGTATTTCAGCGTAATCCTTACCATATTCTCTTATACACCAGATTTTCAGACCATCAATATCTTCGTTTTCTAGTGTATCAATAGATTTATGCAATTCTCTTTTGAACAATTCAGGGCAAAAACTTACCCTGCTCAATATCAGTTTACTATATTCCAGTATATTCATATTGAAATCGATTAAATTTTAAATCGAGTACTTCGTAAAAGGGTTTTATCCTTCGGGAAGTGAGACGTAACTGAATAGATTCATCCGTCTCACCAGATGTAAAGGGGGCTTTCTCCGTTAAATGCATTATTAATTTCCGACAACACATATTCTCTAAGAAATATCTAATTAATATAATTAGCATTAGAATTATTATTTAATCGTAAGATTAGAAAATGGTGATATGAGAAGTAACTTGCTGAACTTATTTAAAGGGATTTAAATAAGGCATTAATAAAAAGATTAAATAAGAAAGGACTGGACATACTTGTACAATCCTACCTCATTTTTGGGTTGTATATCAGATGTGGTTCTATACTTGTTTGTTAGATTATATTGGTCGTATTTTAAATTATAATCAGGAATAAAGTCTTCAATCCGGGAGACATACAATTCTCCTGCTTCAAAGCTTGAAAAAGTAATATTTACTGAATAATCCTCAATATAAAATTGCGTGTCAGTATAGCAGCAATCCTTAAGCATGGTCTGGTGTCCGCAATATGAAAGCCCACCATTTTGAAACATAGTTTCATGAACAATCATTCCGCTACAATAATGTTTGCTTATGGGCACTACTGTGACCATTCCAATTAGTAATATTAACGCCGATAACTGAAATACCGATTTCATTCAGTAATTGAATTTTAAGTTCTATATAAAGATACGATAATAGGTGAGTTCCGATTTACAAAATCTCAATATTATGTTATGAAATTATCACTATCCTTTCCCTCTCCGGTGCATTCTCCTCAGCAATTATTTAATAACATTCCTCTTGAGGTAATCATAATACCTTATTAAATGAAAGTAAAAAAATACATGACTATAGTTGTTCTAAAGCCAAGAATAGTGGGAGAACAAAAGTCCCAAAAAAGCTTTATCCGTATTTAATCTTTACCCAAATCACAACAATCTAACCTGTGATCGCCAAAAGACTTCTTATTTTCTTTGGCTATCGTATTTAAAAAATTGTTCAACCAGCTTCCCTTACTGTGTTTTCTGGATTTAATACCCATTTTATTGAATTCACTTATAAGTTCTGATTCATCGTACAAGTGCGGGTAATATTTAATTTTAAAATAATCAGGTGTCCACCTTAGCAATTCCATCCCAGATGTTGAACTAATTTTATTATCAATTAAATCTTTTTGAGAATAATCCATTTTAACAGATGCTTCAAATGTTAAAACCTTTGTATAATCTTCGTTCATCTTATTAAAATTATAATGATAAAAGTAAAATGCTCATAACAAATTTAAATAGAAAGACAGGTTGTTTTGTTACAAAATTTCACTATAGTTTTATAAGATTTTATGCAGCGGTTTTAGTATTAAAACAAAGAAAAACAATGTGATGATATTGAAGAGCAAATAAACATGTTTCAAAACATCTGGCAACGAGTCGCACAGCGTTTTGAAATATAAGCAAGCGCTTCAATACCAATCACATAACAATAATTCCTCCTTTATTAACAATTCTAATTATTTACTAGTTAGCGCCACATTTTCAAACATGAGATGCAGAAATCCATGCCCTGTACCCGGCACCATAGATTTATTACCTTCAGTATCTAATGGTGGTAGAATTATATGTGTTTCATATTGGTCAGCAGAACGATCAGTGACATCATTTTCCACATCGGTTAATAATTTCAGGTCAGAGGTCCTTGCTCGCGAAGACACCATAACATGGATTAATCTGTTTGCAGCGATCACATTGCCATCACCGTCCTTTAAATCTGTCATTCCCCAAAAAGTTATATAAGACAACATTTTGGGCATTAATCCATTGCCAATACCTGTATTCCCGTGCATTTCTTTATTGAGGCCAACACCTCCAAAAAACGAGTGGTCCCCGGTTCCATCTGCTTTATGAATAATTTTAATTTCATCAATCATGAACATTTCACCGTTTGGTCTTTGATATTTTATATCTACATTCTCAACAATATCTTCTGATGTTTCTGAATCTTCAGGAGTTTTATCCATGGCGCTAAAGGAATATGATCCGGATCCGAAAGCAACTTTATTGGAAAATGGAGTTGGAGACATTGCGGCGTTTACAGCGGCAGGGCCAGGAAGTATTTCATACACCTGCTTCCATTCCCTATTTGCGTCTGTTAATTCAACATTTTCCCACATCATATGTATAAATCCGTGATCAGTACCAGGGACTGGTGAAGGATTGCCATCCTTATCTTGTGGTATTAAAATTACGTGTGTTTCTGCCATCCAGGTATCATGATCTGATTTATCGGTTTCTACCTCTGTCATCAATTCCATTTTCTCATTTCTGACCTTGGAGGCAACCATAATGTGAACGATCCTGTTCGAAGCAACAACTTCACCGGTTTCGGCATCCTTCAAATCAGTCATCCCCCAAAGCGTGATATATGCGAGCATTTTGGGCATTAATCCTACCCCAATTCCAGTATTTCCATGCATCATTTTATTTAGTCCAACACCACCGTAAAAGGTATGATCGCCCATTCCATCCGGTTTATGAATTATGTTTATTCCATCAATCTTGAATTTTTTACCATTATTTGCTGTGAACTCAATTTTAACGGAAGATACAGCATCGGTCGAGTTTGGTGAATCGGCATCTACATTATCTTCTACTTTTATTTCATACATACCGTCTGTCATTTTAATGCCATTGGAAAATGGCGTAGGAGACATCGCAGGATTGATTGCTGCCGGCCCTGGCAATACTTCATAAATTTTACCACTTTCCGAATTTTTGCTGCCAGTAAAGAACAACTGATCTGAATAATCAGCAGAGCTTGTCGCAGTTACGGTCTGAATAAGCGGAACAGGTGGATTAGGATCATCCTCTGAGCAAGCCATTAGAAAAGCGAATAGCATAATTATTAAAACATAGGTAAGGGATTGTTTTTTGGAATAAGTCATTTTTTTAAAATTAAATTTAACATGCTTAAACTTATTTCCTTATACGCTGCTTCCTCGTCAGCGATACGACATTAAATAGCTACAACACTGTCAGTTAAAAGACATATGAGAGTTTAACCAGAGACTGTCCATAACGTCCCATCTCTGCGCTAGGCCTTCCGGCAGGTTTGTTCTCAAAATGGTCATCCCGATGATCTTATCAGGACGCACATTTTTCGAGCTGCAGAAGCCCTTGTCCACCGTAATTCGTACTAAGGAAGACGAGGCTTGATAGCGAATTTTCTGAGCCAGATATCGAGTTTATAGACAGGGGCTATTTGAAGCTTTCGGAATGATATTTTTTTTAATCTTAACAATTATCCCCTGCATTTGGAAAAGACTGTTGCTGGGTGTTAGGAGACCGAGATATTAAAGAGTTGAAAATTCTGAAAAATAGGAACCCTGAGGTTTTTAATCATTTCCCGTTCTTTCCAAATTCACAATATAATCTCTGATTCGGTACTTTTGTCATCAGGGAAACCATTATTTCCATTAAAATAGCAGTACCCTACTTATTCCTGATATTAAATTCAATTGATGTTTTATCCCACTGGAACCTGATAACTCCAGAATTGTCATCTTTCGGGATGACTTTAAATGTCAGCTCTTCCACACTGCTTTCTTCTACTTTAGGAGCTACATTCAGCCTTAAAATATCTTCTTTGGGATCATACTTATCTGCAAGGTGTTGATCCCAGATTTTATTTAGAATTACTACCCATTCCTTTTCACCGGGAATGGTAAAAAGAGCATATTTACCAGCTTTCACCTCCTTATTTTCGATGACCATATCCTGGGTAAAACTAATTGCTGTGGCCTTATGAGCCCCTGTGGACCACACCTCGCCAAAGGCCACCAATCCGCCAAATATCTGTCGCCCTCGAACGCGTGGAGAGCTGTAATCAATGTGAATATGATTTCCTCCTAACATTGCCATAACCTCCGTATGCGGACTTTTTACTTGCTTTCCAGGAGTTGCAACCTCATTCTCTTGAGTATGATTAGAATGATCATCTGCGTGCTCACCTGATGCATTATCTTGCTTACCGGTGCATGCAAATGCCAATAAACAAATGGATATTAAAAGGATTTTTTTCATTTTTCTTAATTTATAAATAACCTTAAGTTTGAGTCACATTATTTCATTATAGCTTCTCTCAATTCACTGTATTTCATCCTTGCTATTTCTAAATTTGGGAGAAGGATTAAGTACAGTAATCATTTTGAGAGAAAGTCTGCCTGCCGCTGGCAGACAAACTTTATAGACAGACTTTAATTAAGCTTATCCTGAAACTTACTATAGTTATTTTCAGATTTAAAATAATATACACTATGATCTTTCTCAGATTTCATAACTATAAATGCCAAAGCTTTATCAACTTCTTCTCCTGTTAGCGGATCTTTTGCATATCTAAACTGACGGTTGTTTTTAATTTTATCTACACATTGTTCACAACAACCATAGTACATTTTATCACCCATTGGCACTGGGAATTGCTTGATCCCCATAAAGGCGTCATTTACCATACAAACCAACTCAGTTTTAAGTTTTACATCAGGCTCCTTATTTGAGACCTCAGACACGTTAGACACGCTAGTTATATTTGACACTTCCGGCACATTTGATTCTTCGAACCATGAACTCTCAGACAGTGTGTAAATACTGAAAACTAACACTACTACAA
The DNA here is from genome assembly GCA_024280115.1 of Bacteroidota bacterium. Taxonomy (GTDB): domain Bacteria; phylum Bacteroidota; class Bacteroidia; order Cytophagales; family Cyclobacteriaceae; genus JAAUQL01. The sequence continues at coordinate 25,492 of JAJRQT010000176.1, read as the reverse complement.
TAGAAATATAAAAAATTGATTTTTTCATAATTTTGATATTTTGATCCCTGATAGAAAAGGTTTCCTATATATTCATACCAACCAATCAGCCGGTAGGAATCCCTTTCCACAGGATTTTAAAAATTAGATTAATTTAAAATTTCCTTATTAGATCCACATGTAGGCATAGCCTGGCCCATATATGGATTTTGAATCCCCTTTGAAGTGGTAAGCCAATTTGCACCGTCTCCGTTAGCCATCGGGCAATGATTGTAATAGACCTCAGCACCACCAGTTCCGAATGCCTTTAGACTTTTATATAGCGCCTCATTCAGTTTAGCTAAATGAACTCTTTGATTTGCAATATCATTGGATTCGATAATTTGTTTGGTTTCCGAATTCAATTCTTTTGAATAGCTCATCCAAGCGTGATGCGCATCTCCTTCGAGAAGTGACATGTCCACCTTTGATAATTGACTTGAAAATTCAGTGATATTGCTTTTAATTTGAGCTTTATTATCGTTCAAAAATGCAACGCCCAATTTTTGGTTTGCATCTACAACATTTTTTAATTGCTCCTGAAATTTCGCATCAACATTGTATTTCTCGATCATATCCATATCACTATGTTTCTTCATATTCATATGAGATGAATGATCCATCTGGGCTAAACTTGTGCCTACGATTGTGATAAATAATAAACACGCCAACATAATTTGCTTTTTCATTTTGATTAACTTTTGATTATTAAATAATTGATTAAAATTTATTTTCGTTTGTATTTAAACTGACCCGTAATACACCCTGACAGATAGGATTGTGGATCTTTGTATGATCATTATAAGAAAAGGAGTCAAATAAATAATTTAACTTTTTCATTTCTTGTTTAATTATATCCGGGCAATAATTTCTCCTATCAATACGAATTTACTTTGTCTAAACAAATTCATATTGTTGCCGATTTAGTTTAAAATCGGGTTTTATGAAAGTAGATATTAACCCGTTGAAAATGAGACGCTATTTAATAATTTCTTTAGTCTCACCACAAGTAAGCATGGCTTCTCCGTAATAAGGGTTTTTTATTTCCTCAGTTTCACTCAACCAGTATGCGCCATCTCCATTGCGCGCCATTGGGCAAAATTGGTAGTAAATAGTAACTCCGGAAACTCCAAACATTTTTATAGATTTGTATAATTCATCATTAAAATCAGCATATGCCAATCGTTGTTTTTCTACATCATTTGTAGATTTGATAACATCCAATGAACCTTTTAACCCTTTCATACTATTCATCCAAAAAATGTGCATATCTCCTTTCACCAGGCTCATATCCACCTTTTCTATCGCTTCCTCAACTACAGATACCGCTTCCTTTGCTTCTTTTGAATCAGTATTCAAAAATCCTTTTTGCAAAGACAATTGTGCTTCATACACAGCTGTGAGTTGTTTTTTGAAATTTTCATCTACAGACATAGCGCCCATATCTTTGGCAGAATTCCCTTGTTGCTTTTCATTTCCGGAAGGTTCTTCTTTAGATTTATCACCTCCACCCATATCCATACCGGCCATGCCACCAAGTGATTGCTTTCCTCCTTCGGGATTCATCATGCTTTGCTCACCCTTGAGTTGGGCGGCTGCATCAATTTTGAAGACGCCGTTAGATGCGACGAGATCGCCATCATTCAAACCCTCTCTTACTACATAATACTCACCGGCATCTGCGCCCAACTCAATTTGAGTAAACCGAAACATATTGTCATGGCTATTAGTCCTTACATATACTACAGATTTTTTCCCTGTCCATAATACCGCTGATTTTGGAACTAACAACTGATCTTTGCTTCCGGGTAACATTGTTTTTAACATGCCGGATGCCAGCATTTGGGGTTTCAATATATCTCTAGGATTATTTAGTTCTGTGCGTACACCTGCAACCCTGGTCATAGGATTAAGCACTGGATCTATAAAGGTAACTGTGCTTTCGAACACTTTATCCGGGATAGATTTAATGGTAAATTTTATTTTATCTCTCATTTTGACCCAGGGTATATCACTTTCATAGGCATCGAATATGACCCACACATGACTCAGATCAACAATTTCAAAAAGTGCATCTCCTTCCTTAATATAATCACCAAGGGCAATATGCCGCATTGTTACTGTTCCGGAAAGAGGAGAAAGAACATCAAAATAATATTTTACTTCACCTGAATCGGCGATTTCGTCAATTTGTGCTTCTGTCAAATCCCACAATTTTAATTTATTTCTAACAGCCCGGTAATAATTGGGATTCGTGTCTTTTAATTTCATTGCTTCAAAAAGTTCTTTTTGAGATGTCACCAACTCAGGAGAGTATATCTGTGCCAACACCTGGCCTCTTCTTACCTTTTGACCGGTAAAATTAACATGCAGTTTTTCTATCCTTCCGGGAAATCTTGCCGTTAATTCAGAGATCTTTCTTTCATCAGGCATTACCCTGCCCGGAAGATAAATCTCTTTATATGGAGTCTTCTTTTGGATAACAGAAGTTGATACTTCTGCAATTTTCATAGCAGCATTACTGAGTTTTACTGTATAATCCCCAGCATCTCCTTCATCTGTATCATCCACTATCGGAACAAGCTCCATGCCACATATAGGACAATTGCCAGGCTTATCTTCGCGTATTTGTGGGTGCATCGCACAGGTATAGACCGTGCCAGCCTGATGATCCCCTGCTACATGCTCTTCCTGCAAGCCATCAGAGCTTGCCGGTGATCCGCTATTTCCAAATATTACCCATCCAAGAAATATACCGATCACCATTATACCCAGGTATATTAATGAATTTCGATTTTTTAACTGATTTATAATTTTCATTTCTTTATTTATTTTGCTGTTAGATAAGTTATAAAAGCCACGCTGGTGTTTTGATCACCCCGTGCTCTTTCCAATTCCAATTCATAATTTAAAAGTTGTCTGTCCATACGTAATATTTCTTCGAAATCAGCTCCGTCCGAAGTGTATTCCGCTAACAATATATCAAGAGATCGCTCGGCCAGTCGGGTAAGATACCTAAATAAATTAACCCTTCTTTGAGCATCCAGGTAATCACGCCATACCTTTTCAAGGTCTGTCACTAACGAATTTTCTGTGTTTTCCTTTTCTTGTATTTTAGATGTTCTAAGCAACTCTTTTTCCATCACCATGGCTTGGTATTTCTTTCGATAGATTGGAATACTCATACCAATTTGAGGAAAAAGGAAGGCGTCTTTCCCGTTGTCAGAAAAATCTTCGACATCAGTCCTTTTAGCAATATTCGTGTAAGCCAACCCAATGTTGAAGGATGGGTTTCCCATCTTCTTAGCTACAACTGCCTCGTTAATCAGCGCATTGATTTCAGAATCAATTTTCCTGAGATTTGGATTTTTACTAAGCATTGAATCAAGTAAGGCTCCCGTTTCATCAAATATGGCAATTGTAGAAAGTGTATCAGGAATTATAATTTCCCCAATACTATCATTGTTTAAAAGCTCATAAAACTCAGCATCTATAGGCCGCCTGCTATCTTTGAGATATTCCAATTCATTCTGAAGTTCAGCCAAATCCATTTCAACTCTCAACAGGTCAACGGCGCTGCCTTGATTTGATTCCAATCTAACATTTGCCAATTGCTTGAAGGTTTCAAGTAATACTATATTTTCGTCAGTAATCCTGATCGCGGCTTCCAACACATAAAGATTGTAATAGGTTGAGCGAACTCTAAAAAATATTCTATTACGCTCGTCATCAAAAGCTTCAAACCTTGCCTGGGCTATGTTTGCTGCTGCTTGTTCCTGCGCTGCCAATTGGCCAAACCAAGGGAAAGCCTGATTTACTGACAAGCCTGCCCGCTGTGCTCCCACCCGGGTCTCAACCGGACTTATAAAATAGCTGAACATCACCGTCGGATCCGGTAAGGATTTTGCCTGTGGCAATCGTTCCATAGCTGCCAGATACCTGTTAAATAAACCTTTTAATCTTGGATTATTCTCCGCCGCAGTTTTTAAGTAAGCATCCAGCGGATCTGTTAAATTCAGAGAATCCGCTACTACCATCGAATCCAATTGATCTTGAACATACTCATCTTTCTGAGCAAGTAAGAGATTGGCGCTGAATACCATCAGTACCAATATTATATATTTTTTTATCCTCTTTATTTTCATTATGAAGCAGATTTTAATTGTTTATTAATAATACGTTCTTGCCACATACTATACAGTGTGGGAACAACAAACATGGTCATCACCTGTATTAACATTCCTCCAAAAGAAGGAATGGCCATTGGCACCATGATATCTGATCCTTTTCCTGTTGAAGACAAAACTGGAATCAAAGCAATAACGGCAACTGCGGCAGTCATCATCGCTGGACGTACTCTTTGAATACCGGCATGCATAATAGCTTCTCGAACTGCTTTAATAGTAGTAGGTTTTTCTCTCTCAAAGGTTTGTTTTATATAGGTTCCCATAATTACACCGTCATCGGTGGCTATACCAAACAGGGCAATGAATCCTACCCAAACTGCAACACTTAAATTAATAGTATGCATTTGAAACAGGTCTCTCATACCAACATCAGCTATATTGAAATTCATAAAACCTTCCTGACCATATAACCACAGCATGATAAATCCGCCCGAAAAGGCAACAAATATCCCGGAAAATACCATTAATGTGGGTTGTACCTGGCCGAATTGAAAATATAAAATCATGAAAATGGCCAGAAGTGATATAGGGACCACAATCAACAAACGCTTTGTCGCACGTATCTGATTTTCATAGTTACCCGTGAATTTGTAAGTAACATTTGGAGGCAATACAAAATCGCCACTGGCCAACAGTGCATTGATATATTCCTGGGCTTCCTCAACAACATCTACCTCAGCATAACCTTGTTTTTTGTCAAAAATCACATAACCATCCAGGAAAGTATCTTCACTTTTTATAACCTGAGGGCCCCTTCTGTAAGTTACCTCCGCTAATTCTCCCAAAGGTATTTGAGCGCCGGATGGCGTAGGAATCAACACATTCTTTACATCATCAGGATTGTCACGGAATTCACGCGCATATCGAACCCGAATCGGGAACCGCTCGCGGCCTTCTATGGAAGTTGACAATTGAATTCCCCCAATGGCTACTTCAATATAATTTTGAATATCTTTCATTGTCAGACCGTATCGCGCAATTTCGTCTCTATTAACATCGAATTCCAGATAAGGCTTCCCAACGATTCGATCGGCAAACACAGATGACGATTCGATGCTTGGAACCTTCTGGAGGATTTTTTCCAAATCCAATCCTACTTTTTCGATAGTTTCAAGGTCAGGCCCAAATACCTTGATGCCAATGGGCGCCCTCATACCTGTTGATAACATGATGTTACGTGTTTCAATTGGCTGAAGCTTTGGAGCGGAAGTCATTCCCGGAATTTTGGCTACTTTTATAATTTCCTGCCAAATGTCATCAGGAGAATTTATATGAGATCTCCATTGCCTGAAGTATTTACCTCTTTTTCTGTCTTCAATCAGGTGTTCCCGCTCTATTAATCTAAAACCGTCTTCTTTTGGATTGTAGATCGTGCCATCGGCTAAAATAAATTCATTATCCTTATTTACTTTAAACCTCATTCTATGACCGTTTTCATTTAAAATAAATTCCGGTTTATAATTAATTGTGTTTTCAAACATCGATATTGGAGCAGGATCCAGCGCAGAGTTTACTCTTCCCCATTTACCCACAATTGACTCAACTTCGGGAATTTCAGCTACATAAGAATCGAGTTTTCTGATTACTTCCGTATTTTCTTCGATCCCGGAATGCGACATCGTTGTTGGCATTAATAAGAATGAGCCTTCGTTTAGAGAGGGCATAAATTCATTTCCGGCTCCCGGCAATTTACTATCCAATTTTTTCCACGTATCTGTTTGCCGCATATCCCAGCCAATTGCATTTGCGCCATCAGCAACAGATCCAAAAATATTTTCAAATCCCTGCCAGGTAGTAATTCCAAACAGAATTACAAAAGTTGGTATGGTAAGAAATGTCCATTTATGATTTAAACACCATCCTAACATCTGTGGATAAAAGTGAACAATACCAAGCAGCGCTCCAAGAATGGATGATATAAGAATGATGACGAACAGATAGTTTATGATAAAACTGTTTTGTGCACCAAGTGGCATCCATGCGGAATTCAGAAAATAAACCATTGTTAATAAAATGATGGCCGTGTTAATTCTATTGGTCCACACCTGTTGTTTTTCAGGTAATCTGGATTCAAAGAAGTTGTTAACGCCAAACAGGATAAGCGCTATTGCCGGAATACTACCATAAATGATTAAGAATGCTAAGCCGAGTGAGGCAATTACAATTGCCCAAACTTTTTTTGATTTCTCCTTATCAAATCGAATAGATAAAACTGTATGAGCAAGTGCGGGAATCAATATCAAGCCAAGTAATAATGAACTTAATAAAGCGAATGTCTTAGTAAATGCTAAGGGTTTGAACAATTTCCCCTCTTGTGCTTCCATCGCAAACACAGGCAGAAAACTTACAATTGTTGTAGAAAGAGCCGTCATAATAGCAGACGCCACCTCAACTGACGCCTCATAAACAACCTCCAGCATTCTCCTGCCTTTTATGCCATGATTCTCGGGCATTTCCATGTGCCGGATGATATTCTCAGTAAACACCACACCGACATCGATCATCACCCCGATGGCAATGGCAATCCCCGAAAGCGCTACTACATTGGCGTCCACTCCAAAGTATTTCATCGTTATAAAAGTCATCAGAACTGCTATTGGCAATAAACTGGAAACAATTATTGAAGCCCGTATATTCATCATTAGTACAATCACTACGATAATACTGATGAGTATTTCATGCTCAAGCGCTTCTTCAAGCGTCCCCAGGGTTTCATTAATCAAACCGGATCGATCATAAAATGGTACTATTGTAACTTTAGAAACTGTACCATCGGCCAGTACCTTTGAGGGTAATCCTGGTGAAATTTCTTTTATTTTCTTCTTTACATTCTCAATTACCTGCAACGGGTTTGCTCCAAATCGTGATACTACTACCGCTCCGGTTGCTTCAGCACCTCCTTTATCGAGCCCCCCTCTTCTTGTCGCGGGGCCAAAATGTACCTGGGCAACATCTTTGATCCGAATTGCTGTATTATTATGTACAGCCACAACAGCTTTTTCCAGATCTCCAAGATTTTTAATATAACCAAGACCCCTTACAAGATATTCCGCTTTGTTATATTCCATGGTTCTGGCGCCAACATCGAGGTTACTCTTCTTGACGGCATTCATGATTTGCGCCACATTCACATTGTATTCCTTCATTGCTTGTGGGTCAATGTCAACCTGATATTCTTTGACAAATCCTCCGATAGCTGCTACTTCTGAAACACCCTGTGCAGAAGTCAGTGAATAACCAATGTAGTAATCCTGAAGCATCCGTAGTTCCTGGGGGTCCCAACCACCTGCCGGTTCTCCTGTTTTTGGATTTCTTCCTTCCAGTGTGTACCAGAATATTTGCCCTAAAGCTGTCGCGTCAGGTCCTAAAGCAGGTTGCACTTCTGCGGGAACAGTTCCGGCAGGAAGGGAATTGAGCTTTTCTAATATTCTTGTTCTACTCCAATAAAACTCAACATCCTCATCAAAAATTAGATAGATTGTTGATAGTCCGAAAATTGAACTGCTTCGAATTGTTTTAACTCCCGGAATTCCTAATAATGCTGTAGTAAGAGGATAAGAAATCTGATCCTCAATATCTTCAGGCGATCTACCCATCCAGGTAGTAAATACGATTTGCTGGTTTTCACCAATATCCGGGATAGCGTCCACGGGTACTGGATCTCTTGGGAACCAATCAAGTTTCCAGTTAAAAGGAGCAGTTGATACTCCCCAACCAATGAAAATTATGACAATCATTGTCGTAACCAACTTGTTCTCTAAGAAATATCTGATTAATTTATTTAACATAAGAATTAGAATTTAATCTCCAATTTAGATTATTTATAGTTGTCTTAATAAGATAATGATGGTCTTATTTAAAAGGAATTTAAATAAGAATTTATTGAAGTGATTCAAATAAGAAGTGATTGCACGTACTTGTACAATCCTGTCTCATTTTTGGGAGGTGTGTCAGATGAATTTATATAACCTTTTGTAAATTGATATGTGTCAAATCTAAGGTCAACATCGAAAAGTAAATTTTCTGTCCAATAATCTGATAAATTGTCCAGTTCGAAATTTGAAAAGGTGATATTTAAGTGATGATCCTCGCTAAAGAAATGAATCTCAATTTCACAGCATTCATTTGAAGCGCTCTCCTCCTCCTGTGCACAACAGGCATGTTCATCACTTTGACTCATTGTTTCCTGAGTCAATATTCCTCCACAATAATGATTGGTAATAGGAACAGAGATAACTATTCCCATAAGAACTATAAAAAAAGATATGTGGAAAATATTTTTCACCTAAGCGTTAAATTAAAATTCATGTAAATATACGTGTGCGATATCTGTTAGATTTATATTATTTTGACAATATGTTATGAAATTTTCACTTTTTAACCTTCTAAGGGAATAATTCAGTTTTAATATCATTTCAAAGGTCCCTTATAACTCTTTAATTTCATAACCTGCCTTTTTTACAGCTTCAATCACAACATTTTGATTTTCATCTTCCAGACTTACTTCAAGGATTTTATCCGGATTTTCAATATCAACTTTCCAGTTATCAACATTGTCTAGTACATTTAAAAAAGGAGTTACTGATTTGATGCATCCTTCACAATTGATATTGGTTTTATATTTTACCGTTTTCATATTTGCTGAAATTATTGGTTCTATAATTATTTTAGTATGAGTGTATAAATGCTATAAAGTTGGTTATTTGCTAAATATTCATTCTCGTATTCAATCATTATTCTTTTGGTGTTACCTGTACATCAATTGATTACACTTTTCTTTAATCTCAAGCTGTTGGTCAATACTGAAATTGAACTCATTGACATCGCAGCTCCTGCTATCATTGGATTCAAAAGAAACCCAAACAACGGATAAAGTATGCCCGCAGCTATTGGAATGGCTACCAGGTTGTAAATAAACGCCCAAAATAAATTTTGGCGAATCGTTTTCATGGTGGCCTTTGAAAGCTTAATAGCTTTTGAAATTTGTCTCAAATCCGAATGCATCAAAGTAATAGAAGCGCTCTCCATGGCGATATCCGTTCCTCCTCCCATTGCAATTCCAACATCGGATTGAGCCAGTGCATGTGCATCATTTATTCCATCTCCCGCCATAGCTACAGTTTTTCCTTTTCTTTGCAATTCTTCAACAAAATTGCCTTTGTCTGTGGGCATCACATTTGCTATAAAATGCTTTATGCCAACCTTTTCTGCAATGACTGCGGCCGTTTTTTCATTGTCACCGGTCAACATATAAACGTCAATGCCCATCTGCTGAATCTTTCGAATAGCATCAGGAGCGTTTTCTTTTACCTTATCTGCAACAGCAATAATTGCTTCAGCTTTATTATTATGACTAAAGAATACAATTGTTTTAGCCTCGGATTTTAAGGATTCAGCTTTTTGCAATAGATCTTCTGAAATTTCTATATCCTGTTCCAACATTAATTTTTGGTTGCCTACCATAAATGTACTGTCCTCGAATATAGCTTTCGCCCCCATTCCTGTAATGCTTTCAAATGAGTCAATGGTAATTCTTTTTGTATTAATCTCTTTTAAGTATTGAACAATGGACTCAGCTATGGGGTGCTCAGAATGGGCTTCTATTGCTAACAGTATTTTTCCAAGTTGACCGGAGCGAACCCCTGTTGCCCAAATGAGATCAGTCACTTTAGGTTTACCTTCCGTTATAGTACCTGTTTTGTCCAGAATTAAGGCATCAACTTTGTAAGCTGTTTCCAGTGATTGCGCATCTTTAATCAGAATTCCCTGTTGTGCCCCTCTGCCGATCCCAACCATTAATGCAGTTGGAGTTGCCAACCCCAAAGCACAAGGACAAGCGATGATCAGCACAGTAATAAGTGCAAGCAAAGCATAGGTAATGGGAGGTTCAGGGCCAAAAATATACCAAACAATGAAGGTAAGAATTGAAATGCCAATAACTATAGGAACAAATATGCCGGCAACCTTATCGACCAGTTTTTGAATGGCCGGTTTGCTGGCCTGCGCTTGCTCTACAAGTTGTATGATTTGAGAGAGCAAAGTCTCATTTCCTACCTTGTTTGCAATTATTACTAAAGCTCCTTTTTGATTTATAGTTCCCGCCAAAACTTCATCTCCCCTCACCTTCTCAATATGGATGGGCTCTCCGGAAATCATGCTTTCATCTATAAAAGAACTTCCATTTTTAACCTTTCCATCGACAGGAACTTTGTCTCCGGGTTTGAGAATAATACGTTCCCCTTTGATAATCTCATCAAACAAAATGACTTGTTCTTCGCCATTTCTAATAACAGTTACCTGCTTTGGCCTTAAACCAATCAACTTTTTTATCGCAGAGGAGGTTTTACTTTTTGCCCGCTCTTCTAGGTATCTTCCTAAAAGGATAAGCGTGATAATGATAACGGCTGATTCGAAATATACATGGGGAGTCATTCCCCGATCCAGAAAATATTGCGGATAAACAGTATTAAATACACTAAAGGAGAAAGCTACGCCTGTGCTTAAGGCGACAAGGGTATCCATGTTGGCAGAGAAATGCTGCAGTTTTTTCCACGCAATCACAAAAAACTCAGCCCCACTCCAAAATAGTACAGGAATAGAAAGTCCCATCATGATCCAGTTTTCGTAAGGAATTTGACCCATAAAAAACATGGCCATAATAAATACTGGAACTGAAAAAATAGCCGAAAATACCAGCTTTGATTTGAGTGAATCTAACCTTTTCGCTTCTATTTTTTCAAAAGTTTCCTGTGTCTCATTGGTTTCTCCCGTGAGTATATCATAGCCAATTTCTTTTGCCGTTTCTTGTATCTTTTCTATAGATACTACATTTTTATCATAGTCAATTGCAACGGATTGGTTTGGATAATTTACTGATACATTGGCTACGCCATCGAGTGGTTTCAGATAGGTTTCAAGACTGATGGCACAAGAAGCACAGGTCATTCCTGATACCTTGAGATTCTCCTTAGTTGTATTAGAATAATTACTTATTACGACGGCTTCTTGTTCCATGATTTTATAATTTACTTTACAAAAGTCAGCATGGAGGACAGAATATTTGTTACATAATTGAGAGAATCCTTTATATGATTTTGTCCACGGGTAGGTTATAATCTCAATGAGAACCAGTTGCGCTCTCTACAGCGAGTCCAGGGATTTATGACCCGGTTTTCGCATTTTTTTAAATTCGGAAGGTGTCATGCCCGTCTCTTTTTTGAATTGAGCAGAAAGATGTGCCACACTGCTGTAATCCATCTGAAAGGCGATTTCTGATAAGGTCAATTCGTCATAAAACAATAATTCTTTTACATGCTCAACCTTTTGTTTCAAGATGAATCGTTCAATGGTAATACCTTCAACAGAAGAAAAAAGTCTGCTGAGAGATGGATATCCATGATTTAATTTATCTGCGATAACAGTTGAAAAATTGACCTTCAGAGCAGTCCCTTTATAGTGAATTTGATCAATAATGATGGCTTTAATTTTACTAATGAGTTTGGATTTATTATCCTGTAACAACTCAAATCCTTTTGCAGACAACCTTTGCTCGATCTCTACTTTCTGTGCTGGTAAAATGTCCGAGGGTGTAACCACCGCTCCCAACTGTACCGAAGTAGTTTCTATTTTTAATTCATCAAAAATATCTTTTACCGTGTCGATACAACGCGGACAAACCATGTTCTTTATATAGTGGGTAGTAGATTCCATTAATTTTATTATACGGTTCTTCTCGATTCTCAGTGAACTTATGAGTCATTAAATATATTCAATGCAGATTTAGTACTTCCACCTAATCCCAAATATAAAAGAATTGCCGTACAGGTTTTATAGAGGTAACCAATAATTTTTACAGTCATTCCGATAAGGTCATAGCCCGGAGGATACCCGTTGTTCGTTAAGGAAAAATTGTGAGGCGCATTTTAAAGCTGCAAGCCAGGAAAGCTGGATAACTATCACAAAATAAATCTGCCAGTATTTTTTAGCTCTTAAAATAGTTAAATCTTTCAATTCCAATCTTACCTGTGCCATAATATATGTTGTTATATTATTCTCAAATTATTTAAATAATCATAAAGATTCAAAACTTATAAAGACGCCATAATTTTTCTGAGTATGGCAAAGGCAAAATTAGAATAATTTGAATTTGTTTTCTGACGTGTATAAATGCACTATATTTTAAAGAAATATAAACTCGATTACGAGATTTATGGATATTCATCTCATTCAATTGCATTATACTTTTTTAAACATTTATTAGTTTTATCATGGGTTGAAATCAGTGAAACAATTTTACTTTATTTTTTAAATCACAAATTTTTGCTACATTTCAATTGTTATCTGCAACCAACAGATGACTTAACCTATTTTAATCAATTATTAACTAAATCCCTTAACCCATGAAAAGGCATTATTTTATTGTCACAATTGTTTTTTGTCTAATTTCTTTTTCAACAATTCAAGTAAAAGCCCAGGACGACCCTCCTCCTATCATTTCAGTTACAAGAGCACATTGGAACATGGAATATGAGAATTTTTCCATGAAAGAATGGAAGAAATTGGAAACTGAATATCATGAAAAAGTCACCATGAAAAATGAGTACATTATTGGTACAAATGTGTTGCTGCACAATTACACTCCGGATATGTCGGAAATTCTGTTTGTACAAGTTTATTCGAATTGGGAGAATGTAGAAAAGGCTGCCGATAGAAGTAGTGAACTCGCAAAGGAAGGCTGGCCCGATGAAGATGAGAGGAAAGCTTTTTTCAAAAAACAAAGCGCATATTACAGCAATATGCACTCCGATGAGATTTACTCCGGTTTATCGCTAGGTAAAAACCTGGCAGAAAAACCATCAAAGCCCCTGATTTACTATGCCAGAACCACACATATGGCATGGCCTGAAGACGGGAAAACAGAAGAGATTCAGGCACTAAGAAAAGAGTATATCGAAAATGTGATTCATAAGAATGATGATATTTTAGCTTACCATCCAATGAGACATTTATATGGTTCGGACAGTAGAGAATTGGTAGAAGTATTTGTTATGAAATCTATGGTTGAGTTGGAAGCTATGAATGATAGAGAAAACTCAACAAATAGTAAACTAATTGAGGCTCATTGGCCGGATGAGGATAAAAGAAAAGAATTCTTTAAGTCCGTCAATAAATACAGAGATCCATGGCATGGTGACTTGATTTATACCAATGTTCCTGAATTAATGAAATAAAGAAATCGCAAAAAAAGGCTTTCAATCCAGAAAGCCTTTTTTATTCCTTTATCAATTCCGCCCAATATCTATCTGCTTTTTCCAACAACTCCTTTTCATTTTTATTCCAATCCTTGAGGGTGTTGTTGAGATAAAAATTGTAAAACAAATATAGTTTACCATCCACTATTTTAAAGGTTTTTGGATCGATTTTGACCTTGCTCCCATCCAGCCCCATTGCATATGCACACCAACCACCATAGGCCGGAATATATTGCTCAGTATTCTCCAAAAATAATTTTTTATGATCTCCTGAGCTAAAATAGTAAGTTATCCCTTTATGAATGGCGGTAATCTTTTTGTTCCCTTTAATGGCCTTATCATCGATAAAATAAGCCACAAGATCGTAACCCGATATGCCAATTCCTTTTTTTATGTTGGCATGAGCTGATTCGTTGCTCATCTCCTGGGCTGTTGAAGTATCCAAAGCAAACATCAGTAAAAACCAAATCAACAAAACTGAACCAATTGCTTTTTGTAAAAACCTACTGACTTTTATTACCATGTTTGATATGTTTATACTGTTTTGATATTTCAACTATTTGCGCAAAAAAGAAAGATATTATTGTAAAAAAGCTCGCTCAGAAGACAAAATCAAATTATTTGTCAGAAATTCGACTGAAAAAAAATCAATCTCTGATTATATTATTATCCGGTTTTCTATTACTGTTTAAAACCCGTACTTTTGCGGCTTCAAAATCTTGAATCAATATGATCTCTACAAATAATATCTCCCTGGCCTATGGTAAAAGGGTGCTTTTCGATGAAGTAAACATCAAATTTACACCTGGTAACTGCTATGGTATAATAGGTGCAAATGGTGCGGGAAAATCAACCTTTCTAAAAATTCTCACAGGAGAAGTGGCCCCAAATTCGGGTTTTATCAATATTGAACCTGGCAAAAGAATGTCTGTCCTTAGACAAGATCACCATGAATATGATGAAATAACAGTGCTCGATACCGTCATGATGGGACATAGCAAACTGTGGGAAATAATGAAAGAAAAAGAAGTCATCTATGCCAAAGAAGATTTTTCTGAAGAGGATGGCAACAAAGCTTCTGATCTGGAAATGGAATTCGCAGAAATGGATGGGTGGAATGCTGAATCTGATGCTGCCGCATTATTGAGTGGTTTAGAAATTAAAGAAAAATTTCACTACACGCCATTAAAAGAGCTGAATGGTCATCAGAAAGTACGGGTTCTGCTTGCTCAAGCGCTCTTCGGAAATCCCGATATTCTAATTCTGGATGAACCAACCAATGATTTGGACATTCAGACTGTATCATGGCTGGAAGACTACCTGCTGAATTTTAAAAATACCGTAATCGTGGTATCTCACGACAGGCACTTTATAGATACAGTCTGTACTCATGTTGCCGATATTGATTTCGGTGCCATAAAGATATACACTGGGAATTATACATTTTGGTACGAATCCAGTCAACTCGCGCTCTCCCAAAGAACTTCCGCAAATAAAAAAGCAGCGGAAAAGAAAAAAGAATTGATGGATTTCATTGCCAGGTTCAGCGCCAACGCTGCCAAATCGAAGCAAGCGACCAGTCGTAAAAAGTTATTGGATAAAATAAACATTTCAGAAATTAAACCTTCTTCGAGGAAATATCCAGCAATTATTTTCACTCAAAACAGAACTGCAGGTGATCAGATTTTAGAGATTAAAAACCTCAGTAAATCAATCGATGGAAAGCCCCTGATAAATAAGCTGGATCTTTTTGTAAATAAGGGAGATAAAATCGCTTTCGTAGGTAAGGATTCCCTGGCAATCACCACACTTTTCAAAATTCTTATGAATGAAGAAAATGCAGATTCAGGTGAATTTAAATTCGGACAAACAATTACGAGAGGATATCTGCCAAATGAAAATTCAAAGTATTTTAATTCAGATGATAACCTGATCGACTGGCTTCGGCAATTTTCCAAAGATGAAAAAGATGAAGTCTATATTCGTGGCTTTCTGGGTAAAATGCTTTTCTCAGGACAGGAAACTCTGAAAAAATGCAATGTGCTCTCCGGTGGTGAAAAAGTAAGGTGTATGATATCAAGAATGATGCTGCCAGGCGCCAACCTACTAATTCTCGATGAGCCGACCAATCATCTCGACCTCGAATCCATCACGGCTTTCAACAATGCTTTACAAAATTTTCCCGGCACCGTATTGTTTACCTCTCATGATCATACTTTTACGCAAACTGTTGCAACAAGAATTATAGAAATCTCATCTGATGGATATACAGATAAATTGGGCACTTATGATGAATATATGGAGCAAAAACAAGCTTAATCTTATCGAGTTAAAGGGGGCTTTATTCAGAGAAATAATCATCTTTTATAAAGGTGCGAGTATCTCCTCCAGATCAGATTTATAGTCAAATTGCAAATCTTCATCCAGGGTAGCCATGGCTTTGTGGATGTTTTGTATCTGGCGATCATACAAATTCATGAGCACTTTACTTTTATTAAATGAAATTTCTGTTTTTCTCATTTCCTGGCAGAAAAATATAAGCAACTCAACTTCTGTTTGTTTCAATCCGGAATACTTTATTTGCCGGTTGACCAGCTTCAATATTCTTCTTATACCTTTCTTTGCAAAATACATATTGCTTTTATTCAACTCTGAAAATCCAAATTCAATTTCTTCTTTAATGGCATTTTTAAAGCTTTCTTCATCATAAGCTTCAAACAATAAATAATTCAACAGTTCTTTATTGTCTTTTTTAAATCTGCCGAGTTTTAAACAAATTTCCAGTAGGTCATCTGGTGACCTTTCTTTCAAAGCTCTTTTTATGTCTGCAAGAGATGCTATTTTCATGAGTATTTTATTCGCTTAGGCTATTTAGGGGCAATTATAACCACTCCCGATAAGAAGAATAAATCAAAGATTTTTATGATCTTCTAAAATTCAAAGGTCATTGGATCGGGATATTTATATTTATAATCTGTTTTATTCAATAATTTTTCGACAGATATTATTCTTTTAGCAGAAGAAGCCAACTCAGAAAAAATGGGAGGTTCTAATCCAATCGATTTAGCCATCTTCTCATAAAAATCTTTTTTTGTCGGGTGATGCGGAGCAACCACATTGAATATTTCATTGCTTATTTCATGAGATGCAAAATACTTTATCAC
Organism: Bacteroidota bacterium; assembly: GCA_024280115.1. Lineage (GTDB taxonomy): Bacteria > Bacteroidota > Bacteroidia > Cytophagales > Cyclobacteriaceae > JAAUQL01. Next base: position 8,872 of record JAJRQT010000176.1, on the reverse strand, counting down.
CCCGATGGCATCATCTAAATGTAAATAATTGATCGATTGATCTCCATATTTAATTTCTTTCCTCCCTTTTAAAAATTTACCAGGATGCCTTCCCGGTCCAGCCAATCCACCAAATCTCAATATTAAATAAGGCATTCCACTGTTAATGATCATTTTCTCTGCGGCCACAATTGCTCTCCCTATTTCATCATCCGGATGGATATTGCAGCTTTCTTCATAAATGCCGGGAGCTTTCTCATACACAGAAGTTGAGCTTATGAAAATAACCTTCTCAATGGATTTGCCCTCGTTATTGGCATTCTGTAACAGTTGATTTATTATCTCTTCATAGCTGTTTATCACATCAGGATTTTTGCGATCCGGAGGGATATTTATCAAGAGGATCTTAGTTTTAAATATATCAGGATCAATACTATTTTCAGTAGGAAACATTATGGAAAATGGTTCAATTTCGGCCAATTTCAGGGTTTCCAACTTAAACTCGCTGGTTGTAGATCCTTTTACTTGCCAATGCTCCTTTGCCAATTCCTTTGCCAAAGGAAACCCCAGCCAACCACAACCAATTATTGAAATGGAATTACTTAAATTTTTCATTTCCTAATAGCAATATCTCTTTTAGCTACAGACAAATTTTATTCTTGATTTATTCGCAATGACAAAGCTAATAAAACAATGAATATGAAAAATTATAATTATGAGTCCAATACGAAAAGTATAATACCCCTAAATCCCCTGAAGGCGACTTTGCATAGTTTGTTGAGTTTTGAGATTAGGCTGCTTTCAGAATGATCTGAATACTTATCTTTTCTTGTACTTATTCTTACTAAGCTTCATTTTCTCAAGGATATCAAAGTAGTAAACAGCAGATACTGATAAGACATTATTTGTATATTCAAAATTATCAACAAGACCAATGTTTGGAATGCTTCCACTTTCATACCCTCCCATAAATGTATGGCCAATGGAATACCTCATATCAAGTGAAAGGAAATTCGCATTCTTAAGTTTCCATGTCATTCCTCCTCCAAAGGCCAGCCCTACTTGTAAACGATTTGCATCTTCAACATTCATGTAATCCGTTGTGTTTTTTGGCTCACCAAAATTAATCTTATATTCATAAGAGGAAAGTTCATCTCTATCCGCTTCATAAACATCAAACTTTCCGCTTCCACTCAACCAATAGCTGATTTCAGGACCGGCCTGTAAAAACCAGTTGTATTTTGGTTTCTTGAATTTCATTCTGAACATCACAGGAAAATCAAGAAAGTGATATGAAGCTATATTTGTTTCATAATCATTGGCATTGCTTACAACACTTTTATTTTTCACAGAATATAGAAATTCTGCATACAGCCCATATTTTTCTTTATTCTCAATTAGGAAAATTGCACCTGCCGTGTAACCTGGTTTAAATTTTGAGTCATAAAACCTCTTGTAAACTTCGCTATCAAAAGAGACTTTGGTAGCATTAACCCCAGCCTTAATCCCAAAGTATGTCTGAGCATGTCCTCCTAAATAGCTCCCTGTAAAGAAAAGGAACACAATAAAAAATACGATTTTCTTATTAGTCTCCATTTAAATTCCCCTGTTGACAAGTAATGATATTGAAATAAATATTTTCATTCTAAATAATAAATGAAGGGTCTCTATTTCAACTTTTTTCAATAATCAAAGTAAATAAATGATCATCTATTATGCTTTTATTACACCTGTTAATAGAAGGCAACTAAGACATAGGTAACTTTTATATTAAAGTTAAACGATTCCAAAGAAATCATTAAATCTCACCATTGGACATAATGAGTATAATTATATTATTTATAAATATATTCATGTTTTTGATTGCTTTAATACCTATAGTATGAATTAATGCATAGCTACATAAAACACAGATAATCAGGTTATAAAAAATCACTAATACATACGAATAGATGGCGAAATCAATTGATAAAGCACGGAATACGCATAAATGAAACGTTGTGAAGAAAGGGAAAGATATCATCCAAATTCCCTTGTTCCTTTATTCAAACCCTTATTATTCATTTTAGGCTATAGACATAACACATCACTTAAAACATGAGCATTATTTCACTATAATTCGCGCAATTTTGAAATCAATTAATATTTAATATTGGAAATAATTTATGAAGTTATTTTTTCAAATAGCAATATTTCTGTTCTGCTTTCAGACTGTATTCGCACAGGATCTGCCATTAAATAGTCAGATTTTTGTGAATCCATATTACTATAATCCCGCCTATGCAGGTTTTGAAGACAGGCCTGCACTGTACGTATATAGACGGCAACAATGGACCGGCATTGAAGGCGCTCCCGTAACTTCAGGATTCAATTTTCACACAATATTTAATGAAAAGGTGAATTTTGGCGTTCACATAATGAATGATGAACGAGGCATTCTAAACACCTCCCGCGCACTTTTTACAGTCGGTTATCGTGCAAGTTTTGATGAATTTCACTATTTGAGTTTTGCCTTATCAGGAGGAGTCGGATTCAATAGCATTGACCTTGATGCTATAGATCCTGATGATCCGGCATTTATTGACGCGCTGGATAATAATGTATTCCTTGACGGGAACGCAGGATTAAATTACTACAACCACGGCTTTAATCTCGGGCTATCACTGCCAAAGATTTTTAGAACTAAAACTTTGAGTAACTCAGAATTTGCACCCAGCGAAATAAGTCCGCTAAACGATGCTATCTTCATGACAAGCTACAAATGGGAAATATCTGAAGAGAGATTTGCCATCGAACCGTTTATGATCTATTACTATACTAAAGATCTTCCAGGACAATTTGAGGCAATTGGATTGATACATCTAATGGACGTTTTTTGGATCGGAGCTTCATACAGGCAGGATTATGGCACAAGCGGAATGATTGGATTAAATATCAAAGATAATTTGAAATTTGGATATGCTTACGAATTTTTCAATGTGGCACCTGCTACATTTAACAATGGCACCCATGATATACAACTTGCTTTAATTCTTGGCAAGAAGAAAAAGAAAGGAAAAGTAAACCTGATACAAAAAAGACGGGATATGCTCAGATCTATGGGACAACTGCCATCCCAAAAGGAACAGAATATTTACCAGGTAGAAAATGATCCTTTCGTTCCTCCTCCAGTTGAAACTGAGGCTTACAATGAAGAAGACGCGCTACAGGATTTATTAGACGAGATGGAAAATGAGCAGGCCGAACCGGTTGACACAATTAGTTTTACCGAGCAGGAATCTCCTGTTGAAGAAGATACAGTGGATATATACAATATTCAATTTGATGACGAAGTGACTCCTGAACCAGAGGCAAAAGTAGTTGTAGCACCCGTAGTAATTCCCGAACCGGAAAAAATTGATGAGGAAGATGCACTTATCCGTCAGATGGAAGAAGAAGCTGTAGAAGAGTTTACTTTTGATGAGAACGGGGAATTAATAGAAACTGAGGATCCCGATTTAGATCAGATCGCTGACAAAATCATCGCTGAAGTTGAAGAAGCTCCAGAGGAATACATAGAACCAACTTTGGATGATGAAGGAATATATATAGGACCAAAAACGGTGATCAAAGGTGATCATCTCCTTGAACTTGAAAAAGGTAATTATGTTGTTGTTGGAACTTTTAGCAATTATAGGGAAGCAGAAGAACATTCAGATCAATTATTTATTAAAGGGTTCTATACTAAATTCGGATACATCTCTCAAACTAAAATATACTATGTCTATATTTTTGAAAATGATGATCTGCAGGAAACGAAAGATACGAGTGAACGGTTTAATGCTATTGGTGCAAAATTTAGAGAAAATTGGGTATTACAGGTTCAGTAAAAATGAATTTGCAACTTTTTAATATCTGAATATGAGAAGATACAATATATTATTCGTAGTTATATCATTATTGGCATGTACATTAAAGGTAGATGCACAGATTCCGAATGTTGCAAAAGTTGATAAATATTCCGGGACATTTGGAGCTTTTATCACCATTACCGGAAGTGGCTTCAGCGAAAATAAAAGTGACCTGAGCGTTCACTTTGGCGCATCTAAAGGGCAAATTCTCAACTCAACTGAATTTACAATAGAAGTTCTGGCGCCTGCAGGTGCAACATATCATAGTATTTCAGTCACTAATCTTAAATCTCAATTAACAGGATACTCAAAAAATCATTTTAATCTCGCCTTCAACGGAAACAACTTTGAGGAATCAAGAATTGAAGAATCATTGAGAGTAAATGAAGATATTGGATTGTTTGACTTGTGTAATTGCGACTTTAATGGTGATGGACTCAATGATGTTGCGGCTACCAACAATTCAGATGATGCAAGGGCGACTTCAATAACTGTTTATCAAAATATTACTGCTTCAAATCAGTTAGAAATCAAATTTCAAAAAATTAACGATGTTAACCTTAATATAGGTAAGGCAGCAAGAAATATTACCTGCGGCGATTTAGATGGTGATGGAAAACCCGAACTTATTGTTGGTAAAGGAGGAGGAAACGCCGATCGAATATATGTTTTCAAAAATATAAGCAGTACGGGAATTAAATTCGAACCTTTCATTACCATATTACTTTCCGAAAACGTAAGCAGTTCCACTACAAGAAGGCTGAAAATTCATGATCTTGATAAGGATGGAAAACCAGACATAATAATGACTGATCAGGGCGTTGGAAAAGTGTTTATTTTCGGAAACAAAAGCACTTCAAATGGTATTGAATTCCCAACGGAAGCCAGACAAACCATCCAGACAACCGCCGGATCTTTAGTAGGTTTGGATGTTGCGGATTTAAATAACGATAACAAACCCGAGATTATTTGCAATTCGGATAAGTCAGATGTTTTCCTCATCCCAAATCAAAGTAACGCCGGAAATATCTCCATGGGGGCACCGGTAAAAAAGACGATTGCGGGAGCAAATCTTGTCAATGTGAAAATTGGAGATCTTGATAACGATGGAGATAAAGATGTGGTTATTACAAATTATGTCAATAATATTTATGTATTGGTTAATTCAGGTGATGAAAATAATTTCATTTTTGGTACACCAAAGTACATCGAAACAGGAAGATTGCCATGGGGCCTAGACATTGGAGATTTGAATGGAGATGGACTCCCAGATATTATTGTTGCAACAACAGATGTCTCCGAAAAATTAACCGTCCTGATCAACACATCTTCAGGTACTAATTTATCTTATATCCCTTATTATATCGGAAATACTGATAAATCATTCAATGTGAATCTTTCCGATTTTAGTGGTGATGGCAAACCGGACATTGGATACATTGAATCAGATCGAGAAGAGATTGTTTTTCTACGCAATAAAAACTGCGTGTTTTCGGAAATATTACCTAAACCCCCAGCTCCAATTTGCAGCAATAAACCTGTCACTTTGAGAACCACTCCTGCCCTAAAAGTTGAATATGCATGGAAGAATATATCAACGGGCCAGGTTATCTCTACAAAATTTAATGTAGATATCACCCAGGCAGGAAGCTATAACGCTACGATTAAATCCCTTGGTGATGGTTGTGATTCACAAAGTGCTACTGTGAACATTACCGATGGGGGTGATAATTTGCCCCCAACAGTTGCCATAACCAATCCGGGTGTGGTATGTGAAGGAAGTAACTTTAAACTGACAGCTCAATTGGTAGGAGGTGTAAACTATATATGGAAAACTCCCAAAGATGAAATTATTACAGGTAATGAAATCACTATAAACAATGCTACTATTGAAGACGGCGGACGTTATGCACTGATATTGGAATCAGCAGGGTGTCAAACGGATCCCAAAATTGAATTGGTTGAAATCAACTCCATTCCAGCTTTGGAATTATCATCTTCAGCAGGAGATTTATTCTGCGAAGGAACAGCAAATGAACTGTCGGTCCCTTTTATTTCTCAGGCAACTTACGAATGGAAATTAAACAATAGTGTTATTGCTGGAGCCACAGCAAATATTTATAACTCGACTGAATCGGGAACATATATTGCATCGGTCCGGGATTCATATAATTGTACTGAAACAAGCAATACATTGACTATTAGACAAGTAAAACAACCAGTAGCATTATTTAGTGATATTACAAGTTCATGTCTGAATGAACTGATTCAGTTTGAGAATAATTCTACTTACGATGGAACCGAGATTCCTGTTTTCAATTGGGATTTTGGAGATGGTACAACATCAACCGATAAAAACCCAAAACACGCATATACAAAAGCCGGTGACTTCAATGTGATACTACAGGTTGGATATAATAATACCTCTTGCAGCGATACTTACACAAACATCGTTGGAGTTGCAGAATTTCTTGATTTGGAAATCATGGCTGATGGAGCGCAGGTTCCCGGTGGAATTTTGGATTTATGTGAGGGAAATACTTCTGAACTTTCAGTAGTTGCAAACCCTGGTCAGATTGAATGGAGTACAGGTGAAACTACGCCCAAAATTTCAATATCAAAATCTGGCATATATTCTGTGGTTTCCGGGAAAAATACCGGATGCTCCAGTAGTGATGAAATTGAAGCAGTAGTAGTTGATAACGTTGTACTTGAAATAACTTCAGGAAGTCAACGCATCGAAAGCGGTAGTTCAGCACAGCTTGGAGCTGACGGTGCTGATTTTTATGACTGGGAACCGGCAGAGGATCTTGACGATTCGAGTATTCCAAATCCCGTGGCTTCACCTCTTATTACTACGGAATATACAGTAATTGGTACGAATAGCTATGGATGTAAAGATTCCGATGTGGTCACAGTATATGTTGATGAAAAAATTGCCATACCTGTAGATGCACCCAGGGCATTCACGCCAAATGGTGATGGCAAAAATGATATTTGGATCATAAATAATATTGATGTTTATGAATCCTGTCCCATTCGAATTTTTAACAGACGGGGACAAAATGTATATGAATCCAATTCATATAATAATGACTGGGACGCGTTATATAACGGAAAAGAATTACCAGAGGGCGCTTATTATTATATTTTGAATTGTGGCCCGAGCGAAGTACATACTGGAAATATCACCATTCTTAGATAATATCAGAATTGAGGGATTTAGCACATCGAATCTACTAACCTATTCAGGCAATATCAATTTCATTGTGATATCAAGAAAACAACTCTTATTACAGTTCACAAAACTCCAAATCGCACTGTTTAGCTTTTTACCATTTGGGTAAACTTTACTCAGGGATCACTAGTGTAAGATTTGATCATTTATAGAAACCAATTTTTTGGTTACTAAAACCGAATATTTAATATCCTTACATAGTAGATATTGTTTGATAATAATGATGAAAAACTCAATGAATATCATACATGATTTTATTAGAAGTATAGATCAAAATGAATGTAATCCCAATGGTTACAATTTATGGATTTGCATTAATCTAATATAATTATTTATATATTTTATTGTATTATATTAATATTTAATCATGCGGCCAACCTAGAATTTTTATTGCATCAAATTCATTTTTTAAAACAGAGAAATTCAAACAAATGAATTACAAAAAATTAGTATTCATTTTTTCAATAGTCACAATAAGTATTTTAGCAATTGAACAATCAATTGCTCAAAACCCATTTATTCCAAAGTATGATGCCGTAAAACGCTCAGAAAGATGCTTTACTGTCACCTGGGAAGCTAATAACCAATTTGGCGCTGTCTGGTGGGCTGATAAAGTCGATTTCTCCAGTGATACACTATTTAATTTTGTCGTCTATATGGGAGATCGGGATGGAAATGGCGCAGACGGATTAGCGTTTGTAATGCATCAGGATCCAAGAGATACAATTACAGATACCAGCCAACAGGTAATTATTGATACCGATGGTCGTAGAAGAACTTGGGATTTAGGCGCAGCAACAGGTGATGATGGTGGTGGTTTAGGATTTGCGTTACACGAAAGTCGAGTTGATGATAATGATATTCCGGGGCCCTATGCTAATTACAGAGAAAATCATAAAATCCAAACTTCCGTAGCAGTGGAGCTAGACACATGGAACAACAGAGATGTCCCAGATGGAAATGCAGGCACTGATGCAAATGGAGTTAACCAGGTTATTAGTCCATATTATGGATGGGATCACACTGCTGTTATTTATAATGGTGATCTTTATGGTGGTCAACAAATAATAACTGATGCACAGGGTAATACAGGGAGGACACTTCCTCTAAAGCCAGGATATGCATTTGGAACTGGGAATAATCCAGATGGTAGTGTTTTCCATAATATAGAGGACGATAGGTGTTATCTTTTTCAAATACGATGGGATGTAAATCCTGACGGCACTCAAAATCTGCAACTGTGGGCTGACGTCTATAATGGTACAACAAATACTGATGGACTGAAAATGATCATGACCCATACTGATGACATGATCAATAATGTATTTGGCGGAGATCCTGTGATGCGATTTGGATTTACAGGATCAACTGGCGGAGCCATAAACGAGCAAACTATTTGTCTATTGGGTGAAAACCTGAAACCTTTTGCACAGGATGATTATGCATCGATACCTATGAATACCACCGCGATAATTGATGTAGAATCCAATGACAATGATCCTGATGGTGACCAACTTCACGTTCCAATAATCATTGATCCGGCAAGATATGGTTCGGCAACTATTTTTGATAGTCTGGACATCAACTTTATGAGATATACGCCAAATACTAATTATGTAGGATTAGATACAATTGGTTATGTAACGTGTGATGTAAACTCCACAAAATGTTATGCAAAATGTGATACAGCATTTGTTTATATAAATGTTGGATGTATTCCATTTGACATTTCTGTTAATGCTTTATCTCCCAGCACATTGTGCGT
>JAJRQT010000175.1 GCA_024280115.1 Bacteroidota bacterium | reverse complement strand
GAATCTCTGACCGTTAATAGCCTGAATATCTGCATTTTAACTGAAAAAACCTAATAAATAGCGAAAAGATTCACATAAAAAATTGACCTTAATTTATTGATAATCTTTTAGTTACATGATTTAAAAGAGACACTAGATAATTTCTGACTATTGCAGGCTCCATTTCTCCGAAGCTTGCCGCATTCCAAAAAACATCGAATTTTTCATTGTTGAGAATTGGGAATTTCCAATTGCCGAACATATGCACTTTCTTTTTCTCCATAGCGGATAGATTAGTATAATCAATTGTTTCTGTTGATTTAATTATACTTTTTTCTCCCAATGATTCAGAAAGGTATTTTTCACATAAAAACAATGGATATGGGAGGTCAAAGCATAATATGGTTAAATCCGGGAATACTTTTTTCAGAATTTCCACTTGAAATCCTGAGCCAGATCCTAATTCGACAATAGTTTCATCACCTTTCAATTTCAAATACTTCTGAGCAAAACAAAGCCTGATGTAATAGTTCAGAAATTGCATGGTATATTTCTTGCCATCCATTTCAAACAGATCTGAAGGATTCCCAAAAGTACTGACCTCTATTTCAGAAATAGATTTTATTTTTGCTGTTTCACCCTGAGCCATGCAAAAGTTGTAGGCCATTTCCCTTATGTCACCTAATCTGAGGGAATATGGCAATAATGCTTTGTCAGTAATAAAAATTCTTCTGATAATCTGTTTAAGGCGTTTTATGTAAATTGGTGTATTTGGGTGGTAATAATAAATAAGCTCACTAAATCCAAATGCTCCAAAAATCGGGTATTTGCCACTCCTCAACTGTGTGATATCGGCTCTTCTAATTTCATTGATGATGCGGTCTTCATGAGCTTTCCAATACTTTCCGGCTTGAAATATTTCAGGAGCTTTATAGTATTCTTCTAATAGCTTTTCAAGATTTCTCATTAAATCTATGCTATTATTATTCAACTTTCTTCAGCATCTCCAAATCGATGGTTCTTCTGTTAATATCAGTTTTCATCACCTTTACTCTGATATCATCTCCAAGTGTTATGGTATTTCCATGGTTTTGCCCGATCACCCGGTATTGCTCCGGCTCATGGACATAATAATCATCTTTCAGGTCAGAAAGCCGGACCATGCCCTCACATTTCGTGGCGGTAATTTCGACAAATATCCCCCATTCTGTCACACCGGAAACAATGCCGTCAAAATCCCGGCCAATCATGGTTTCCATGTATTCCACTTGTTTGTATTTAATGGAGGCGCGTTCGGCATCAGCGGCTCTTTTTTCCATTTCCGATGAATGTTGACATTTCTTCTCATATGCGGCTTCCGAAAGAGATTGACCATTTTCAAGATAATGCAACAGCATTCGATGCACCATCATATCGGGATACCGGCGAATAGGAGAGGTGAAGTGTGTATAGTGGGGAAAAGCCAACCCGAAATGCCCCTTGATTTCGGTGGTATATTTTGCCTTGGCCATAGACCTGATGGCCAGGGTTTGCAGTACATTTTGTTCCGGTTTTCCTTCGATATCTTCAATCAGGTTGTTCAGCGATTTTGAAATGGCGGCTTCATCAACTTTCAACTCATGACCGAATTTCTTGGCAAAAACAGAAAATGAATTTAGTTTTTCTACATCGGGATAATCATGTGTTCGATAGACAAACGTGTTTTTGATTTTGCCTTTTTTCATTTTGTAAACATATTCGGCGACTTTTTTATTGGCCAGAAGCATGAATTCTTCAACTAGCTTGTGAGCATCCTTTCGTTCCTTGGTTTTCAGACCAATTGGTTTCCCGTTTTCATCCAGATCAAATTTGACTTCCGTAGTTTCAAAATTAATCGATCCGCGCATGAACCGCTCAATTCGCAGTTTTAGTGCCAATTCATTTAATGTGATCATTTCAGCAAAGAAATCACCGCTCTTCTTTTCGATACGCTGTTGGGCTTCCTCATAGGTAAATCTCTTGTTTGAATGGATCACGGTTTTACCAAACCATTCTTTTTTGACATGGGCATTGTCATCCAATTCAAAAATCGCGGAAAACGTCAATTTATCTTCGAATGGCCTGAGGGAACACAATTCATTAGAGATTTTTTCCGGGAGCATAGGAATTGTACGATCTACTAAGTAAACAGATGTTGCCCGCTCCTTCGCCTCGTCTTCCAGCAATGTGTTTGGTTTGATGTAATGCGTGACATCAGCTATATGGATACCGATTTCATGATTTCCGTTGCTGAGTTTTCTGATGGAAAGTGCATCATCAAAATCTTTCGCATCAAGTGGATCGATGGTAAATGTAGTAATGTCCCTGATGTCTTTTCTTGCTATAATCTCTTCATTTGTAACACCATTTCGGATTTTATTTGCTTGTTCTATTAGATTATCCGGAAAATTAAAAGGCAGCCCAAATTCGGCTATTATTGAATGGATCTCCGCCTCATTTTCTCCTGATTTACCTAAAACTTTGATGACTTTTCCCTTGGGACTTTTATCATGAGCTGGCCATTTTGTGATTTCTACAATTACTTTGTCATCGTGCCTGGCCTTGCTGAGGTCTGCAGATTCAACAAAAATGTCGTAATGCATCTTTCTGAAATCCGGTACTACGAATGCATAGTTTGCAGAAACTTCCACCTTTCCTACAAATTCTTTTCTGAATCTGTTGATGATTTCCACAACTTTTCCTTCGAGTCGTCCTCCCCTCAATTTAGATGGTAATATCCGGACCCGGACTGTGTCATCATCGAGGGCGAATTTCAGATTGTCTGATTTCACCATTACATCTTTCTCGAGATCTTCAGAGATAATGTAAGCAAACCGTGGATTTACAAAATCGACCTTACCGATGATCTCATCCCCGGAAAAAGTTGCCGACTGTCCATGCGGACTTTTTGGCTTATTTTTACTGATCTCAGTCAGAATGGAATTAATGAGATTCTTGGTCTTTTTATCTCTTACACCAAGTTTTTTAATAATTTGCTTGTGGGAGATTTTTCTGGTTTTCTGGTCTTTTAGCAATTCCTGGATTAATTTTTTTATGGTACTATAGTTGGCGTTTTTTCCGCCTTTTTTATGCTTCTTTGTCATTTGATTGGAAATAATGTTTTTCTCGCATATGCGAGTCTTCTTCTTAATTGTGCTTTGCGGATGTCTTCCACATCGCCTTTTGGTATGGCATTGATGAGATTTTTTGTGTATGCTTCCTTAGGCCTTTCGAATAAGGCATCGGGGTAGCCCATCTCTACCAGTTTCCCGTTGTTCATCACAAAAATCCGGTCTGCCATAAATTTAACTACGGATAGGTCATGGGAAATGAACAAGTAGGTGAAATTAAATTCTTGTTTCAGGTCATTTAATAAATTCAAGACCTGGGCCTGCACCGAAACATCTAGCGCTGAAACAGATTCATCGCAGATAATAAACTTAGGATTAGTAGCCAGGGCCCTGGCTATGCATATTCTTTGTCTCTGTCCTCCGGAAAACTCATGAGGAAACCTGTTGTAATGCGATGGTTCTAATCCCACTTTTTGGAGCAACTCAAAAACTCTGTCCTTTCGTTCCTTTTTGCTTTTTAAGATTTTATGAATTTTCAAAGGTTCTGAAATGGCTTTACCTACGGTTTGTCTTGGGTTTAACGAAGAATACGGATCCTGGAATATAATTTGCATCTGTTTCCGCAATTGTCTCATCTCTTCACCTTTAAGATCACAAATGCTGTGGCCATCAAATATAATTTCCCCTGAATTTGGGTCGATTAGTCTGATAATGCTTCTGCCAAGGGTAGTTTTTCCACATCCGGATTCTCCCACAAGACCCACTGTTTCTCCCGGGTAAATTTCAAAACTGATATTATCCACAGCGACAATTTCTTCATTCGTTTTCCCAAACAATCCTTTTTTGATTGGAAAAGAGGTGGTCAGGTTTGTTACCTTGAGGATTGGCCCACCCTGTATAGGAGCCAGTCTTTTTTGAATAGTTTCTTTTTTTAATTCTGCATTTAACAAAATAGCCTCACCTATGGAATTATATTTTTTATTTTTTATACCAGTGCCATCTTTCGCCCCGGTTAAAAAGTCACTCACCGTGGGTAATCTTCTCAATTTAACATCAAGCCTTGGCCGGCATGCCAGGAGGCCCTTGGTATATGAATGTTTAGGATGATTAAATATATCAAAAACATTTCCTTCCTCAACGATCTTGCCTTCATACATCACAATAATTCTATCGGCCACCTCAGCAATTACCCCAAGATCATGACTAATGAATATCAACGAAGTATCATGGTTTGCCCTCAGATCTTCCATGAGTCTTAGGATATTTGATTGCACTGTTACATCCAGGGCTGTGGTGGGTTCATCAGCGATTAGTATTGATGGATTGCAAGACGTGGCCATGGCTATCATCACCCTTTGTTTTTGACCTCCGGAGATTTCATGGGGGTATGCATTATAAATCTTTCCCGGTCTCGGCAATTTCACTTCCTCAAAAAGCCCCAAAGTTTTTTGCATGGCTTCATCCGCACTGAGAGTCTTATGAATTTGCAGCGCTTCTTTCACTTGATTACCACAAGAATAAACAGGATTAAGCGAGCTCATAGGTTCCTGGAAAATCATTGCTATTTCATTGCCGCGAATTGTCCTTAACTTTTGATCTGACAGCTTTAGAATATCTACCTTTTCAAAGCTTTTAGATTTAAAATAAATATTTCCGGATTTGATATGTGCAGGCGGAGTATTTAGCAATTTCATAATTGAAAGCGCTGTAACGGATTTTCCCGAGCCAGATTCCCCCACAATCCCAATGGTTTCTCCTTTATGCAAATTAAAGCTGATGTTATCGACAGCTTTAATTTCATGACCATTGTTCATGAAGCTTACTTGCAAATCTTCAATTTGCAATATGGTGGTTTGATCCGGTAATTTTATTTCATTCAAGCCAGCAGTCAGTTATAGATATTGGATGTTTTTTTCGGGGATTTGTTGAAAGCCATTTAACTTAAGAAAAACCTGAGCAGTGACCATGACATCTCTTTTGCAATAAACAGATATCCGCTCAAGGTCATTATTTATATAATAAACCTTATTTACCTGGCTGCCATCAATGTCGTCTTTGCTCGATTCAACTCCAAATAAAGCGGCCAAAAGATCAAGAGACGTGAAATTTTTTCTATCTCCGAATTTCCACATTTCCATGGTGTCAAAATGATTGATCTCCCATGGTTTTTTATCCCTTATATCAAGGGCTTCCGGAATATCAATTTCATTTACCAGCATTCTTCTACACAAATAGGGGAAGTCAAATTCTTTTCCATTATGCGCAATCATCCGAAGATATTTACTCTCAAATTTCGTCTCTATTAATTTTTTAAAAGCTTCTAATGTTTCGGTTTCAGTTTCCATGGCAAAGGATTTGATTCTCAGGCCTACAGAGTTGTCATTTTCCATTGTGAAAACCCCGACGGAAATACAGATTACCTTTCCAAATTCTGCAAATATGGCGCCTTTTTCAAAATATAATTCATCCGGAGTGTCCTCATCGCTCTTGGATATGAATGAGGCTTTTTTATTCCAAAGCAATTGCATGCGCTCATTCATATCCTGGTACTTTTCAAATGCAGAGGCAGTTTCAATATCAATTACAAGAAGATTTTTAAATATTTTATCGAATTGAATTTTCATAAAAAATAGAATCTGTTATTTAAACGGTCTTTTGTTTACAAAATAATGAATTTTATTTCAATGTCGTTTAGTTAAGAAGATAATTGTCTTACCTCTCCCTTCGCCCTCTCCTGACAGGGATAATGGGAGTCTAACTAAACGACATTGAATATTTAGTTTCTCTATATTCCAAGCAGAGCCCCAAGTAGTGCATCAGAAAGTAGCGAAAATGTAAAAGCCCAAAACAAGGCACTGATCAGCATGTATCCGATTACTTTTTTTCTTCGTCCCCCCAGGGCAATAATAAGCAGAGTGCCGATAACCGGAGAAAATAAAACAGGGGTGAAAAATGAAATACCAAATTCTCCATAGTTTCTCCAAATTCTCACAACCCTCCTGTTTTGTCTTGTGAATACTTTTCTTTTTTGTTTATATTTTTTATTGACCCAGGCGCGTAGTTTTATTCCAAAAAAAGATATCACTAGTACTGAAGTCATCATGCCCAGGGTTGTCATAAAAGCGATACCCACAAGGCTGAGATCATAAGCGGCGCCGAATGCAGGCCCTCCGACAAACTTAAACATGCTGATCAAATATACAATAATATACTTCATCAACTCAGAAGACATTTTTTAATAAACTACCGTATAAATGTAAACTGCATAAACAAACAACAATATTAATCCGTCCACTCTACCTACCTCACGCCTCATGATCATTAGCGGCAAAATCATCAAGGTGATGAGCAGCATCCATATTATATCCTTATTTAGGATCATCTCATGGACGTGTATTTCTTTGATTATGCTGGTAATACCCAGGATAGAAAGAATATTAAATATATTAGACCCCATCAAGTTACCAAGGGCTAAATCCGTGTGACCTTTATATGACGCAACCGCTGCTGTTACTAATTCAGGTAAACTTGTACCCAATGCAACTATTGTTAATCCGACAACCCGCTCTTCAACACCAATACCCAATGCGAGATCCTTTGCGCTACCTACAAACCATTCACTTCCAAAGTACAAACCAAAACAACCTATAACAATGAAAACAATATCTTTCCAGATTTGTTTGGCAGGAACATCAGGAATGTCTTCTCTGGAACTAATTGCCTTGTTTGAAGCTTTGATATCTTTCCTGGATTTTTTAATTATAAAAACCAAATAGGCTAAAAGTATCAGTATATATAAAATGCCTTCATTGGCTGTTATATAACCTCCTCTAATTGTCAGATAAAGTAATATTGAAGCACCCATCGTCATTGGCCAGTCAATCTTAATGCTGTTGATCTGAACCTTGACCGGATTGATTAATGCAGCAACTCCCAACACCAGTCCAAGGTTGCAAATATTTGATCCGACGACATTCCCCATTGCGATATCAGGGCTCCCTTTTAGCGCTGATTGAATGGAGATGAGCAATTCAGGCGTGGATGTGCCAAATGCAACTATTGTGAGCCCAACAACAAGCGGAGAAATATGAAGTCTCAAAGCAATACTTGAAGAACCTCTAACCAGGTAGTCTCCTCCTACGATGAGAATAATAAGACCTATGATTAAAAGCACAATTGTTGTTGCCATAAATTGTTATCAGATCAATTTCAAATAGAAAATATAGGACACCATAGTATGATGAAATGAGGAGATCTCATATAAAAATTCACTTAAAAAATACAGATTTAGATTATTAACTGATTTAGAAATAGCAAACACCCTCCTACAAACTTGAATTGTCAATTATTATTTCCTTAAATATAATTCTTAATATATTGAATAAACCCAAGCTGCAAATTTAATTTTTACTTTGGAATATAATGTAAAGTATTATATTATTTTACACTGATGTACCATGATTGGAAAATTTAAAAAGGGAATGAACAAACTATTGAAAGCGCTTTGTCGAGTACATAGCCCTTCCGGTGAGGAAGTGAACATGAAACAGTTTTTATTGAATTATATAAATGAGCACTCCCATAATTGGAATAGAATGCCACAAATCATCACTGGGGAGGATTTTCAGGATTGCCTCATCATGATTTTCGGAGAACCGACGGTAGCCGCTTTTGCCCATATGGATAGCACCGGTTTCACTGTGCGGTATCAAAATCAACTCATTTCTATTGGGGGGCCGGAAGTCATTGGAGGAGAGATTCTTAGGGGAGTCGATGAATTTGGGGAAATTGAATGTAGGCTTGAGCTGAATGAAGCACATCAATTGCACTACAACTTCGGAAGAGCCATAAGACCAGGAACAAGCCTCGTTTTCAAAAATAATTATATCGAAAATGATGCCTACATCACCTCTCCATATTTGGACAACCGGGTGGGTATCTATAATCTGCTTAAGGTCGCCGAAACTATGAAAAATGGTGCTATAGTATTTTCAGCATGGGAAGAACACGGAGGGGGCTCTGTCCCATATCTTGTGAAATATCTTTATGAAAATTACCGCATAAGAAAAACCCTTATTTCTGATGTCACATGGATCTCTGATGGAATAAATATTAATGAAGGCGTGGTGATTTCTTACAGAGATAACAATATTCCAAGGAAATCATTTCTCAAAAGTATTGATGCAATTTCCTTGAAAAATAATATTGAATATCAAATTGAGGTGGAGGCCGCTGGTTCCAGTGATGCCAGGGAAATCCAATTATCGCCATATCCTATAGACTGGTGCT
Organism: Bacteroidota bacterium; assembly: GCA_024280115.1. Taxonomy (GTDB): domain Bacteria; phylum Bacteroidota; class Bacteroidia; order Cytophagales; family Cyclobacteriaceae; genus JAAUQL01. The sequence continues at coordinate 44,519 of JAJRQT010000175.1, read as the reverse complement.
TTATTGGTCCACCTGTAAAAAATGCACACAGCAGTTATGAGAAAATCAGTAAAAAAGACCTTGATATCACCATCGGATTTTACGCGAAATTAATGGATCAGCTTTAAGCGTTGTGATTAATTAAATCTTCTTGTGGAAGTCATTTCAAAACAGAGATTTTAGATGTATATTTGAGTCCCATTTTTAGGCATTTTTAACCAGCACATGCAAATTCACGATCAGAAATTTGAAATTTTTATATCATCCGAGCAGATCAGAAAAAAAATCAATGAAATTGCTCTTAGAATCAACCGGGATTATGCCGATGCAAACCCTTTGTTTTTATCCATACTGAATGGGGCTTTTATTTTCACTGCCGATCTTTTTAGAGAAATTATTATTCCTGCTGAAGTTTCTTTTATAAAACTAAAATCTTACCGCAGGATGGAAACAAGTGGAAAGGTTAAAGAATTGCTCGGACTCGAACATAACATATTTAACAGGAATATTGTGATTGTTGAAGATATTGTGGATACGGGCAAAACGCTGAATCATATACTCGATGAATTTGCCGAACTCGGCGCAAAATCTATTGAAATATTAACACTTCTTCATAAACCTGATGCCACTATTAACCACATCAATCTAAAATATGTCGGATTTGAAATCCCAAATGATTTCGTTGTTGGATATGGTTTGGATTATGATGGATATGGAAGGAATTTGAAAGACTTATATAAAGTTGTTAACTAAATTTGTTATTATAAAAAATGATAAATATCGTTTTATTCGGACCGCCCGGGGCAGGAAAAGGGACGCAGAGCAGGAAAATCATTGAAAAGTACGAGCTTATCCATCTATCCACTGGAGAGTTGTTACGCAAGCATATGGAAGAAGGTACCTATATGGGAAAACTTGCACAAAAATTCATTGATGAAGGGAATCTTGTTCCGGATGAAGTGGTGATCAAAATGGTGGAATTTAAAATTGATTCCCATAAAGATGCAAATGGATTTATTTATGACGGGTTTCCACGCACAGTAGCCCAGGCAGAAGAGCTGGATGTGATGCTCAAAATGAGAGGAATGGAAATTTCTCTAATGTTGGCTTTGGAGGTCGATGATAAAGAGCTGAGGGCAAGGCTCAAATTACGCGGTGAGACCTCTGGCCGGACAGACGATCAAAATATTCAAAGGATTAATAACAGGATAAAAGTGTATAAAGCCAAGACATTACCGGTGGCTGATTACTACCGCAGACAGTCTAAATACCAAGGGATAAATGGCGTTGGCTATGTTGACGGGATATTTAATGAAATTAGCATGTTTATTGACCTTATTAAGTAAAATACAAATTGTCTTCACCAAATTTCATTGATTACGTAAAATTTTGTTCCCGTTCCGGCTCAGGAGGGGCGGGCTCTGCCCATTTCAGAAGAGAAAAATATGTTCCTAAAGGAGGACCCGATGGAGGTGACGGAGGAAGAGGTGGACATATCATTCTCAGGGGAAATCAGCAACTCTGGACACTACTTCACCTAAAATACAAAAAGCATGTTATAGGATCGAACGGAAAGCCTGGGGAAGGAGGGAGGCGGTCTGGCACCAATGGGAAAGATATTATTCTGGAAGTGCCTTTGGGTACTATAGCAAGAAGTGCTGAGACCAATGAAAAAATGTTGGAAATAACCGAGGAGGGACAGGAGGCGATACTAACACCCGGGGGGAAAGGCGGTCTTGGAAATGATCATTTCAAGACTCCTACAAATCAGACGCCAAGGTATGCGCAGCCCGGCGAACCCGGTATTGAGGAATGGATTATTCTGGAACTTAAGGTGCTTGCTGATGTCGGCCTCGTCGGTTTTCCAAATGCCGGGAAATCTACATTTTTATCCGTAATTTCAGCTGCCAAACCGGAAATTGCCGATTATCCGTTTACAACCCTGGTCCCAAATCTGGGCGTGGTCAATTATCGTGATTTTAAGTCATTTGTAGTTGCCGATATTCCGGGATTAATTGAAGGAGCGGCAGAAGGGAAAGGCCTGGGACATCGTTTTTTAAGACATATAGAAAGAAACTCCATATTACTTTTTATGATACCAGCCGACTCCGCTGAGATTGGAAAAGATTTCGAAATTCTAATGGAGGAGCTTAGAAAATATAACTCAGAACTGTTGGATAAGAACCGGGTTTTGGCCATTACAAAATCTGACTTATTAGATGATGAACTCATTGGTGAAATCAGCAAGGAATTACCTGAAAATATTGAATATGTTTTCATTTCATCCGTCACGCATTATGGCATTGATGAGCTAAAAGACCTGCTTTGGCGATCAATTAACAATTAATTGTGTCAATATGTCATGATAGGATAATTTGGCAAAATGATTGTTATCTCTCCTAATTCAAAATAAAAATGAAAAATGGCAAAAGATATAGATAAAGGAAAAGCTGAAAATCCGGAGGCCTTAGATGCCTCGGAAGCTGTTAAGGAGGTAGAATTGGCTGAAGAGGAAATGCCTCAAGAACAGGCTGACATGGAAATTGAGGAAGAAAAAGTGTCAGGCGAGTCAGCCGATGAAAATATTAAAGAAGATGAAATTGAGAAGTTGAAAGCTGAGGTTCAGGAAGCTAAAGACAAGTATCTGAGACTTTATTCTGAATTTGAAAATTTTAGAAGAAGAACGGCAAGAGAGCGATTAGATTTAATAAAAACAGCTCATGAAGATTTGATGACTGATTTACTTCCGGTAATTGATGATTTTGAGAGAGCCCAGAAAGCATTGGAAGAAAGCGAAGATCACAAGGCTTCAAAAGAAGGTTTTGATTTGATATACAATAAATTCAACAATATCCTGCAGAAGAATGGTTTGAAACCCATGGAGGATAAAAAGGGTTCTGATTTCAATACAGAATATCATGAAGCAATCAGCCAGATGCCGGTGGATAAGAAGAAGTTGAAAGGCAAAATTATTGATGTAGTGGAGAAGGGATTTTACCTGGATGATAAGGTCATCCGGTTTGCGAAAGTTGTTTTAGGAGCATAGGTATGGCGAAAAGGGATTATTACGAAATATTAGGAGTTGGGAAATCTACCCCAAAAGATGAGATAAAAAAGGCGTACAGGAAGATAGCAGTTAAATACCATCCTGATAAAAACCCTGATAATCCGGAAGCGGAGGAGAAGTTCAAAGAAGCAGCAGAAGCTTACGAGGTTTTGAGCGATGATCAGAAACGACAGCAATACGATCGGTTTGGGCACGAAGGAATGCGTGGAGCCGGCGGATTTGGTGGTGGCGGAGGCATGTCCATGGACGATATATTTTCTCAATTTGGTGATGTATTTGGTGGACACAATCCTTTCGAAAGTTTCTTTGGAGGAGGAGGTTCCACAAGACGTAGCTCAGGAAGGCGAGGCTCTAATCTAAGAATTAAAATAAAATTAAACCTTGATGAAATAGCTCATGGAGCTGAAAAGAAAATCAAGGTCAACAGGTTAGTAGTGGCTGACGGCGTTACCTACAAAAATTGCCAGACTTGTGGTGGTACCGGGCAGATGAGAAAGGTAGTGAATACAATGCTGGGTCAAATGGTATCTGCATCAACTTGCCATACCTGTAATGGCTCGGGCAAAATTATTGATAAGCGACCTCACGGAGTTGACAATAGCGGTTTAATGCAGAAAGAGGAACTTATTGATATAAAAATTCCGGGAGGAGTGGAAGAAGGCATGCAGCTTTCCATGTCAGGAAAAGGCAATTATGGTCCGAATGGAGGCCCTCCGGGAGACTTGCTGATTTTAGTCGAAGAAAAACCGGATGAGCTTCTGAAACGAGAAGGTAATAATATAGTCTATGACTTGTATCTTAATTTTGTGGACGCAGTACTCGGTACATCGGTAGAAATACCAACTATTGATGGTAAGGTTAAGATCAAAATAGAGCCGGGAACACAATCGGGCAGGATTCTGCGCTTGAGAGGTAAAGGCATCAATGATATAAATGGTTATGGTTCAGGAGATCAATTGATCCACGTAAATATCTGGACTCCCAAGCAGGTTTCTAAAGAAGAAAAAACGACACTGGAAAGATTGAGGGAATCTCCAAATTTCACTCCTAAACCGGGCAGGAATGAACGGTCATTTTTTGACCGGATGAAGGAATTCTTTTAAGCGGGCAATAAATTTTAAGAGTATTCGTAACCTTTATTCTGCATTGACGTATTTTGTGTTATGTGGAGAAATGGTTTATTACTAGCATTTGTATCTGTTACAAGTTTTGCTCTGCATGCACAGTTAAATAATTCCTACACGGTTTTAGATAATCAGAATTTTGATAAAGTAAATTTTTGCCTGAATACGACCAATGGGCATTGTTTCATTGAGCCTGGAAATGAAGCTGGCTTGATGAATATATATAGTGAAACCAAGGGCAATATAAAACCCAGTTACAATGAAAGTATCGTTGACCGCACCAAAAAGGTTCAGGTAAATCTTGATGAAGCAAAAAGTAGCTCATTGGGTACAACCTTATCAAGCAGGATGTTTGGTTATCAATCTGTTGATGATTATACATGGAAGGTTTATCTGTCAAAGCTAAAACCGATGAATTTATACCTCAATTATGCAGTTGGCGACACTTATATAAACCTTTCTGATTTACCTGTTGAAAAGCTAAAAATTAATACGGGCAGTGCCAATGTTAGCATCAACTACGATGAAGGTTTTGGAAATAAACTGGAGATGGATACATTTTCCGTGAAAGTTGATATGGGGTCGCTCATCGCAAAAAATCTTTATTTATGCAATTCTAAAAATATCATCGCCGATGTGGGTTTTGGAAAGGTTCAGATGGATTTTGGTGGTGCTAAAGTCATTCATACTGAAGTGGTTGCAATGGTAGGGGCTGGGAAATTGGTCATTATTTTACCTGATGAAAATATTCCTGTAAAGATCAATATCAATGATTCACCTCTTTGCCATGTAAAGATGCCCCGGAGATTTAAGAGTTCCACCAACAATGAATTTGTCACGCTGAATTTTGATGAAAATCAAGATAATTATATAAATTTCAATGTAGATGTAGCTGTTGGTAATATCATCTTTAAAAATTCAGCGTCAAGGTGAATTATTACAGTTTAATTTTAAGTCACGCTATTTTTGATTAATTAGCATATATTTTTTCTTTTTCACCGACATCAATTAAAGACACTGACCATTGAATATCCTCACAGTAGAAAACACTTATAAAGCCTATGGAGATTTCAAGGCTTTAATTGACATCAACCTTTCAATTCCAGAGGGGTCTATTTTTGGCCTTCTGGGCCCGAATGGCGCCGGAAAAACCACCTTAATCAGAATCATTACGCAGATTATAGCAGCGGACCAGGGGTCTATAAAAATTAACGATGAACCATTGAATATAAAGCATATTCAAACAATCGGATATTTACCTGAAGAGCGGGGATTATACAAAAAAATGAAAGTGGGTGAACATCTCCTCTACCTGGCTCAGCTAAAAGGACTTTCTAAAAAGGAAGCCATGGAGCAAATAAAGATATGGTTCAGAAAATTTGATATTGCGGGTTGGTGGGGTAAAAAAGTGGAGGACCTTTCCAAAGGTATGCAGCAGAAGATACAGTTCATTATTACAGTTCTTCACAAACCCAAACTCATAATTCTCGACGAACCTTTTTCCGGTTTTGACCCTATTAATGTCAATATTATCAAGGATGAAATATTAAATCTTGCAAAGGAGGGAAATACAATCATTTTCTCAACACACCGTATGGAATCAGTAGAAGAATTGTGCGATCATATTGTATTGATAAACAAAGCGGAAATAATACTTGAAGGATCAAAGAAAACGATCAAAGAAGATTACAAAACAAATACATTTGAAGTTGAACATAAGAAACTGATAAGTGAATTGGATGATGGGTTTGATTTAAAAAACCAGGAGCAGTTGGAGGATGGGTTTTATAGGACTTCGATAAAAATTGTCAATGGTAAAAGCCCTAACGAGCTATTAAAAACGTTGATTGATAAAGTCGAAGTACATTCGTTTATTGAAAAAATTCCCAGTATGAACGAAATTTTCATTTCTACGGTGCAAGGAGGTGACCATGCATAAAATTGGATTAATCATTCGAAGAGAGTATCTGACAAGAGTCAGAAAGAAGTCTTTCATCATCATGAGCTTATTAGGGCCCATATTGTTTGGGTTGGTTGGTGTAATTCCAATTTGGCTGGCATCGAGAGAGGGAGATGAAAAGGTTATAGAAGTACTGGATGAAAGTGGATATTTCAGAGGAAAATTTGAAGGCACGGGTTCCGTATCTTTCAGTTATCTGGATAATTCGTTAGATGACGCCAAAAGTGACTTAAATTCCAATAATTCTTATGGATTGCTTTTTATACCAAAACTTGATTTAGACAATCCTACCGGTATTACCTTTTTTGCTGAGAATAATCCAAGTATCGAGATTCAGGTATCACTTGAGCGGTTTTTGAAAAATGAAATCGAAAACATAAAACTTGATCAATCCGGAATTGACCAGGAAAAACTTGATAAAATTAAAACAGATATAGACCTCAATATTATAAATATTACTGATAAAGGAGAAAAAGAAGGAAATGTTGGCGTGGCTACCGCAGTTGGATATATTGCTGCAATGCTCATCTATTTCTTTATTTTCCTGTATGGAGTACAGACATTGAGGGGTGTGATTGAAGAAAAGACGAGCCGAATTGTTGAGGTAATTATTTCTTCTGTGAAACCATTTCAGTTGATGATGGGAAAGATTATAGGCATTGGGGCAGTAGGCTTGACTCAGTTATTACTTTGGGTTATTTTGACTTTTGTAATTTACCAGGGAGTACTCACATTTTATGATATTGATATTTCGAAGTCAAAACAAATTGAATTGGCTCAAAATACGGATGCGACACCGAACGCTGATGCTGATATGACAGAGATTTTCGAAAAAATAAATACCATCAATTTTCCATTGATGCTGGGTACATTTTTATTTTACTTTTTAGGAGCTTATCTTTTTTATGGATCTCTGTTTGCAGCAGTTGGTTCTGCAGTGGATAATGATGCTGATGCCCAGCAATTTCAGCTGCCCATAACGCTACCACTCATATTGTCGATTGTACTTTTGACAGCGATATTGCGTGATCCTCATGGTAGCCTTGCTTTTTGGGCCTCTATAATTCCGTTTACCTCTCCCGTGGTTATGATGATGCGCATGCCGTTTGATCCACCGGTTTGGCATATTGTACTTTCTATGATTAGCCTGGTAATTGGTTTTATTTTCACAACCTGGCTGGCAGGCAGAATTTACAGGATTGGCATATTAATGCATGGAGCAAAGGTCAATTATAAGATCCTATTCAAATGGTTGATGATGAGGAATTGATATGACAGGCTAAGGTTTTGCAGACAGTATGAATCAATTGATAATAATCTTCTCACTGTAATTTTTGTTTTTAGATACTAAATTCAAAATATAAATACCCCTTGAAAGCCCTGTTGAAATCAATAGGGATTGACTTTGTACAACAGGGTTAATAATCTGCCTCCCCCATACTTTTTTACCTGTAAGATCAATCATTTCTATTTTTGTAAAATCACCGAAATTGATAATACTGAAATTCCCATCACCTGGATTTGGAAAGATTTTCAGTTCATCATCAAAATCTCCAACATTGAGCGCTGTGACAATATCTGGAGTAGTAATCTCTGCTGTTCGGGACGCAGACATTTTAGTTCCTGCGGCTGTTATTCTATATTGATAGGTGTTATTTTCAACGACACTAGAATCATTGAAAAATGTAGTATTTGCCGGTAGAATTGCAAGCCGTTCAAATTCCGAAAAATGCATGTCTGCCCGCTCTACAATATATCCCAATTCATCTTCACTGTCATTCCAGTGAATATTCACCAAATCTGTTGACAAGGCCTGACCAATGAAATTTTCCGGTGGCCGCGGTTCATGATCGCGATCTGTTATCCATATATACATGGATTCTGTATTATTCAGCGAACAAAGTGAGTCATTTTTGTCTGTGGCTGAGTAAATTGCTTTATAGGGTTTGGATCGTACATGTTCGGGTAATGGAGTAAAATTGATAATTTCCTCAATCGGTCCGGGGAAAAATTCTATGTCTTCATTTGGCGGGATATCCATCAGTTTGAAAAAATCTCCGTACATACTTGCGCGAATAGAGTCTCCATCGGGATCGGAAATCGTGATGATTTCAGAGAAATTATTTCCTGCAATAATAGCTGTATCCTGAAGGCCGGTTATCTCTGCGTACTTGTTACTTGTTTGATAAAGATTGATCAAGTAGTCCATGGTTGAGCTGCTGATCTGATAATAAACTCCATCCACTTTTCTCCATTCATTCACTTTAAACGCCACAGAATAGCTCCCATCCAGCTCTTTTATATTCCATAACAAGAAGCCGTTAAACGGATCTATGGATATTTTGTTGATTTTCCTGATTTGTGTTTCGTCCTTTTCGCTGGGTAGCCAATAATTCACCACCGGTGTATTTGCCATTTGTAAAGGCTCGGTAAAATGAAATGAGATTGAGTCATTTTCTTTGTCAATGAAAGAAAAATCGTAAAAATAGGATGACGCCATTTTAGAAATTGTTGGAATATTTTCAAGCTTTGGAGTTTGATTGCAGCCTAAAAACGGATCAATATTGATCATCATCTCTATACGCATAGGCGTATTTACAGAGTTATCCATATTTTTTATATCAGGGCCACGATTGAAAAACCTGACACTGATGTTATAAATCCCCGGGCCGCTAAATGAATGTTTCTGTACAAAGAACCTGGTTTGAATTTCATTATCAATGGTAATTGAACGATAATCACTTAAGGGAATTTCTTCAATAATTCCATCTCCGTAATTAAGTTCCATTCCCCCAAAAAGAATATCCCCTGAAAACAAGCTAAGTGTTATTTCCACTTCATAGGTATAACTTTGACATGAGACAGGCTTTACAGATATGTACATTGCTTGCATTGCAATAGATGTATAGCAGTAAGACGATAAAAGTAAAATGAGGGTAAGCCGCTTCATATTGTTGATGACAAAAAAATCAAAATGATATCAGGATTAGAACGTAAAAAAAGAATATCATATATATATTATAATTTAATTCGAGTTTGCCTTTTACCCTATAACAAATAGATTTGTAAGAAACATATAAAACCCAAAAGCAATGATTTTTTCAAAAAGGCAATATTCAGGACAATTAAGAATTCTATCAGTATTATTATTCTTTTTTTTATCTTCCATTTATACGACAAAAGCCAAGGTAAAGCTGCCAAAAGTATTTTCCAGCAACATGGTGTTGCAAAGAGATATTCCCATAAAGATCTGGGGATGGGCTGATAAAAAGGAAAAAATCATAATTATTTTTCATGGAGATACAACAAACCTGAGAGCGGACAAAAAGGGTAAATGGCAAACGGAACTTAAATCAATGCCCGCCGGAGGGCCTTTCGAATTGGTTGTGAAAGGAGATAATGAAATTGTGCTGACCAACATCCTGGTGGGTGACGTATGGATATGCTCCGGGCAGTCCAATATGGAATTTGCTCTTAATTCGGCTAACAATGCTAAGGAAGAAATCTCCAATGCCAAATTCCCAAGAATCAGGTTATTTACCGTTCGGAAAAAAACCAGTACAAAGCCACTGGAAGATTGCAATTCTGAAGGGTGGATGGTGTGCAGCCCTGAAAGTGCACCGTCATTTTCAGCGGTAGGATATTTCTTTGGTAGAAAATTGAATAATGAACTCGATGTTCCCATCGGCTTGATACACACCTCTTGGGGAGGCACCAATGTGGAAACCTGGACAAGCGCTCATTCCATAGAGCAAATAGAAGGTTTTGAAGGAATTGAAAATGAGCTTGAAGAATTTGACGAAGATGCCATGGTCGCAAATCTCCGTAAAAAACTGGAAGCAATCGCCGGGCCACTACCCGATGAAGACCTTGGTATGAAAGATGGTTCACCGGTTTGGGCGGTTCCAAATACAAACTTCAATTCGTGGAAAGAAATGAAAATCCCTCAATTGTGGGAATCTGCGGGTTTGAAAGGATTGGATGGAATCCTTTGGTTTCAAAAGGAATTCGAGTTGGAACCGATGGATCTATTGGGCAAGATAGAAATTCATTTGGGGCCTATCGATGATTCCGATATTACCTATATAAACGGGAAAGAAATTGGTAGGACATTTCAAAAGTACAATGAATCCCGGATTTATCTTCCTGATGCGGAAGCGTTCAAAGTTGGAAAAAATATATTGGTTGTACGGGTTGAAGATAATGGCGGGGGCGGAGGTATCTGGGGGAAACCGGAGGAAATGTTTGTGAAGCTCGATAATAAAAAGATAGGCTTGTCCGGTACATGGAAATTCAAGGTTGGGAAAGGTGATTTCTCCACGAGCTTTGGCCCGAATAATATGCCCTCGCTTTTATACAATGGTATGATTAATCTTTTAATTCCATTTGCAATTAAAGGGGCGATATGGTATCAGGGGGAGTCAAATGCCAATCGTGCATATCAGTACAGAACTTTATTTCCTAACATGATTACAAACTGGCGTGAGGAATGGGGGCAGGGTGATTTCCCATTTTTCTTTGTACAATTGGCAAATTTTATGGCTCCTTCCGAAGAACCTGGCGAAAGTGCCTGGGCAGAATTACGGGAAGCCCAAACCATGACATTGTCATTGCCAAATACGGGCATGGCAACCATAATCGATATTGGTGAGGCAGGTGATATTCATCCGAAAAATAAGCAGGATGTAGGAAGGAGATTAGCGTTGAGTGCACTAAAAATTGCATATAACCAGGATGTTGTTTATTCAGGGCCAACATTTAAAGAGATGAAAATAGATAGGAATTTTGCCATAATATCGTTTGATAACATTGGATCTGGGTTATATATAAAGGATAAATATGGTTATGTCAACGGCTTTACAGTTGCTGGAAAAGATAAAGTTTTTCATTGGGCAAAGGTGCATATTTCCGGAGATAAAATTATCGTCACTTGTGATGATGTTGACAAACCGGTTGCAGTACGGTACGGATGGGCCAATAACCCTGATGATCTGAATTTGTACAACCTGGAAGGGCTTCCGGCAGTACCATTCCGCACTGATACCTGGCCTGGAATTACGATAGATAATAAGTATCGATAAATTGAATTTACTCTGAAAAGTATAACACCCCTAAATCCCCTGAAGGGGACTTGTCAGAATTTGCTGATTTTCAACAACTTCCCCTTTAGGGGTTAGGGGTAGAATAGTTGAAAATCAACGAATTCTGACTCTTCGGAGTGGACTTATAATTTGAATAAATGATAAACGGGAGGTAACATAAAAATGGCGAATGGACCAGAAACAGCTCTTTTATGCCAATTTACTATTTCTTTGCTCTATAGTAAAAAGTATGATTTCAGTGCTTTTGCCACGCAGGCTTATCTCGCCTATTCTCTTGGGTAAATAGTCATTATTCAATTGTAAAACATCAACCAAAGCCTTAGAAAGTAATAAATCGACATTATGCTTATTGCAAAGGCCCTCAATTCTGCTGGCGGTGTTCAGCACATCTCCTGTATAAATGATCTCTTTTTTTAATGTGCCCACGGTACCTGTAGATACTTTGCCAAAATGCATCCCTGCTTTAAATGATGGATTAACGGCATATTTCTCAAGATATTTATGGGTAAGTGTTGCCATTTTATTGACAATGTCGAAAAAGCATTGCAGGCAATTAGCATCTGACAATCCATCTTCCAAAGGCCAGGATACCACAACTTCATCGCCAACATATTGATAGATCTGACCTTTGTTACTTGAAATAGGTTCCGCAATATCCCGGAAGAAATCATTCAGTAATTCAAAATATTGAATATGACCTAACTTTTCTGCGATGGTCGTAGAGGAGCGAAGGTCAAGAAACATAAAAACCCGCTCTACTTCGGAAAATGGTTTGCTATAATCATTATCGGGTTTTTGTTCATTTCCAATGTCACCGTCATTTTGAAACGCACTCAATCCTTTTTTATAAGCGGCCAGTACTGTTGAGACCAACTTGGCATTGTCCCACGGTTTTACAATAAAATCCGAAGCGCCTTCCTTTATGGCCTTTATTGCCAAATCAATATCTCCATAAGCTGTCATCATGATCACCTTGGTGGAAGGAGAATCTTTTTTGATCTTTTTTAATAAATCCAATCCTTCTTTCCCACTGGTTGCGCCAGTTGTGTAATTCATATCAAGTAGCGCAATATTAAAATCATTCGTTGTTAATAATTCATTTATTGTATCTGGCCCACCGGCAGTAACAATAGTTGTGAAGTGCTTTTTCAGGAGAAATTTTGCGGCCAGCAAAATGTCTTCATCGTCATCGATTAATAATATTTTAGCTTCCTCTTTCGGCATTGATCTTTTTGACCTTAAGTATCAATTAAATTAAAAATTGAAACGGGAATCGAAGTTAATGATATTGTTGCAATTTTCTTAAATGATCATAAGTATTTATAAATTCGATGGGAATTCAAATGACATTGATCCATTGAAACCACTGACTGAAAGTTTAAAATCCAGGAGAGCCCAGTTGGAATCCAGCATGATATAAAGGTTATCTGATAACGTTGATGGCAGATTGATTTTCCAATAGGCAATACAAATTCAATAGTAGAGCATTTAAAATGCGGTTATATCAAAGTCCATTATTTGTTGAAAAAATTCAATTATTACTACGGGCCGCAGTATAAATGTAAATACCAGGCCAAAGAGTGAGCCAATTAAATGAGCGTCATGATTTACATTATCAGCCATTTTTTTACCCGAATAATATGAATACATTAAATATACCACTCCTAAAATAAACGCGGGAATACATATTACAAAGTATAAACATATTCCCACGGTTGGTCTGTATAGAATAGATGCGAATAAAACAGAAGCCACCCCTCCCGATGCGCCAAGGGAATTGTAATAACTGGAATTTTTGTGTTTTTTATAAGTTTTTAAATTGGCCACTATTATTCCGGCCAAATAAGTTACGAGGTAAAAAAGAATACCTAAACTACCGAAAATAGCGCCATAAATCCGCTCAATAACACCGCCAAAAAAATACAATGCTATCATATTAAATATCAGATGCATTGAATTGCTGTGTATGAATCCGGAACTTAGAAACCTGTAGTATTGTTTGCCATGATATACAGCATATGGATTAAACATCCATTTGTTTTGAATATCTTGATTATTCCAGCCGTACATGCTGGCGGCAACAGTAATTACAATCAATATAATTGTATAGTTCTGATCCATTTCTAACTATTTTTCCCTGTCCATCAACTTAAGCGAGAGTTCTTTGAGCGGGAGTTTTTTTGACTCTTCAATATCAATTGAATCAAAAATAGCAAGACCTTTTGTAAAATAACTGTTCATTTTTGATTCGGTTAATTTTTTTATACCCAATTCCTTATATATGCCGGTCATAGCATCAACTTTTTCCATCGGGTCAAAATCCTTCTTTTTTAACCACTGGTCAAGTTCCTCTTTGGTTTTATTTTTTGCGTTTTCCAGGGCTTTTATTAGCAAGTAGGTTTTTTTATTAGAAATAATATCTCCACCGGTTTGCTTTCCAAACTTATTGGTATCAGCAAATACATCCAATAAATCATCCTTTAATTGAAACGCGATTCCGATATTAACACCAAACTCGTAAAACTGATCGCTGGTTTTTTCATCAGCACCTCCTAAAATCGCACCCAGTTCTGCAGCAAAACCTATAAGTACAGCTGTTTTGAGCTTGATCATTTCAAGATAATCTGTTTCCGTGACCAGCAGGGTTGATTCAAAATTCATATCATATTGCTGTCCTTCACAAACCTCTGATGCGCACTTATTAAATTTAATTAATAGTCTCTCAAGGTCTCCAAACCCTGATTTTATAAACAATTCATAAGCCCGGATGAGCATAACGTCGCCGGATAGAATAGCAATATTTTCGTTCCATTTTTCATGAACTGTTGGACTACCTCGCCTGATCGGAGCGTTGTCCATAATATCATCATGCAATAATGTGAAGTTGTGAAAAACCTCCACTCCCAGGGCGGGATATATGGCTTTTTTATAATTATCATTAAAAATCCGGTATGTCATTAAAGTTAATACCGGTCTTAAGCGCTTGCCATCTAGTGAAAGAATATAATTAATTGGCTCATACAATTCGTGAGGATGAGAACCGAAATTGTATGATTCTAATTCTTCCTCTATAAGTTCGATATACGCTTTCAAGTTTTTTTATCAATAAATACAAGTGATAATGGAAATGCCGCTATTTCAGGTTTTTATCAGTTTTGATTAAGGTGGATAAAGGTATAAAAAATGAGAAAAGGAGTTAGTTATTTATTGAAAAAATCAACATTTATTGTGAAGAAAAACTTGATTTTTTAGTCTATGCCAAAAAAAGATCGTCATGTAGGAAGTATTTTACAAATTGTGCTTTTAATTAGAGTTCGTCCTTAAACTATGATGATTCATAAATTCAAAAAAAATGAATACCTATATTCTCCTCTTTGGAGGGGCGTAGGCCTTGCTTCGCCAAAAGCGGCTACGCGAAGACAAGGGTGGGTCTAAATAAAAAGTCATGCATTTTTTTGAATTTTTCCGACTTAATGGATGGACTCTAATTATTATTATAAAGTTTTGATTGTAAATTCGTTGGCAATCCCAACCGCAGAAAACCTTACAAATAAAGCGAGGGGATTTTCTTTTGAGTTTCCGCATTTTGGACCAGCTTCAATAAAATATATATAATAACGCTGCCCTCGGCTGGCAAGCTCCTGCGCATCAGCTTTCCCAAGATACGACTCTATTTCCCCGGGTTTAAAGCCCCGCATATTATGTTTCAATGACAGTAATTGATCCTTTAATTCAATCCGGTCTCCGTTGCATCCGTTTTTGTCATTTATCCATAATTCGGAATTGAACTTTAGCAGCTTTTTGGTTTTTTTCTCTTTTCTTGAACATCCGCTTATTGTGATTGCCGACAGCAATAAAAAAATAAATACTACTCGTAATGATGTGCTCAAATTATTCAATTATTTTTTTTGTTCCGGTAATGGTAATAAAATTTTATTTTAAAAAAAAGAGCAGTAAGCCATCAAAACAATTAAATAATTTAATTTTGCTCCCTAGGCGATAAATGAGGATATGAATGAGATAAATTTACGTATTGCAAACTTTCTTAAATTAGTTTCAATGATCATGGTCATTGTCAGCTTACTCTATATGTATGCTTATACTTCAGAGAACATCAGCCTATTAAATAGCTCTGTTGATTGGCTAAAAGGTTTATCAAAAAGCCATGTTTTTTATATTGGCCTGGCATTGTTTGCAGTTTTCAATTTGCTCATGCACGGAGCTTTAAATTTATATAAAAGCGCTGAAGGGTACGATGAGAGTTCCATTCTTTTTAAAAATGCCGGAAAAAAAGCGACCCTGGCAATGAGGTTTACATTTTTGCTAGCAGGAATAAATATATTTTTTACATCCGTCATCATCTACATAGCCATGATCAGCATTAATGAAGTGAAGAGCAATACAGATTATCTATCGATCCCGTTTATTGGAATGTTGGTGTTGCTTGGTTTTTTAATTGGACTGATAGTCACTCTCATAAAAAAATAGATCATCAGGAACTTTTCATGATATAAAATAAAAAAGTTCGAAATTTATCATCTAAATGTTAGTTATAAGTGAGGGCTAATAATAAACTCAATATCAGAATCTTATGCGTGTTGAGCGTAAAATGTAATTTAACTGCGACATTTAAAAAGATTTTGCAAAGAGATTTTCCATTGCCATATTAGCTATTTGAAAGGATTTATTTTGGATTACAATTGACTGAAATCCATAAATACTTAAATAATAATATTAAGAATCAGATGGCAGAAAATTTAGCAGTATACACTGAAGAAAATATTAAATCACTTGATTGGAAAGAACATATCAGGCTACGACCAGGTATGTATATTGGGAAATTGGGCGATGGGTCTGCTGCAGACGATGGGATCTATGTTTTGGTTAAAGAGGTAATTGATAATTGTATTGATGAATATGTGATGGGGTTTGGGAAAACCATCGATATTAAAGTTTCAGAACATAGAGTTGAAATTAGAGATTATGGAAGGGGAATTCCACTTGGAAAAGTGGTGGATTGTGTCTCAAAAATAAATACAGGTGGTAAATACGATTCACAGGCATTTCAAAAATCAGTTGGCCTGAATGGTGTGGGAACCAAGGCGGTTAATGCGTTATCGAATTTTTTCAAAGTCCAGTCATTCCGTGATAAAAAGACCAAGCTCGCGGAGTTTAAACAGGGGACTTTAAAAAAGGAATCAAAAATCATCGATTCATCGGGAAGAAATGGCACGCTGGTAGTATTTGAGCCAGACGGGGAAATGTTTCATAAATTCCACTTTATTCCGGAATATCTTGAAGAAATGATCTGGAACTATGTTTTTCTCAATTCCGGGTTGACGATCGCATTTAATGGGAAAAAGTTTTACTCCCAAAATGGATTGCTCGATTTGTTAAGTAAAAGAACAGATACAGAAAGTCTCAGGTATCCAATTATCCATTTGAAAGGTCATGATATAGAGGTTTCTATCACGCATAATAATCAGTACGGGGAAGAATACTATTCTTTTGTCAATGGTCAATATACAACCCAGGGCGGGACACATCTCGCGGCATTTAGGGAAGCTGTTGTAAAAACAATAAGAGAGTTTTACGGGAAGGGATTTGAAGCAACAGATATTAGAGCTAGTATTGTAAGCGCTATATCTGTACGTGTGATGGAGCCGGTTTTTGAATCGCAGACGAAAACAAAACTAGGGTCTCAATCCATTGGCCCTGAGGGCCCCACGATGCGAACGTTTATCAATGAATTTTTAAAGAAGGAGCTCGATAATTATTTGCATAAGCATAGTGAAATTGCTGAAGCCCTTCTAAAAAGAATATTGCAATCTGAACGCGAGCGGAAGGAAATTTCCGGAATAAAAAAGCTTGCGAACGAAAGGGCGAAAAAGGCAAATCTTCATAATAAGAAGCTGAGAGACTGCAGGATTCATTTTGACGATAAAAAAGGTGATAGAAAGGAAGAAACGATGATTTTCATAACTGAAGGAGATTCTGCAAGCGGGTCCATCACTAAATCTCGAGATGTGCAAACACAGGCTGTTTTCAGCCTTAGGGGCAAACCATTAAATTCTTTTGGTCTCACAAAAAAGATTGTTTATGAAAATGAGGAATTTAATTTATTGCAACATGCTTTAAATATAGAGGATGGACTTGACGGACTAAGATACCGGAAGATCATTGTCGCGACCGATGCCGATGTAGATGGCATGCATATCAGACTATTATTATTAACATTCTTTTTGCAATTTTTTCCCGATGTCGTCAGGCAAGGGCACCTGTTTGTTTTGGAAACGCCATTGTTCAGGGTGAGAAATAAAAAAGAGACCATCTATTGCTACAGTGAGGAAGAGAAAATCAGGGCTATAGAGAAACTGGGTAATAAACCTGAAATCACAAGATTTAAAGGATTGGGAGAGATTTCTCCAAATGAATTTGGAGGATTTATTGGAGCAAATATCAAGCTGGAGCCCATATTATTAAGTAAAGAAACAAGTATCAAATCATTGCTCACTTTCTATATGGGCAAAAACACACCGCAGCGGCAGGAGTTCATAATTGATAATTTAAGAGTAGAAAAAGATTTAATAAAAGAGGAGCAAGAAAAGAACACCGAAGAGGTTGCGGCATAAGTAATGGAAGAAGGAATAAATAACGGTAGAGGAAAATTTACGGAGGAAGATAATCAATTGCAAGAAATACTCCATGTATCCGGGATGTATGAAAATTGGTTTCTTGATTACGCATCATATGTAATTTTAGAAAGAGCAGTGCCCGCGATTCAGGATGGCTTGAAACCAGTACAGAGAAGGATTCTCCACGCAATGAAGGTGTTGGACGATGGAAGGTATAATAAGGTCGCCAATATCATAGGTAGTACCATGCAATATCATCCGCATGGTGACGCGTCTATTGGGGATGCAATTATTGGAATCGGTCAGAAAGAATTGTTGATAGATCAGCAGGGTAACTGGGGCGATATGCGCACAGGGGATAATGCTGCAGCGCCCAGATACATTGAAGCGAGGCTTTCGAAATTTGCATTGGAAGTTTTATATAATCCACAAATTACGGAGTGGCAACTCTCCTATGATGGCCGCAAAAAAGAACCTGTTACCCTTCCGGTTAAATTTCCATTATTGCTCGCACAGGGAGTTGAGGGTATAGCAGTTGGACTTTCAACCAAAATTTTGCCTCATAATTTTTGCGAGCTTCTGAAAGGGTCCATCGATCTGCTCAAAGGGAAAAAGGTGCAAATTTATCCTGATTTCCCAACCGGGGGATATGCAGACTTTTCCGATTACAATGAAGGATTGCGAGGCGCAAGAATAAAGGTCAGGGCAAAAATTGAAGAACAGGATAAAAAGACGCTTATTATAAAAGACATCCCATTTGGGACGACAACAACCAGCTTGATTGAATCTATTATCAAAGCCAATGATAAAGGCAAAATCAAAATCAAAAAGGTCGTCGATAATACGGCAAAAGATGTGGAAATATTGGTGAGTCTGGCGCCCAACCAGTCTCCGGATATTACAATTGATGCGCTTTATGCTTTTACAGATTGTGAGGTTTCCATCGCGCCAAACAGTTGTGTGATTATTGATGAAAAGCCGGTTTTTCTCGGTGTAAATAAAATGCTGAAAATCTCCACTGATCAGACGGTAGATTTGTTGAGGAGAGAGCTTGAAATTAAAAAAGCAGAATTGCTGGAGAAAATATTATTTTCTTCACTCGAAAGAATATTTATTGAAAACAGGATTTACCATGATATTGAGGAATGCGAAACATGGGAGGCTGTAATTGATACTATTGATAGAGGTCTGGATCCTTTTAAAAGTCAGTTTTACCGGGAGATAACTACTGATGATATAGTAAAACTCACGGAAATTAAAATTAAAAGGATATCTCGGTTTGACGCTTTTAAAGCCGATGAATTGTTGAAAAGACTCCATGAGGAGCTCGTACAAACGGAATATCACCTGGCTCATCTTACGGAATTTGCGATTGATTATTTTAAAAGATTACTGGATAAGTATGGAAAAGGGCGCGAGCGGAAAACTGAAATCCAGGCATTTGATACAATTGCCGCAAACGTGGTGGCAGCGAACAATGTAAAGCTTTACATCAATAGGGAAGATGGTTTTATTGGTCATGGTTTAAAAAAGGATGAGTATGTTTGTGAATGTTCTGACTTGGATGATATTATAGTTTTTCGAAGAGACGGCAAAATGGTGGTGAGCAGAATCGCCGATAAAGTTTTCGTTGGGAAAAGCATAGAATATGTCAGGGTTTTCAAAAAGAATGATGAGAGAATGGTTTATAATATGGTTTATCTGGATGCAAAATCCGGTAGATCAATGATAAAACGTTTCAATGTAAAGGGTGTGACGAGGGACAAGGAATATGATCTTACCAAGGGATCAAAAGGATCAAAGATGTTATATTTCACAGCCAATCCCAATGGTGAAGCAGAAGTCATCACCATTAACCTCTCCAGCAGATGCAAGGCCAGAACAAAGATCTTTGATTTTGATTTTTCTGATTTGGAAATCAAAGGCAGAGGAGCCGTCGGCAATATCCTGACAAGATATCCCGTGAGAAAAATTCAATTAAAATCCGAAGGAAAATCTACCCTGGGAGGTGTAGATATATATTATGATGATTCAATAGGAAGACTCAATCGCGATGGCAGAGGTAAGCACATCGGAAACTTCGGACCTGATGATAAAATACTGGTAATTTATGATGATGGATCATACGAGATCACTTCATTTGAGCTGACGAACAGATATGAATTCGGGCATATAACGCTTATTGATAAATTTAGGTCCGATACTGTGGTAACGGCCATTTATCTTGAAGGTGGTACAAAGGTTTCATACATCAAAAAATTTAATATTGAAACAACCACGGCCAACAAGAAATTCTCATTTATTAGCGATACTAAAGGCTCTAAGTTGCTTTACGCTTCTTTGAAGAGTAACATTAGGCTCTCTGTCGATGTCAGAAAAAAGAGATCAAGGGAAACGAAGGAGTATAAATTGGATGAATTAGTAGGTGTGAAAGGATGGAGGGCTGTTGGGAATAAGTTTTCTTCAAATGCCATTTCCAAAATCAAAGAATTATCCGATGTTGTAAACGAAATTGAAATTCCGGATAAGTCTGCCGAATCTGCTGAGGAAATTGGAATTGATGTCCAGGAAACGAAACTTGTTGGAAAAGAGAATATAATAATTCAACCCTCAAGAGAGAAATCACCATCAAAAAATGAGAAAAAACTAAAATCATCTAAGCTGGAGGAAAAAAGTAAGGTTGCCTCGGAGAAGCATGATGTGGATAGAATTAAAAAGGAAACTGAAACTCCAAAAGAGGATGATGGGTTTCATTCCGGAGATACAATTGAATTAAAAATTGATATTGATCAGAAGAAAAAAGACAATGATCAGCTAGGATTGTTTGATGTATAATTCCCCTTCCTGCCCCAGCCAGTAAAATTGGATTCGATATTTTATTAAAACTTTACATATTTTATATTAATGATGATAACTTTGCAGTTCGCGTTTCGGCATAGTTATGAGAGTCTTATTGAACATTTTTTTCTTTTCTATCTTCATATTTTGGTTCGGTTGTAAACCAGATTATGGAGCGCATAAAATCATAGCAATTGAAGGTCAGCATGAAGCTTCTGATGATGTTTATATTGAATTTCTTGGAGATCAAATTGATAGAAATCCCGGGGAAGAGTATAACTATATAAAATTAGCTAAGATTTATCTTGAAAGAAATGATATATCAAAATCTTTGGAGATATTAAAAGTTGCGCAGAAAGAAAATCCTGAAAGTCTCGGTGTTTTGGTCGGCCTATCCAATATTTATCTGGAACTCGAGGATGCTGCGGAGCTATCAGTTATCCTGAAATCTATAAGCAAAATCGACCCCGACGACGTGGGTTTTTTAAAGGCCTCAGCAGGTTATTCGCTGCTGCTTCACGACTATACAAATGCAATTTATTTTTCAAATCGAGCTATATTGCTCAATCCTTTTGACGATGAAAATATGTATCTGCGAGGAAGTGCTCAGCTGATCAACAAAGACTCCGTAAGTGCTTTGGCAAGTTTCGAGGAGGCTTATAAATTGAAAGAGTCTTACACCAACTTTTATAAGATATTTCAGATATCCCTTGCTATAGGTAATTCTGAACAAGCAAAGAATATTTTAAATCAGTATAGCCTTAAAAATTCAGAAGCTGAACTTTGCTATGAATGGGGAGCATACTTCAATGAGGTAGCTTCTTATGATACGGCTAGGATAATATTGATAAAATGCCAGGCAGAAAAACCGGATGAAAAAAGGATATTTTATGAGCTGGCAAAAAATTATTATAAATCAAATGATACAGACTCGGCCTTAATATTTGTTGATAGATACCTGGCGGAAAGTCCAAAAGGTATAGATGGTTTAATATTTAAAGCAAAGATGCTGGAACGCCGTCGTGATTACAACGAAGCAAAGAAAATATATCAAACCGCCATTGAGAAAGACAGCACATCAATATTAGCCATCAATGGATTAGAAAATCTCGAAAGAAAAGTTGCATATTTGCGGCTTGTTAAAAGAAAAGAGGAAGCTCAGAGGCAAACTGATAATCTTAAACCTCTGGATTCCAAAGAGATAAATTGATTTTTCTATGAGTGGGGAAAAAGTAAAAATTACGCTTCCTGATGGTTCAGTAAAAGAATTTAAAAAAGGCATATCAAGTCATGATATTGCGCTGAGCATCAGCGAAGGTTTGGCGAGAAATGTATTAGCAGCAAAAGTTAATGGGGAAGTTTGGGATTCCTCCAGGGCAATAAATGAAGATTCTACAGTTCAATTGCTCACCTGGAGAGATGATGAAGGGAAAAGTACATTCTGGCATTCATCCGCTCACCTTATGGCAGAAGCTTTAGAGGCACTTTATCCAGGCATAAAATTTGGAATTGGCCCTCCGGTGGATACTGGTTTCTACTACGATGTGGACTTTGGTGAAAAAGATTTTGACTCGGCTGACATTCAAAAAGTGGAGCAGAAGATGACGGAGCTCGCACGGCAAAAAAATGAATATGTCAGATCGGAAGTGGCAAAAAGGGCAGCAATCGATTATTTTCGGAAGAAAGGAGATGATTATAAACTGGAGCTATTGGAAGATCTGGAAGATGGAACGATTTCTTTTTATAAACAAGGAAATTTTACCGATCTGTGCAAGGGCCCTCATATCCCGAATACCGGTATTATTAAGGCGATAAAACTGACCAATATTGCCGGGGCATATTGGCGCGGTGATGAAACCCGTAAACAGCTAACCAGGTTATATGGTGTTACCTTTCCCAAGAAAAAAGAACTTGATGAATATTTGACGCTTCTTGAGGAAGCAAAAAAACGCGACCACAGAAAACTTGGTAAAGAGTTGGAATTATTTGCGTTTTCTGAAAAGGTGGGCCAGGGGCTGCCGTTATGGCTGCCAAAAGGGACAGAGCTTCGGGAAAAGCTGGTAAATTTTTTGAAGAAAGCACAACTGAAAGCGGGGTATGATTCTGTAGTTACACCACATATTGGGCATAAAAATTTGTATGTAACTTCAGGTCACTATGAGAAATATGGAGAGGATTCTTTTAAGCCAATCCAAACGCCAAATGAAAATGAGGAGTTTTTATTGAAACCAATGAATTGTCCGCATCACTGTGAGATTTTCAAAATTAAACCAAGGTCTTATAAAGAATTACCTTTAAGGTTGGCGGAATTTGGAACAGTTTACCGGTATGAGCAAAGCGGCGAGCTTCATGGATTAACAAGGGTTCGTGGATTCACCCAGGACGATGCACACATATTCTGCAGACCCGATCAGGTTAAAGAAGAGTTTAAAAAGGTTATTGATCTGGTTCTGTATGTTTTTAAGTCACTGGGGTTTGAAGATTTTACTACCCAGATTTCTTTCAGAGATCCTGAAAATAAGCAAAAATACATTGGTGATGACGATGCGTGGAATAAGGCGGAGCAGGCCATTATCGAGGCTACGGAAGAGAAGGGAATAAATACCATTACGGTAATTGGCGAGGCTGCATTTTATGGGCCAAAGCTGGATTTTATGGTAAAAGATGCCTTGAAGCGCAATTGGCAACTGGGAACTATACAGGTTGATTACAACCTTCCAAAAAGATTTGAACTGGAATATGTAGGAGCGGACAATCAAAAACATCGACCCGTAATGATTCACAGAGCTCCTTTTGGATCATTGGAGCGTTTTATTGCAATTCTTATTGAACACACGGCAGGAAGGTTTCCATTGTGGTTGAGCCCATTGCAATACATTATTTTACCCATTTCAGAGAAGTATGAAGATTATGCAAACGAGGTTAACCAAAAACTGAGCTTAAAGGATTTTACTGGCTATGCAGATCACAGAGATGAAAAAATTGGCAGAAAGATAAGAGATGCTGAAATTAATAAAATACCTTATATGTTTATTGTCGGTGAAAAGGAAGAGGAATCACGAACAGTTTCTATAAGAAAGCATGGCGAGGGTGATATCGGATCTTATAATCTTGAAGAGTTGTTGAACTTTATGAATAATGAAATTGATAAAAGCTTAGCGCCTGATCTGAAATAAAGATTTAACTATTTTTATATAGATTTTTTAAATACAAAAATTTATACAGATATTTGCAGCTTTATTTTTTATACATAAAAAAAGGAGGTAAAAATCAGTAAACAAAGACCCTTTAGTAGAAATCGTAGAAACTTTAGAGGAAGACAAGAAGAGCCATATAAAATAAATGGCAGAATTACCGCTACACACGTCAGGGTAGTTGGTGAAAATGTGGAGGTCGGTATTTATGATATTCAAAGAGCCATAGAAATGGCTCAGGCACAGGATTTGGATCTTGTGGAAATATCTCCAAAAGCCGATCCGCCTGTTTGTAAAATTATTGATTATTCAAAATTTAAATACGAACAGAAAAAGAAGCAGAAGGAGATCAAAGCTAAAGCTCAAAAAACAGTTTTGAAGGAAATACGCTTCGGCCCAAATACAGATGAGCATGACTTTAATTTTAAATTGAAGCATGCGATAAACTTTTTAAATGATGGAGCCAAGGTCAAAGCCTATGTTCATTTTGTAGGAAGAACGATTGTTTTCAAGGAAAGAGGGGAAATTTTATTACTGAAATTTGCACAGAAGTTAGAAGAATATGGGAAAGTAGAGCAATTGCCAAAATTAGAAGGAAAGAGAATGGCAATTTTCATTTCACCAAAAGTTGGGAAGAAATAATTATTATTAAATATATATTAAAATGCCAAAGGTAAAAACAAAGTCTGGTGCGAAGAAAAGGTTCAAATTGACAGGTACGGGCAAGATTAAGAGAAAGCATGCTTATCATAGCCACATCCTGACAAAGAAGGAGACCAAGCAAAAGAGAAATCTTAACCATGACGCGTTGGTGCATAAAAGCGATCTGCCAACTGTAAAGAAAATGTTAAACATTTAAGTTAAATTAATTTAAGGCCAGAATTGGAGGTTTTAAGACTCAATTGAGCACCGCAATTCAAAAATCTATTAAAAAATGCCAAGATCAGTAAACTCAGTAGCTTCAAAAGCTAGAAGAAAAAAGGTCCTAAAGTCAGCGAAAGGCTATTGGGGACGAAGGAAAAATGTCTGGACTGTTGCTAAAAATGCTGTAGAAAAAGGAATGCAGTATGCCTACAGGGACAGAAAAGTAAAGAAAAGAGAATTTAGAGCACTATGGATTCAACGAATAAATGCCGGTGCAAGAGAGTATGGGATGTCTTATGCGGTTTTTATGGGAAAGATTAAAAGCGCTAAAATTGATCTCAACAGAAAAGTGTTGGCTGATTTAGCGATGAATCATCCTGATGCTTTCAAAGCAATTGTTGATAAAATCAAATAATTCAAATTGTAACATTGCAATTATAAAACCCGATTTATCGGGTTTTTTTATGTCTAAAAAATCAATTTATAAGAAATAAAAGTAATATTGATGTAACAAAAAGGGTTTAAAAGGAAGAAAATCCTATTGAAAATTTATTTAGCGTGGATTTTATATGTATTGCCCGACACTAATAATATTAGCATAAAAATTCCCAATTATTCTAACCTGAATAATCCGGAAGATAATTATTGAAACATGTAAGGAGTTAGAATTCACGGCATTGACATTGAATTTAAAAGTTGCTTCTGAAATTTTTATTTTCTGAGATATAGTTTGATTATTCTGATTGTCAATGCCTTATCCCTTTATGGAGAATATTTATAAAATATTGAGCATAGATAAAGAAGCAATTAGTTTTGCTGCTCTATTCCACTAATATTTTTACCACAAAATATTTTTTTACTTTTTAGTGGATGAACTTATACTCAGGTAAGGTTACCGATTCCCGAGACAACAATACTTAAACTGACAGCTATTACCTTAGATTCATAAATAATAATAAAGAGATGCCAACCGATTTTTAGGCATTTCTAATTAATTATTTTTCATAGGTTGTGGTTTAATGTTTAGTGGAAAGTCGCTTTGGCGGCTTTTCGCATTTAAGGACATTTCTGTTCAAAAAATGAATTCTTTGCTGATTTGCTTGCAAAAGTCTTGAGATTACTTCAATTTGATGGAGAAAAAAATTCAATTGATGGATCAATAAAAGTAGCGAGGACGGGAGTTGAACCCGTGACCTCAGGGTTATGAATCCTGCGCTCTAACCAACTGAGCTACCTCGCCATTTTTTGGGAGTGCAAACATACAAATATCATTTTTAATCCCAAATTCATTCTTGAAAAGAATTTTGTAAGTATATATAAAAATTATATATTGAAATCATTAAAGAACAACTTTATGGAGAAGACAAAATTTGCTTTCGAATATGAGATAAATGCTTCCAAAAAAATGCTATATCCATACTTCACAACTGCCAGCGGTCTGGCACAATGGTTTGCTGACGATGTAAATGTTGATGAAGATAATATTTATAATTTTATTTGGGAGGGGGAGGACCATAAAGCGAAAATGGTAAGCCACAGAACCAATTCTTTTGCAAAGTTTGTATTTATTGAGCCTGATAAATCGGATGGTGACGACCCAAATTGGGTTGAATTTAAAATCGATTTAAATGAAATGACTCAAACGACTTTTATTAAAATCCAGGAATATACAGAGTTTGATGACAAGGAAGAACAAGCTGAAGTTTGGGAAGGGTTGTTGCACAATTTGAAAGAAACTGTAGGCGGTTAATATTTATTTCCTCTTGGATGGAACAATTATTGTAGAGATAATCAGGTTGAAGTAGAAGAGGGATTTTGAATGAAAAGAATAGATAAACTCATAATTGGCTCATTTCTCGGGCCATTTTTTCTGACATTTTTCGTGGTAATATTCATTTTGCTTTCGCAGTTTATGCTAAAGTATCTGGATGAGATTGTCGGAAAAGACCTGGATACTTCCGTTATTCTTCAGTTAATTTTCTATTTCAGTATATTCATGACTCCCAATGCATTTCCACTCGCAGTGCTGCTGTCATCATTGATGACCTTTGGGAATTTAGGAGAACATTTTGAATTGACAGCCTTAAAAGGAGCCGGGATTTCTTTAATAAGGGTGATGGTTCCAATTTTTGTTTTTGCGATACTCCTTACGGGAGTAGCCTATTATTCAAATAACTATATTGTTCCTAAGGCCAATTTAAAAGCATTCAGTCTTTTGTATGATGTAAAGCAAATGAAGCCTTCGATGGAGCTTAAGGAAGGAGCATTTTATAATGGTATTGAGGGATTTAGTATAAAGGTTGGCAAGAAATTACCAGATGGGAAATCATTAAAGGATCTTATAATTTATGATCATACGGATGGTCAGGGAAATAGAAACATAACCATGGCGGACTCCGGGCAAATGTATAATATTTTAAATGACCGCTATCTTGTGCTTGAATTATACAATGGTAAAAGTTATCTGGAACAGAAAGCTAATAAAAGAAATTACCTTGCCCAGCAATTACCGGCCCCATTGGTGAGAAATGAGTTTGATGAACAAAAAATAGTGTTTAGCCTCGCTTCATTTGATTTGAAAAGGACAAAAGAAGAGCTTTTTTCCAGCAATAGATTGATGAAAAACGCAGGACGGTTAAAAGCAGATGTGGATTCTATGAAGTTTGAATTCTATGATAAAACCGAAGAAGTGAAAGAGCAGAGTTTTAGATTTTTTGAATATCACATTCAGGACATTGTAAGTATTTATAAAGAAAGATCTGAAGAAAGAGAGGAGAAAAAGAGACAGGAAGAGATTAAAAAAGAAGAAGCACTAAAGGCGAAAATGAAAGCTGAGTACAATCATGAAGAGGGAAGATTGGAAAACAAGAAGATTTCACTTGAAAAGTCAGTAGATTCAATCTCAACAAACACGAAACAGATAGCATATTCTTCGCGCTCGATAAAGCTCAGTAAAAAAACTGGGTTAAGTATCAAAAATGAAAATAAAGTATTCCCCAAGCCCACAAAAAAAACATCTTCAGCAAGTTTTAAAAAGAAGATAATCGATAGGAAAAAAAATCAACAGATTGCACTTGATGCGAAAAGTGCCATCGATACTGTAGTAGTAAAAAGAACTTTTGAGGAAAATATAGAAATTTTAGATAGTCTTATGAATAGGCCTGGAACAGTGAAGATGGCTTTTAACAGGTCTCTAACTCATGTTCGATATGTTAAAAATAACATGATGATGAGAAGTGGTCAGTTGGATAAACTGAAGACGGAAATCAATAAATTTAATTTGGAGAGATATAAGAAGTTGTCTTATGCCATTACTATTTTGATCATGTTCTTTATAGGGGCGCCTTTAGGAGCCATTATTAAAAGGGGAGGGCTGGGCATGCCTGTACTCATATCATTGTCATTTTTTATACTTTTTTACGTGATCTCTATGATGTGTGAAAAGTGGACTCGAACGGATGTGATGGGACCCTTTCTTGCTGCATGGATGGCGAATATAATTTTATTTCCCGTCGGCATGTTTTTTATGAGACAAGCGAAAAATGATGCTAGGCTATTCGAAACGGATTTTTATAATGTCATCTTCCTCCGGATTAAGACGTATTTCTTTTCAATCAGATCTAAACTCACAAAAACAAAAAGTTTGAATTGATATTATTAAAATATATCTTTGCGGGATTTTAAAATATTATAATAAATAGCTAACATGTATTTGACAAAAGAAACAAAACAAACACTTTTTGAAAAGCATGGTCGGTTAAAGTCAAAAGGTGATACTGGCTCTCCAGAGGCTCAGGTCGCTCTTTTTACTTTTAGTATTAACCACCTGACTGAGCATCTAAAAGTAAACAAAAAGGATCATTCAACAAGATTAGGCCTGCTAAAATTGGTAGGTAAAAGAAGAAGGCTTTTAGATTATCTCTATCGAAAAGATATCGAGCGGTATCGAGCGATCATTAAGGAATTGAAAATTAGAAAATAATGCTAAGGAGGGAGTTTTTAATTAAATTCCCTCTTTCATTCTTTCCCTTTCTTCAATAGTCTTACCAAAATTAGAATTTATTCATACAAATAATTATATGTCACTAAACATTGTCACTAAATCCATCAAACTAAGTGATGGAAGAGAAATTATCATTGAAACAGGTAAACTGGCCAAGCAAGCTGATGGCTCAGTAGTTGTAAGAATGGGAGACACCATGCTCCTTGCAACAGTTGTTTCGAACCATGAAGCGCGGGAAGGCGTTGACTTTCTACCGCTTTCAGTAGATTATCAGGAAAAGTTTGCATCCGCCGGGAAAATACCAGGTGGGTTCCTGAAAAGAGAAGGAAGACTTGGCGATCACGAAGTGTTGGTTTGTCGCCTGGTAGATAGAGCGCTTAGGCCTTTATTTCCAGAGGATTATCATGCGGAAACCCAGGTTTTTATCCAATTAATTTCTGCTGATCCAAATGCACAACCTGATGCGCTCGCTGCGCTGGCAGCATCTTCAGCATTATCTGTTTCTGATATCCCATTTGGCGGACCTATTTCAGAAGTAAGGGTTATTAAATTGGGAGAGGAATTTATCATCAATCCTACTAAAGAGGATATTAAAAAAGCCGAACTTGAATTAATAGTAGCCGCATCGATCGAAAATATTATGATGGTTGAAGGTGAAATGAATGAAGTTTCGGAAGATGCGATACTTGAGGCATTGAAGGTAGCTCATGATGCCATTAAAGAGCAATGCAAAATTCAACTTGAACTCACAGAAGCTGTTGGGAAAACTGAAAAAAGAACTTACAGCCATGAAACTAATGATGAAGATCTCAGGGCTGAGCTAAGCGAAAAGTGTTATGAGGATGTGTATAATGTCGCAAAACAAACCATTGCTGATAAGAAGAAAAGAAAAGAAGCATTTGACGCTGTAAAAGAGGCCTACATAGAAAGTCTGCCGGAGGATAATGAAATTGATCCATTTTTAATTAATAAATATTTTCATGATATAGAAAAGAAAGCAGCCAGAAATCTTGTCTTAAACGAAAATATCAGACTTGACGGACGGCAACTTGATGAGATCAGAAATATATGGAGTGAAGTGGATTATTTGCCAACTGCTCACGGCTCAGCCATATTTACAAGAGGCGAGACTCAGTCCTTAACCACCGTTACTCTGGGTACAAAACTCGATGAGCAAATGATCGATAATGCCATGCTTTCAGGTTATAATAAGTTTATTCTTCATTATAATTTCCCCGGATTTTCAACAGGCGAAGTCAGGCCGAACAGAGGACCAGGAAGACGTGAAATAGGTCATGGAAATTTGGCGCACAGGGCATTGAAAAAGGTATTGCCTCCCGAAGATGAAAATCCTTATACCTTACGCGTAGTATCTGACATTTTGGAATCTAACGGATCATCGTCGATGGCTACAGTTTGTGCAGGTTCGCTCGCTTTGATGGATGCTGGAATAAAGATCAAATCTCCCGTAACAGGGATTGCAATGGGAATGATTTCTGACCCGGAAACAGGTAAGTATGCAATACTTTCAGATATTCTTGGTGATGAAGATCATTTGGGAGATATGGATTTTAAAGTGACTGGTACAGAAAAAGGTATTACAGCCTGCCAGATGGATATAAAAATTGATGGGCTTTCATATGAAATATTAGGTAAAGCGCTTTCCCAGGCAAAAGCTGGTAGATTACACATTCTTGAAGAAATCAAGAAAACGCTTGCTGAACCAAGGGAAAATTATAAACCTAATGCTCCCCGGTTGATAAGCTTTAAAATCGATAAAGAATTTATCGGAGCTGTAATAGGGCCAGGAGGTAAAGTTATTCAGGAAATTCAAAAAGAGACGGGTACAACCATTGTTCTCGAAGAGGTTGAAGATGCAGGAAAAGTAAGTATTTATGCCGCTGATGAGGAATCTGTTCAGGCTGCTGAAAAGTGGATAAAGGAAATTGTAGCCGTTCCTGAGGTTGGAGAGGTTTATGATGGAAAAGTAAAGTCTATTACAAACTTTGGAGCTTTTATTGAATTTATGCCAGGTAAAGAAGGACTGCTTCATATCTCAGAGATAAAATGGGAAAGATTAGAGAATATGGATGGTGTATTGGAAGCCGGAGAAGAAATTAAAGTTAAATTAATAGGTACGGACAGGAAATCAGGCAAATTCAGGTTGTCAAGGAAAGTGTTGCTGCCGAGACCAGATAGACAAACCAAAAACTAGGTTTTGTCCGTTTAATCATTTTAAAGGATAAAAAGTTTGAAACAATAGTTTAATTAATAAGTTTGAAAAGGAACTTAATCTCTGTAAACAAATGTTTACATTTTAGTGATATTAAAAAATAGCCAATGAGACAGCTAAAGATTAGCAAACAAATTACCAATAGAGAAAGTCAGTCCTTAGATAAGTATTTACAAGAGATTGGTAAGGTTGACTTATTGACACCGGATGAGGAGGTAGAATTAGCGAAGAGGATAAGGGAAGGTGATCAAATGGCTTTGGAGAAATTGACAAAAGCTAATTTGAGGTTTGTTGTTTCTGTAGCAAAACAATATCAAAATCAGGGATTATCCTTAGGTGATCTCATCAACGAAGGCAATTTAGGTTTAATAAAAGCAGCTCAACGATTTGATGAAACCAGGGGCTTTAAATTTATTTCTTACGCTGTTTGGTGGATCAGACAATCGATATTACAGGCATTGGCAGAGCAATCCAGGATTGTACGTCTGCCATTGAACAGGGTTGGTTCTTTAAATAAAATTTCAAAAACATTTTCTGAGTTAGAACAGAGATTTGAGAGAGAGCCATCACCTGATGAGCTGGCGGATGTTTTAGAGGTGTCCACCTCTGAGGTTGTGGATACAATGAAAATATCCGGACGGCATGTGTCGATGGATGCTCCTTTTGTTCAGGGAGAGGAAAATAGTCTGTTGGATGTGTTGGAAAATGATACAGAACAAACTCCCGATAATGAATTGATGAATGACTCTCTTAGGAGAGAAGTTCAAAGAGCATTGTCAACGCTCACTCAAAGAGAAGCTGATGTTATCTCATTGTATTTTGGCTTGAATGGAGAACACTCAATGACACTCGAAGAGATAGGAGAGAAGTTTAACCTTACGAGGGAACGAGTTCGCCAGATAAAGGAAAAAGCAATTCGAAGATTGAGACACACTTCTAGAAGTAAAGCCCTAAAACCTTATCTTGGATAATTAGTTTTATAAAATAAAATTGAAGGGTCTCGATTTCAATGGAGACCTTTTTTTATTAATTATTAATTGAAAATGGAAAGTAATATGGAAGATGTTGCAAATGTTTTAATTATTGGTTCTGGACCTGCAGGCTATACTGCGGCGATTTACGCAGCCCGCGCAGGAATGAAACCTGTTCTTTACCAGGGAGCACAACCGGGTGGACAATTGACAATAACTAACGAAGTGGAAAATTATCCTGGGTATCCTGAAGGTGTCA
Source organism: Bacteroidota bacterium (assembly GCA_024280115.1). Taxonomy (GTDB): domain Bacteria; phylum Bacteroidota; class Bacteroidia; order Cytophagales; family Cyclobacteriaceae; genus JAAUQL01. Next base: position 12,290 of record JAJRQT010000175.1, on the reverse strand, counting down.
ATGGCCCTCAGATGATGATGGATTTTCAAGCTCAGGCAGAGCGATTTGAGACGGATACAAGATACGGTGTTGCAACCGCCGTAGATTTGAATAAATACCCATTTGAAGTTACAATTGATGAAGAAGAGCTTGTAAAAGCTAAGGCAATTATTATTTCAACAGGAGCCTCTGCAAAATGGCTTGGATTACCCTCCGAGCAAAGGTTGAACGGAAAGGGAGTTTCTGCCTGCGCAGTTTGTGACGGATTTTTTTTCAAGGGTCAGGAAGTTGCAGTTGTCGGAGGCGGAGATACAGCTGCTGAAGAAGCAAGCTATTTGTCTAAACTTTGCTCAAAAGTACACATGATTGTGAGAAGGGATGTATTAAGAGCATCAAAAATAATGGCAAAAAGAGTGATGACAACACCGAATATAGAAATTCACTGGCATACCGAGACAGATGAGATTCTTGGCGAAAATGAAGTTGAAGCAGTAAGGGTTTTTAATAATCAAACCGGTGTAAAGACAGATATTCCAATTCAGGGATTTTTTGTAGCTATTGGTCATCAGCCAAATACCGATCTCTTCAAGGGAATGTTAGATATGGATGAATCTGGCTATCTGATCACACAGCCGGGAAGTTCGAAAACCAATATAGAAGGTGTTTTTGCTTCAGGAGATGCTCAGGATAAAATATATCGCCAGGCAATTACCGCTGCAGGTACAGGATGTATGGCAGCTCTGGATGCAGAAAGGTTTCTTGCTGAAAAAGAAATGGCTTAAAATGCTGTAAAAGCCACTATAATTAGAGTCCGTCCATAAATTATGATTGCTTATAAATCCAAAAAAATGAACACCTATATTCCCCTCCTGGGAGGGGCGTAGGCGTGGGTCTATATAAAAAGCCATTCATTATTTTGAATTTTATGGACAGGTTCTAATTAATTAAAGTGGCTTTTCTCTATCTATCTCCTAATTATGAAATTAGATATTCTCGTTTTTGCTGCCCATCCTGATGATGCTGAATTATCATGTTCAGGAACCATCGCTGCCCATATAGCAGCAGGATATAAGTGCGGAATTGTTGATTTGACCAAAGGAGAAAAAGGAACCAGGGGAACACCAGAAAGACGGATGAAAGAATCCGCCGCCTCATCAAAAATACTTGGGCTCACCGCCAGAGAAAACCTTGGCATGGCTGATATTCATTTTCAGAATGATTGGGAGCATCAGGAGATGATCATTCAAATGATTAGAAAATATCAACCGAAAATAGTTTTTGCAAATGCAATTAGAGACCGGCACCCGGATCATAGCAAGGGTGCTGAAGTAGTTCAACAGGCTTTTTATAAATCGGGTCTTCAGAAAATTGAAACCATTCTCAACGGCGAGAAACAACAGTCATATCGGCCTGAACATCTGTACCACTATATTCAGACAGATTACATTGAGCCTGGATTTATTATGGATATTTCTGACTATTGGGAGAAGAAGATAAAATCAATAATGGCTTTTGAATCTCAATTTTACAACCCGGAAAGTGACGAACCGGAAACATTCATTTCGTCATCTAGGTTTATTGATTTTATTGAAGCCAGGGCCAAAGAATTCGGACATCGAATAGGAGTGAAATATGGGGAGGGTTTTACAACTGCTACAACGCCCGGTATAAAGGACGTTTTTTCATTATTGTAACCTGTCAAGTCTCCTCATTTCCCACAAAGCATCAATTTTGCTACTTTTGGTTTCCGTTAACTTATTCTCATTAAGGAGCCAGTTCGCTGCTTCTAATATTTCAACGTCTTTGTAAAAGTGGTCTTTGGCATAATGCACAAATTTCAGTGCTTTAAATCCATTAAACCAATTGTAGAAAGCTTTGAGAAATAAAGCCTCAGAGGCAGTATTCTTTCTGATTTTATATAAATGAGATACAAAATCAATAGAATGCAGGAAATCAATTAAACTATCAGGAAGCACATTAGTGATCAATTGAGCGTTGGCTTCATTATAAAAATCTATAGCATTTTCATTTATTATCCGGAAGTCAATAAAAATCTTTGGATTATAAGTGAAATAGTGATTTCCGGGTTGGTTCAGATAATTGCTGATCGCTCTACCAGTTCCAAATGGCACCCTATCAGAGGGTCTTGGCGATGGGATGATTTTAGTTGAATTTAGCGCATGAAAATTGCCTAAAGGAAATATCTTTTGTAAAAAATAAAAATCTTCACCGGCTTTCTTTTTATTCATTCCACCTTGTTTCTGATAAACTTCAGAGGTAATTGCCATACATGATCCTATCGTGTGGTATGCAAATGGGAATAATGCGTATTTCAATGCATTTCTATAATATCTCAAATGAAGCTCATAATTAATGATGCCTTCGTATACTTTATTATCATACAATCCTCTAACAGGGTGCTCAAAATACACACAGCATCCATCGACCTGATCATTGGCATTGAAAAATTTATAAATTTCAGAAAGATAATTATTTGTGCAGGTACTATCTGCGTCAAAACAAACTATTGCACCATTTTTATGAATGGATTCAAATCTTCTCACTGCCTCATCCATTCCGATTTTTCTGGCCAAGCCAACCCCTGCATGTTTTTTGGGGAGGTCAAATGCATCAATGAGATGAATGGAATAATGTTCTTTATTGTTGTTTTTTATCCATTCCCGAAGTATTCCCGAAGTATTAATATTAAAATCTTTTATCTCATGTCGCTCATTTTCACCGTGATTGATTACCACTATCAATTCTACGTCGCAGCCAGGAATTTCGCAATTTAAAAGTGACAGTAGAGAAGTTTTTATCTCCGGTTCGTTATAGCACGGTATTACAACAATTATTTCGGTTTGTTCAGAAACGGGTTCCTGAATTATTGGTCCTGGCCATGCATATCTTTCTAGATAATGATTTTTCAATGTACAAGATCAAGGAGCAAGCCGTGAGATTTCCCAAAAGCCTTCCGAGTTTTTATCAAATAAAATTCTATCGTGCAATCTGTTGGCCCGACCCTGCCAAAACTCAATTCTTGTAGGAGAGATTTCATATCCTCCCCAATGAGAAGGTCTTGGTATCGAATCAGTTATATGCTTCGCGGCTTCAATTATAAAGGATTTTTTAATTACATTTCTCGATTCGATTGGTTGACTTTGAGGCGAAATTATAGCACCTATTCTACTTTTCCACGGACGAGTGTTGAAATAGGCATCTGATCTTTCAGTGCTAATTTGATGAGCTTGACCCTCAATATTAATTTGCCTTTCCAATTCCGGCCAATAAAAGAGTAAAGAAACATTGGGATTTTGATTTATTTGAACCCCTTTTCTGCTGTTATAGTTGCTGAAAAATACAAATTGCCCATGTTCTACAGCTTTTAAAAGGACAGTTCTCGATGATGGTTTATTTTGAATGGAAACCGAAGAAACAATCATTGCTGTAGGTTCCATACAATTCGAATCTATAGCATCTTTCAGCCACACGTTAAATTGGTCAATAGGATTAGGCTCAACATTTTTTTTACTCAACTTAGTCTTGGTATATTCTCTCCTTACCTGGGCTATATTCATATAAATATCAATATGTTAAAGGTTAATGAAACAATACAAATTTGATATTGTTGATTCTAATTATTAATTCGATAATTGGCGAAATTAGTATTAAAAACATCAATAATTATATAAATTAAATAAAATGTTAATACCTTTATTTCGTTCGGAGATACCGAGTTTTGCAAGAGCCTCGGAAAATAAAATATTTATCTTTATTCAATCGTTTTATACTAGATGGAATTATTTAATTACGCGAATGATAAAATTGAGCCTCAAAAAGGTGATCTTTTGATTTCTGAACCTTTCCTTATGGATCCTAATTTTGTTAGGACAGTCATTCTTTTGTGTGAGCACAATGAAGAAGGATCGTTTGGATTTGTTTTAAATAAACCAGCTTCAATAAAGTTTAATGAATTATTTGAAGATGCAGGTAATATTGCTAAGGAGGTTTTTATTGGGGGGCCGGTACAACAAAATACCTTACAGTTTATTCATCGAAATAATGGATTACTTGAGGGAGGCATTGAAGTTAAGGAAGGAATTTATTGGGGAGGTAACTTCGAACAAATGTTGGCCATGTTCGAGGGAAACTTAATTAAGAAGGACGAAATTAAGTTTTTTGCCGGCTATTCGGGATGGGCGGCTGGTCAATTAAAAAACGAACTTGAAATTAATTCATGGATAATATCCAGAAATGTCAGTATTGATCAGATATTTCATACTGACACTTCAACTTTATGGAAAGAAGTGTTGAATACAATGGGCGGGAAATTTAAAATTGTAGCAAATTTTCCTGTTGATCCGAGGTTAAATTAACCTTTACTAAAAAACGTTTTTATTTATGAGTACTGATAAAAAGGAGAAGGACCAATTAAACGATGATGCGAAAAAAGAGTTAAAAACTGATGTAGAAAACTCTGACCGCCAGGAATCGATAGAATCTTTAGATGAGTCTTCTCCTGAAATAGAGGACGAAGAGAAAAATCAAAATATAGAAATAACTGAAGTTGAAAGCTCCGAAGATTTACCACAGGATGCAGGCGAAAATGCTGATAAATCTGATAACATTGATGAATCATCGAAAACTAAACCGGATATAGAAGGCAAGGAATCCGTGCACATTGAGTCAGTAAAGACCGAAGAGGAGGCCTCTGAACAGGTTGAAGCCGGGAAAAATACCATTATTGAGGAAGAGAAGATATCAGACACCACAAAGGCTTCTAAGGAAGAAGATGAGGAACTTTCTAATAAAGAGAAAGAGTCGGAATCATCAACAAATACCGAATCAACAGAAGATGTAACCTCGGAATCTGAAACCGGTGAGTCAACGGATGAAAAGAAGGGTGAAAGTGAAAAAACTACAAAGGAAGAGTTTAAGTTAGATTACTCTAATTATACCAAAAAACAATTAGTCCAGGTATTGGAGAGCCTTTTAAAGGAAGACGATTTTTCGCAGGTTGGTCGCATCCTAAAAGGAATTAAAAAACCATATGATGATATTACAGATTTAGAGCGAAAAACCGCCTATGATAATTACATTGCCGACGGTGGTGAGAAAGATGGTTTCGAATATAGGCCTGATGAGCTGGATCAAAGATTCCAAAAGGCGTTTGGCGAATTGCGGGGGAGAAGAAATCAGTATTTCAATAGCCTTGAAAAGCAAAAGGAAACAAACCTGAATAAAAAACAGGAATTGCTTGAAAGAATGAGGGAATTGGTAGATTCCGAAGAAACGGGTGCGAGCATTAAAGTTCTTAAGGAGATTCAAAAAGAATGGAAAGAGATCGGACTTATCCCTTCTTCACAAGTCAAGAGCCTCTGGGCAAATTTTAATGCCCTGTTAGACCGGTTTTATGATCAACGGAGCATCTACTTTGAATTAAAAGAGTTAGATAGAAAGAAAAATTACGATCAGAAAATTGAGCTTTGCGAAAAGGCTGAACATCTTGTAGAGGAAGAAAATATCAGGGAGGCTATTAAGCAGCTAAATGAATTGCATGAGGAGTTCAAGCATATTGGCCCGGTTCCCAAAGTTGATCAGGATGCAGTGTGGGAGAGGTTTAAAACAGCTTCCGATAATATATATTCCAGGCGGAAAGATTATTATGATAAACTTAAGGAAGAGTTTAAAATAAACGAAATTGCAAAAGAGGGACTTGTAGAAAAGGTTTTAACATTTGCAGAATATACTTCTGATCGCATATCTGATTGGAATACGAAAACAAAAGAAATCATTGCTATTCAAAAGGAATGGGAAGCGATTGGGAGCTTGCCTAAGGAAAAAGCAAAAAGCATCAATAAGCAGTTTTGGGTTTCATTTAAAGCATTTTTTAATAATAAGGGGCGCTTTTTCAAGAAGATAGAGGAAGGGAGAAAAGAAAATTTAAAACTTAAGGAAACGTTAGTTAAAACCGCTGAAGAGTTAAAAGATAGTGATGATTTCAGAAAAACATCTGATGAGTTAAAAAATCTCCAGAGAAAGTGGAAAGATATTGGCCCTGTACCTGAGAAATTCAGAAATGAGATATTCAATAGGTTTAAAAAGGCATGCGATCATTTCTTTGAAAGAAGAAGGGCGAATAGCGGATTGATCGAAAAAGAGTATGAGGATAATCTAAAAAGGAAAGAACAGCTTTGCGAAGAATTAGAAGCTCTGTCAAAGGTCGAGGAAATTGGGATCGCGAAGATAAAAGCAATAGAATCAAAATGGAAAGACATTGGATTTGTTCCAAAGACAAGTATCAAATCGATCCAAAAGAGATATACAGAGGCCATTGAGTCAATTACCGACAATTTGGATATGCCGGAATCTGAGAAACACAAGTTAAGATTTACAGCTCAGTTCAGTAAAATGAATTACGGTCCAGGCGCCGAAAAATTGATCCAGAAAAAGGAAGGCGCCCTACGTCGTCAGATTTCAAATCTTGAAAATGATATCAATTTATGGAAGAATAACATCGATTTTTTTGCTGCTTCGAAAAATGCTGATAAGCTGAAAAAAGAGTTTCAGGTAAAAATTGATAATGCGATAAATCAGTTGAAAAATCTGAAGGAACAGTTGAAAGTCATTATAAATATATAGGGGTGATTGGTTAAGAAAAATGTCCTTAATTCTTTTGAATGTTAAATTAGAAACTTATTTTTGCAGTCGCTTTTAAAAACCTCCACAGCTCAGCTGAGGGCCGATCGTTAAGAAATCATATGGAGATATGATTTTAGAGAGGAGCGAGCCTGAAGGGCAAGCACCAGATGAGCTAACTTGGAATTAGAAGATAAAATAAATGCCTCCTTAGCTCAGCTGAGGGCCGATCGTTAAGAAATCATATGGAGATATGATTTTAGAGAGGAGCCAGCCTGAAGGGCAAGCACCAGATGAGCTAACTTGGAATTAGAAGATAAAATAAATGCCTCCTTAGCTCAGCTGGTAGAGCAACTGACTTGTAATCAGTAGGTCTCGGGTTCGATCCCTGAAGGGGGCTCAAACTAATGCCTCATAATTAAGTTTATGGGGCATTATTAGTATATATACATTCAAAAAATAAAGTATAGGAACGTTAATAGGAACGTTTACAATTTTTAAGTTGGAATCATTCACCTTGTTTTAACGTTACAGTATAAGTATCAACTTTTAATTCATAAGTATGGCTGTTTATTTTGTAGATGGACTACCACTACTTACCTATAACGATGAAGCAAGAGATAAATATTGGGGTCAATTATCGCAATATATTATTGAGAAGTATGGCAATCACCATTTTACTAAGCATGAAGACGTTGAATCAATATTAATTGATGGATTCGATTTCTTAGTGGGTAAATTCAAAGAACTTATCTTAGGTACGAAGTCTTTAAAATTCTTTCTGTACACTTTTTGGTTGCATGAAAATTCCATAAAAATTTATGTAAAGATTTTAAAGGGTTATAGACTGGAAGTTATTGATGAAAATGAATTCTCCAAGTACCGAAGAGTTCTCAAATTAATTCTTGAACAAGGGTGTGATATTGATTTTGAATGGGATGAATTTCCAAATGCAGAACAACAGGAAGAATATAACCGAATCATTCAAGAACTATTATACTTGGGGATGTGGTTATATGAATTTGCAGATTTAATAGCATTCCATAAAATGATTTATGAATGCCATGATGTTAAATTTGAGAACAATGGTTCATTAGTAATTGATTGGAGATATCATTTTGGTAGGGCGTATCATAATTTATTTCCATCACTTAGTTCGGGATATGCAGAAGGGGTATTTGATGAAAATGCCGCTCGTGAGTTTATAAGTAAGATAGAGGAATCTTTTGGTATAGAGTATAATTTTGCTGGTGGTATTATATTTAAAATAAAGGAACACCACCGTCCTCATGACCCGACATTGCAGACGATTCAACGAGACATTTTAAGCGAAAATTTAGTTAACGCTTTTGGCATAACTAAAGAAAATGCTGATATGTTCTATGACGGTTTAAGTATTTCCCGTCATAACAAACTTTCTGTTGAAGATTCAATATTGAAGCCATATTCAACGAAAAGACATATGTTTAGACCAATATTGGTGTATAATATTAATGGTGAAGAAAGATTACTCGTAGGGCAAGAGAAATTTACTGAAAGCATCATGGTCATTTCAACAAATGCCTTGCATTGGAAAGCAATGGTTGATGAATGGTCGGTCAATGAAAGAATTAAAAATTTTATGAACCAAAAAAGTCATGTTCATGATACCATACTGGAAGACAGCATTCAGGAAATAATTGAAAATAATTCTTTACCATATTGTCGAAACGTTAAATCATTTAAAAGACATAGGAAAAATAATTTGCGATTTGATAACCAATTAGCGGGTGAAATTGACTTCATTATTGTAAATATTAAACAACGTAGAATTCTCGTAGGTGAAGCAAAATACAACAGGGCGAGATATGAAGGTGTAGGATTTAGAAACGATTTATCAAATTTCAAGTCAATATATGAACCAAAATTATTGCGGAAGGTAGAATTTATCCAAAATAACCTTATGGCTCTACAAGAGCATTTGGAAATTACTGGTCAACTAAAGGACATAGATTTACAAGATTTTGAAGTTGAGGGTATTTTCTTAATCAATACTCCCACCTTTTACATGTTTAATGGTGATTTTAAGGCATATACTCTTAGCAAACTCTCAGATTTTTTTGATGGTAAAATAGTTTATCCCGAATTACCTCTAAAATATATTGTAGATGGTAATGAAATATCGGTTAAAGTAGGACATCCATATTTTAGAAAACCAGAGTAGAAATTTTATTAATCTAAGAAATGTAAAATCGTGACTAAAACTGTTACATTTTTAACCATGTAACATTTATTGTCAATATACGTTGTAATAGACATATTAAATACATATCTTTGTTACACATTAAGCAAATGATAAAAATGATACAAGCAATAATTTATACAAGGACATCCACAATTCGTCAATCATCGGATAGGCAGATTAATGAATTAAAATCGGTTGAAGGGTTTAAGGTAATAAAAACGTTCACCGAGAGTATTTCGGGTTTTACCAAATCTGTATCTGAACGCCCAAAATTACAATCAGCTATTAAGTATATGTTAGACAATGATATCAAATGTTTGATGGTTCATGAAATTTCACGCTTGGGGAGAAAAACTGCGGAGGTGTTAACTTTGATTGAGGAACTAAAGCAGAAAGGTATAAAGATTTACATCAAGTCTTTGGATATGCTTATTAATGGTAACGGAGCAACAGAAGCGATTAATAAACTTGTGGTAACATTACTTGCAGATTTGGCAAGAATGGAATCTGAAACCATGTCTTACCGAATTAAATCTGGATTATCAGAAAGAAAACGTAAAGGATATGCAATCGGCAGAAAATTTGGTTCATCCGAATCAAAGGAAAAGTTTTTGCAGAAACACAAAAGTATAATTAAGCAATTGGAGAAGGGTGAAAGCATCCGCTACATCGCCAATAAACTTTCGATGTCACCAACGACCGTACAAAAGGTAAAATCTATCTACATGGCTTAAAAACAGTATTTTAAGGTTTATTTTTTTTATAAATTTTTATAAAACAACTTTTTTGGAATTAAAAATTGAATCAACCTTTTTATGTAGCACCCCCATTGTTATAGAGGGGCATCCCCCACAGGAGGGTGGGGAGGGGGATACTTACACTGTGTTTCTTACTGCTTTCGATGCACCTTCAATTAAGTACCTTACTATTTCAGATGTTGATATACCCTCATATCCTATAATTGTTTTAATGGCATCCAACATTTTTGAATGATTGGTGCTTAACCTGATAGTAATTCGTTCTTCTAATTTTGTTTCCATAGTTTTTATATAAATACTGAGCAATTGGCATTTTTTGTCATTTTTGGACGTGCAATGATGAAATATGTCGTTCTTAATCAAGTTTTTAAAGGTTTTAAAGTTGTGGAACTGCCATAAACGAACAAATAAATTGTGATTAAGGTTGGTATTGATATAGTTTTAAGTTGGAAGTTTAAGAATCCACAAACTATTTATATTTGTCAGACATTGAGTCAGACAGTAATTTATGAAACAGAATCCCAACATAGTAAGAAAGTGTGAGTATATCCCTGATAATATTGCTCAGGTTATTGTGGAACTGGCTGCCAATAGCAATGGCAAACCAAATGTCCGCCACGACAATTATTTGGCTATCGTCAGTACAATATATTTTAAGTGCCTGAATGAAAACGATTATGCTTTTATACCTTATCCTATTGCCCGAAATTATTGGACAAAAGTTTTAGGGGGAAGATATGTTGAATATCTAAATGATTTATTAAAGGTTAATGTAATCAGTCGTGAAAAAAAAGCGGGAAGGTGGAAGTATAGCATTGATTTTAATTTTCTGTTACAGCTACACAAATTAGTTCGTGTTGAATACAGGACGAATAAAATTAAATCAATTCATCTGGATAGTGGCTTTTCAGTATATAACGTGGATAGAATTGAAAACAGGTTAGGAAGACGTATTTTGCGACACCTAAAAAAAGTAACAGTTGATTACAAAGCATTTGAAAATTCATTGCACAATGGTTTGTTGGATATAAATCCTGCTAAATTCAAAATAGACCTTTCCGAATTTCCATCAGATATGGACTTTGATGCTGAGGTTCATTATCACAATGGAATTAAGCACCACAGTCATCCAGTTGCTTATTTATTGAAGGTTGCAAAAAAATTAGACCACGAAATATTCTATGATAAAGATAAAGTGAAAGTCATCAATCCAGATATTTTTAGAATGACTAAAACAACCAATTTCATCAATCATACCAAACTAAACCTGCTTAAAACAATAGACGGTAATTTTGAATTAAGCCGTGACGAAAGCAAGACCAGGAGAGTATTCCACACAGGGGTATTCTTGCCCAGCAAGGCACTTCCTTTTCTTAGGATTGATGACCAACCTATTGTGGGCATTGATGCAAAGACAAGCCAATTCTTACTATTGGCAAACCTCTTCAATGCATTTTCTAATGATGTTGATTCTATTGGTTCAAAATTTACGGGAAAACGAAAGGCATTCATCTATGATTTATATGATGTTTATAAGCAACAAACCGTCAAAACTAATGATGCTTTTCAATTTTACAATGATGTGGTAAACAAAGACTTTTATGAGGTAGTCCGTGATATTCTTAGTCTTTCTCACCGAAGTCAAGCCAAAATATTTTGCTTCTCCATCATTTTTAGCAAACCTGATAGTAAGAATCCATTCAAGCAAAAGATAAGAGAACGATACCCCACAGTCATCAACACGTTAGATGAATATAAATACAGGCAAATTGCCCGAATAAAGAAGGAAAAAGGCAAGAAAAATATTAATGAAGGTGATGGTTTCCAGCGATTAGCAATTAATCTGCAAGCAATGGAATCCGAAATTTTCATCGAACATATATTCCAACGGTTACACAAAGAAAATATTTGGTGCTTCACCCGCCATGACAGCGTGATAGTTGGAAAGCATAATCAAATCAAAGCGTTCTCTATTGCTGAAAGTGTATATAGGGATTTAGGACTAAAACCAAAATTAAAAATAGAGCAATATGAAATACCAGAATATAAATACATCAACTCATTACCAAACGAATGGACATTTCTATATGATATAGACGAACCAAATGATATTACTAATTTGGAAATTGAACATATCTTTATGCTATTAGAAGAATACCAACAATGTTCCTCCACAAGTGAATATAATGACCTTGAATCAAGAGTAATTGAACTTGATAAGAACAATTTACCATTAGACCATATATCCATAAATCATTTATATCACATTTCTACTCAATTACTCAGTAGCTTCTCTACACCTATATGATTTTCTTTCTTATTTCTTCATTTTCATTTCTATCTCTTTCCACCCCTCCCTTGTTACTGTGGACAAATGAAATTTCAGGCAATCAACAATTGCATAGAACCAGAGTCATATAGACTGTTTATCAACGTGTTATGAGTTTTGGAATTTGTCATTACAATACAACGAAAATTTGTAATGAATTCTGCATTTAAACCATGTTTGGTTGTATATTGTAGCCGTTGTAGAATTCATGCATGGAAGCATAAAAGTAAATTGTACTAATTAGTGTCACTAAGAAAACGCATCTCTCGTTTTTGCAATATAATTATTTTAATATTTTATTGCACTCTTAATTTTCTGATTTCTGATGGATTTCGAACTAACTTTTAGCTTTTCCATTTCT
>JAJRQT010000174.1 GCA_024280115.1 Bacteroidota bacterium | reverse complement strand
TTTTCTCAATGGGCTTCCCTCAATACTCCGAGGGCAATCGGGTTTAGAAAAATTTAACATCCTACACCTCGGTCTGTGGCTCACAGAGCGAAAATTTGAATTGTTTAATAGTCTGTGAGCCAGACCATGGTTATTTAGTTTATTTTTGCTTTAAACCCGATTGCCCTGTGTTATAGCCCCTGTAAGAAGATGAATTGGATTAAAACGTTAATTTTTATTGCTTAATGCTTGATGGTGTAATTTGTTTACCAAAAAAAACACTTACAAATTTTACTTCGTAAGTGCTTGATTATCAATGTGGGCCCTGCTGGATTCGAACCAGCGACCCTCTGCTTGTAAGGCAGATGCTCTGAACCAACTGAGCTAAGAGCCCATGAAAAAACAATCAACAATTATTGCCCTCTCAAAAACGGATTGCAAAGGTAAAATAGATTTCGATTAATACAAATTCTTTTGGTATTAAATGGCCATAAAAACACCATTTGGATCAATTATTGCTTTTATTTGCGAATTAGAATCTACCATTCATTTTTCAAAACTTTGGTGTTCTTATGAATAGTAAAATAACTGCGAAAAGGTTACTTATTGGAATTGTCCTGATTTTTTTTCTGATGATCAGCTCAGGAGTTATTTTTTCCATTATTTATAAAGATGAAATTATTGGTTATTTCATTAAAGAAACCAATAAACACATTACAACTCCAGTCGATGTTGGTGAAATTGATGTTTCTATATTTAACCATTTTCCCAATGTCTCCATTAACCTGAAAAATGTAACGATAAAGGAGAGTTTAGGTAAAAATGAAGGTACGCTTGGGAAAGCTAAACGGATAAATATCTCTTTTAACCCAATTGATATAATAAATAAAAATTATACAATTAATGGCCTCTACATATTTGATGCTGAGGTCAATCTTAGAATTGACAAAGATGGGAATCCAAACTACCTTTTCTTTAACAAAGATTCTACGTCATCAGGGACCACCTTTTCATTAAACAGCATCACCGGAAAAAATATTCAGGTGAACTTTTTAGACCAAAGCAATGATTATCATATCGCTTTTTATATAAAAAATGCCTCCTCAGGATTAAAGCAAATCGATCAAAACTTAATGATATCAGCATCCGGGGAGTTGGTATCTGACGAAATAAAAGTTGAGAAAAGAATCTTTTTTAATAATAAAGTAATAGAAATAAATACTGACCTGGAGGTTGATTTAAAGAACAGGGTTTACAATATCAAATCAGGGAACTTCAAAATTGATAAAGGAGAATTTGATGTATTGGGGCAAATTTTGGTAAATGAGAAATTAATTGATCTGAATATAAAGGGAGTTAATACTTCTTTTCAAACAATAAACTCACTCTTATCAAAAGATTTGTCAAAATATTTTAAAGACTATAAGAGCAAAGGATCCATCTATTTTTCAGGTAGAGTAAACGGTGAATACGGTGGTAAATCTTCCCCACAGGTTAGCTTGGAATTTGGAGCAAAAAATGCTTCGTTTTTCCATCCCGAATATAAGAAGCAAATAAAAAATGTGAATGTTACCGGGAGTTTCAACTCCGGTACTACAAACAAACCAGCAAATTATAGACTTGATCTGAAAAACTTTTCATGCAAACTCGAAGACAAACTGCTTGAAGGCAACCTTACTTTGCAAAACTTCCACGATTACAGAATCGATCTTATACTAAAAGGTGAGGCTGATGTGAATACACTTCTTTTACTTTTTCCTAAAAAATATGTGAAATCAGCTTTTGGCAACCTGCAGATGGATATTCATATAAATGGAAGGCTTAAAAATCCAAAGCTCACCGAAACCCTTGACGCGAATGGAGAGGTAAAATTGAAAAATGTAAGCTTTGTTCTCACGGGGGAAAAATTGCCTTTTAATAAAATTAACGGATCTCTAATGCTGAGGAAAAATGATCTTGCCATCAGTGATCTTAGCGGGAGCGTAGGAAACAGTGATTTTAAATTGAACGGATATTTCAATGACATTTCAAACCTGTTGCTCGCTAAGAACCAGACTTATAAGATGCAGGCCGATTTGCAATCCGGTCACCTCGATTTTGATGAGTTATTAAAAAGTAATTTTGCGTCCCGAGATACAACATCGAGAAAAAACAACAAATATGAGTTTAGAATATCGCCCAAAATATTTCTCGACTTCAATTGCGACATTAATCATCTGAAATTCAAAAGATTCCAGGGACGCAACATTAAAGGGCAAATCGAAATAAAAGATCAGATTGCAGTTTACAAAAATATTGCATTCTCATCCATGGGTGGAAGCGTGAATGTAAGCGGATCGGTGAATAGTAAACGTGAAAATATAGTTGAAACCATCACAGAAGCAAGTTTATACAATATCAATATTGACAGTGTTTTTTATGTATTTAAAAATTTTAATCAGGATTGGCTGATAGACAGGAACCTGAAAGGTCAACTCAATGCGGATTTGAATTTGTATATGAATTTCAATAAAAATTTAAAACTGAACACTCAATCATTGGTTGCCGATATCAATACGACAATCACCAATGGGGAATTAAATAATTTTGAACCGATGATGGAGCTATCAAAATTTGTTGAGGAGGAAAGCCTGGCAAATATGAGATTCTCCAGGATAACAAATGAAATTAAGATTGAAGACAAAACCATATTTCTCCCGGAAATGGAAATAAAATCCAATGTTTCAAATATCCTCATAAGCGGAACTCATACATTTGACAAGGAAATTGATTACCACCTAAGGGTGCCTCTGAAAAGCTTTTTTAAAGTATCTAAAAAAAGTGGCTTTAGCGAAAGCGCGAGAAGCGGTATGAGCTTGCTGCTAAAAATCACAGGGAATACGTTTGATTATACAATATCTTACGACACAAAAGCCCTGAAAGAAAGTATTAAAAAAGATTTTCTCGATGAGGGAAAGGAATGGCGGAATATTAGAAATAAAAAAACTGATACAGAGACTCCCGAGCTGGAAGAAGAGTATTTTGAATTTGACGATTCCGAAAACGACTCGACAGACACTACAAATCAATAATATTTATTTTCAATTAAATACTCTTTCACATAATCTTCAACACCTCTTTCTAAAGAATGAAATTCATAGTTAAATCCGATGCTTCTAAGCTTATCCATTTTAGCCTCGGTGAAATACTGATACTTGTCCCGAATGTCTTCAGGAGTATCGATGTATGAGATATTCTCTGGGATATTAAGCGCTTTGAATGTTGCTTTTACAAGGTCTAAAAAGGATCTTGCTTTACCACTGCCAACATTATAAATACCGGAATCTTTACGGTGATGCATTAAGAATATACATACTTCAACGACATCTTTCACATACACGAAATCCCTCATTTGCTCACCGTCCTTGAAACTAGGATTGTGGGATCTGAATAACTTCATGGCGCCAGTTTCTTTGATCTGATGATAAGCATGCATAATCACTGAGGCCATTCTTCCCTTATGATATTCATTGGGACCGTAAACATTAAAAAATTTGAGCCCGGCCCAGAAAAATGGAGTCTTGTTTTGTTTCAATGCCCACTTATCAAATTCATTTTTCGATTCACCATAGGGGTTTAGCGGCTTTAGTTCTGATATGGCATTTTCATCATCGAGATATCCAAGCTCTCCCAATCCATATGTTGCAGCGGAAGATGCATAAACCATGGGAATCTGATAGTTTATACATTTCTTCCATATTTCCATTGTATAACCGGTGTTGGTTTTCCACAATAATTCCTTATCAAACTCTGCTGTATCAGTAGTGGCTCCGATATGGAATATGAACTCTACCTCTTCGTAATTATCATCGAGCCAGGAGAAAAAAACATCACTTTCTACCCTTTCTAATATTTTTTTCCCTTCGAGATTTAGATTCTTTTTTGAATTACTAAAATTATCAACAGCGATAATTGCATTGAAATTATCATAGTTTAATCTGCTTATGAGGCAACTGCCAATAAAACCTGCCGCTCCTGTTACTGCGATCATATTTTGAATTTTTTGCGCAATTTAATCAAATCATATAAACATGTATCGAAATATTGGCAAACTGTATATTTTGTTTGGTTCTTAGAAACATGATGAGCAGTATTTTTATTACTTTTGCGCTCGGTTTTAAATGAAGTGAGATGATTTATATAAGCAGGGATGCTCATTTTTGTGCTGCGCATAAGCTTTACAACGAAAAATGGAGTAAGGAAAAAAATGAAGAAATATTCGGAGCTTGTGCGAATGAAAACTGGCATGGGCACAATTTTGATATGACTGTCACGGTAAAAGGCCAGGTAGATCCCGATACCGGATTTGTAATGAATTTTAAAGATTTGAATGCTATAATCAAGAAAGATATTCTTGAAAAAGTCGATCATAAAAACCTGAATTTAGATGTGGATTTCATGAAAGGAAAACTTACAAGCTGCGAATCACTTATAGTAGAATTCTGGAAAATATTAAACCCAAAAATTAAAGCTGTCACGAATAATAGAGTTGTACTCCATAGCATAAAATTAAACGAGACAAATAAAAATTATGCTGAGTATTATGGCGAATAAAAAGCCTTCCATATCTGACAACCGGCGCTCATGAAATACTACCTCATTGCGGGTGAGCGCTCCGGCGACCTACACGGTTCAAACCTTATCAAAGCTTTAAAAAAGGAAGATGCAAATGCTGAATTCAGAGGATTCGGTGGTGATTATATGCAGGAAGCAGGCGCCGAGATTATAATTCACTACAATGAGATGGCGGTAATGGGGATTATCGAGGTATTACAAAGTATTTTTAAAATAAAGAAGTTTCTATCTCTTTGCTACAAAGATATCCAAAACTTCCAGCCAGATGCGGTTATATTTATTGATTTTGGAGGTTTTAATATGCGAATGGCCAAAATGATAAATGGTCTTAAATTCAAAAAATTCTACTATATCTCACCTAAAATCTGGGCATGGAACCAGAAGAGGGCGTATAAAATTAAGAAAACAATTGATAAGGTTTTTGTCATATTGCCTTTCGAAGAAGCATTTTATAATAAGTTTGATGTTGATGCGACCTACGTAGGCAACCCTGTATTGGATGCAATTGAAGAATTTCAACCAGACAACAACTTCTTCATTAGACATAAGATAGTTGATACCAAAGGATTAATAGCTCTTTTACCGGGGAGTAGAAAGCAGGAACTTATTAAATTGTTGCCCGTGATGAAAGGAGTTGCCAGGGCATTTCCCAACAAAACTTTCGGACTTTCCATAATAGAAAACCTGCCAAAAGATTTGTATGATGATATTTTAAATGAGCCGAATGTCATCCCGGTCATTGAAGATAATTACAATTTGCTTTTGAATTCTGAAGCGGCTGTGGTTACATCAGGCACTGCCACGCTCGAAACTGCAATATTCGAAGTTCCACAGGTTGTTGTTTACAGAACGAGCAAAATAAATTATACGATACTCAAACAATTTGTGAAGGTTGATTATATATCTCTTGTTAATTTAATTGTTGGTAAACCCGTTGTAAAAGAACTTCTTCAGGATGACCTGAACACCGCGGCTATAACAAGGGAACTTAGCGCCATTTTAACAAACAACACACACAGGAATGAAATTTTACATGGTTATAAAAAACTAAGAATGACCCTATCGGAAAAGAATGCTTCAGATAATACTGCAAAAAAAATATTTGAAACTCTTTCTGCAAAGCCATCCCAACATTGATGGATTTTTAAGGCTTTTCAAAACGCAGTACGTATCAACCACACCCCATATTCCTTCAGTTATTTTTTTTCTTAAGCGACCTTTAATTTGTTCACCCTCGATTTTTCAAATTTCTCTATGGCGTATTCCCGGGTAATTACCAGCGCTTTAACATCCTTGGTGGAAGGAAGCTCAAACATGGCATCGGTTATGATGGCTTCGCAAATAGACCGAAGTCCGCGGGCTCCAAGTTTGTACTCAACTGCTTTATCCACAATATATTCCAAGGCTGACTTTTTAAATTCTATTTTTATGCCCTCCATTCCAAAAAGCTTAGTGTATTGTTTTGTAAGGGCATTCTTTGGCTCAGTTAATATTTGTTTAAGCGTTTCCTTGTCTAGTGGATCCAGATATGTCAGCACAGGTAATCGACCAATTAATTCGGGGATCAACCCATATCTTTTAAGGTCCTGTGCATTTATGTATCTCAATATATTCTCATCATCAATATGATGATGTCGCTCATCACTTTCCGTATTTGAAGTAAATCCAAGTGGTGTTGTATTCAACCTCGATTCAATAATTCTCTTAATCCCATCAAAAGCTCCTCCACAAATAAATAGTATGTTTTGTGTATTAAGTGATATCATCTTCTGATCGGGGTGCTTTCTGCCTCCTTGTGGCGGTACATTTACCGATGTCCCCTCAAGTAATTTCAGCAATGCCTGCTGAACGCCCTCACCGCTTACATCCCTTGTGATGGAGGGATTATCTGATTTCCTGGAGATTTTGTCCAATTCATCAATATATACAATACCTTGTTCTGCATTTTCAACCTCATAGTTTGCTGCTTGCAGGAGGCGGGTTAAGATACTTTCAACATCTTCGCCAACATAGCCTGCTTCTGTAAGCACAGTAGCATCTGCAATACAAAACGGCACCTGAAGCATATTTGCAAGAGTTCTTGCCAAATATGTTTTCCCTGTACCGGTTTCCCCAACCATGACAATGTTTGATTTTTCAATAACAATATCGTCATCTGGATCGGCTTTTTGCATCAACCGTTTGTAATGGTTATAAACTGCCACAGCGATTACCTTTTTTGCATCATCCTGACCAACTACATACTGATCGAGATAATCTTTCATCTCTTTTGGCTTTATAAGATTGAAACTCGGTTTATCACCGACATCTTTGGTTTTCTTTTCCTCCTGCAGTATTTGAAAAGCCTGATCTATACAATAATTGCAAATATGTGCATGAATTCCAGAAACCATCAGATCCACGTCCTTCTTTTTTCTTCCGCAAAAAGAGCAGGTAACTTGTGTCATAATATCAGTTTATTTTGTCTCCAACACCTCATCAATAAGGCCATACTCTTTGGCCTCTTTTGCCATCATCCAGAAATCCCTGTCCGAATCTTTTTCAATCTGATCGTATTTCTTTCCTGTATGCTTGGCTAAAATATCATAAAGATCTTTCTTTACGGAAAGCGTTTGTTTCAATGATATCTCCATGTCTGAGGCCTGACCCTGCATACCACTCATTGGCTGGTGTATCATAATCCTCGCATGAGGTAATGCAGATCTTTTTCCAGCTTCTCCGCCTGATAACAACACTGCCGACATGGAAGCCGCCAATCCCGTACAAATAGTTGAGATATCGGGAGAAACATATTGCATTGTGTCATAAATACCAAGTCCTGCATAAACAGATCCCCCCGGACTATTTACATATAATTGAATGTCCTTTTTCGCATCTGTTGACTGCAGAAATAACAATTGTGCAGTTATTATGTTTGAAATATTATCGTCAACCGGAAGACCAAGAAAGATTATTCTATCCATAATAAGCCTTGAGAAAACATCAATTTCCGCAAACCTGGTAGGTCTCTCCTCAATTACTGACCTGGTCATATTCTCAACTTCTTGAATATAACCATCAACGGTATTACCATTGAGATACCTGCCTTTTACGGCGTACTTTCTGAACTCTTCCTTATTTAATTCTTTATCTATCATCGGATTATTTTTTCTGATTAGTAATTACAAAGTTAAAAAAAAAGCCCTTTGCTGAAAGGACTTTTATTTAAATTATGTTATTAAGCCTACTTCATTTCGCCTTTTTTATTAAACTCTTCCCTTGAAACTTCCTTGACGGATATTTCAGCTTTTTGTTTTAAAAAATCAATTATTTTTTCTGTTCGTAGTTGATTGGAGATATTCATATAATTCTCTCCTTTGTTTTGCTGAAGATAATTATTGGCCATTACTTCCAGGTTATTCTCAATTTCTTCGTTCATCTGCATACTTCCGAATTGAGTCTGAAACATCTTTTTGGTATATTCAACAATATCGGCATATTCAACTTTCGAATCGTTTTCTTCTTCGATACGATTCTTCAAAAGTGTCCATTTCAAATCCCTGACATAGTGTTCAAAATCCTTCTCGATATCCTCTATCTTCAGATCTTTGTTAGTTGCCAGTATCCATTTTTTATAAAAATCCTCCGGAATACTTAATTCCGTATCATTCAGTATTTTCTCCTGAATCTGATGAGCCAGCAGGTATTCGCTTTCCTTATCATAATTCTCCTCGAAGATTTTCTTATACTCAGCAATAAACTCTTCTTCAGTTTTCACCTTTCCTTCACCAAAAATCTTATCAAAGAATTCCTGGTCCAATTCTGCTGGTTCCACTCGGTTGATATTTTTTACCAAAAATTCAAATTCCCCGGAAAGCGCTTTGGTCTCCTCCGAATTTAAACCTGTAAGCAACTCAAGGTCATTTTCCTCTTCAAATATTTCCTGGATATCCACCTTGACTACATCATCCTTTTTTATACCGATGAAATCCTTTTGTGATTTTTTCGAAACTTTAGAAATTTCAATCAATCCATCCTTGGTGAAATCTGTCTCCGACTGTGAGAGTGTACCAAAAATTGAATCTCCCTCAACGCTTATTTCAGGGTTTGTCATTTTACCATATCTGACTTTAAGCTCTTCAATGGCATCTTCAATCTCTTTCTCCTCGACAATGATTTTGTACTTATCAATTTTGAACTCCAAATTGTATTCAAAATCATCGAGAAGCCCCACATTGTACTCAAAGTCAAACTCTTTCTGGTTGTCCCAATCAATTTCTTCGGCTTTTTTATTATTTGGAAGTGGATCACCAATGATTTTAATATCATTTTTCTGTATGTACTCCTTTAGTGAATCCACCAGGATTTTATTGATTTCTTCCACCAGAATGGACTTCCCATACATTTTTTCAATGATTGATACCGGTACTTTACCAGGTCGAAATCCTTTAATACTCGCTTTCTTGCTGTAGGATTTGAGTTTTTCTTTTAATTTTTGTTGATAATCAGCTTCCTTTAAATTAATTTTAATTAAAGCTTCAGTGCTTGAATTTTTCTCTAATTGAATGTCCAAGACAAATTATGTTTAAAGTGTTAAATAATATAAAACCCTCAATTTCGTTTGTTTGTGAACGCCATTGAGGGTTTGAAAATTGTGCGGATGAAGGGACTCGAACCCCCAAGCCTCGCGGCGCTAGATCCTAAGTCTAGTGCGTCTACCAATTTCGCCACATCCGCAGTGACAAAAAATGGAACGCAAAAGTACATAATTTTATTTTATTTCAAATATTTATATTCCTTTTTTATACAAAAAAAACTATTATTGATATATGACTGAGTTGGAGTTAGAACTGGAGAAAAAGGAAATAATAAGAACTTATCGAAAACTTCTTAGACACGCCAAACCCTTCTTAAAGGATGACGATGCCAAAATTATTAAAAGGGCATTCAATATGTCGCAGGAGGCACACAAAAATATGCGAAGAAGGTCCGGTGAGCCATATATTTTTCATCCGCTTGCTGTCGCTCAAATTTGTGTTGAAGAAATCGGACTTGGAACCACCTCCATTATATCAGCCCTGCTGCATGACGTGGTTGAAGACACCGAAATGGAGATTGAAGACATTGAGAGACATTTTGGAAAAAAGGTAGCAAAGATAATTGACGGATTGACCAAAATATCAGATGTATTCGAATACGGTTCATCTCAACAAGCTGAAAACTTTCGCAAAATGTTGCTTACCCTTTCTGATGATGTAAGGGTAATATTGGTAAAACTTGCAGATCGGTTACACAATATGCGGACACTTGGCAGTATGCCGAGACATAAGCAGATTCGCGTTTCTTCAGAGACAATTTATCTTTATGCACCTTTGGCACACCGGCTTGGACTTTATGCTATAAAATCTGAGTTAGAGGATCTCTATTTGAAATATACCCAATCGGCTCAGTACGCTGAGATTGTGAATAAAATAAATGCGTCCAAGGCTCCCAGAAGTAGGTTTGTCAGGAATTTTATCAGCCCAATTCAAAAAGAGCTTAATAAAAGGAGATTTAAATTTACTATAAAAGGAAGACCAAAGTCAATTTATTCTATTTGGAATAAAATGAATACTCAAGCCATCCCATTCGAAAAAGTTTACGATCTATTTGCTATTAGAATTATACTTGATTTGGACCAGGAAATGGAAAAAGCTGCCTGTTGGCAAGTTTATAGTATAGTTACTGATTATTATCAACCAAATCCCGATAGACTGAGAGATTGGATAAGCACCCCTAAATCAAACGGCTATGAATCTCTTCACACAACCGTCATGAGTAAGACGGGTACATGGGTAGAGGTTCAAATCCGAACCAAAAGGATGGATGAAATTGCAGAAAAAGGATATGCGGCCCATTGGAAATACAAAGGCCTGGACAGCTCTTCCTCTGAATCTGGCTTAGAAGCGTGGATCGGAAAGGTAAGAGAGATTCTGGATCATGAAAATTCATCTGCCATTGAATTCGTCAATGATTTTAAACACAGCCTTTTCAATAAAGAAATTTTCGTGTTTACACCGAAGGGTGAATTAAAGAAATTACCCGGAGGAGGAACGGCGCTTGATTTTGCTTTTGAAATTCATTCTGAAATTGGCGCAAGATGTATTGGCGCTAAGGTAAACCAGAAACTTGTGCCTATTAATTATAAGTTAAAAACTGGTGATCAGGTAGAGATCCTCACATCAAACAAACAAAGACCAAATGAGGGCTGGTTGAGTTTTGTAATTACATCCAAAGGCAGAACGCGGATCAAGGACGAACTGAAAGAACAAAAGAAAAGCGCAGCTTCAGAAGGCAAAGAAATTGTTCAGCGAAAGCTAAAACAAATAAAACTTACGTTGAATAGTGAAAACCTTGACAAACTTTTAGATAAATTCAATTTAAACTCTGCACTCGACTTTTACTACCTTGTAGGAAAGGGAAAAATAGACCCAAAGGAAATTAAAAAGATCAAGGCATTATCAGACAAACCAAAAAAATCAGCATTAAAAACCGTTTCCGATTCAGAGTCTCTCCAAAGAAAAATAAAAGAAGCTACCGGAGAAAAGCGAGATCAACTCCTAATTGGTGAAGATATGGATATTGTTCAATATTCCTTAGCTCCATGTTGTAACCCTATTTCGGGAGATGATGTATTCGGATTCGTCTCAACACACGAAGGGATCAAAATCCATCGGGTCAATTGCCCAAATGCTTCGGAGTTATTATCAAAGCACGGCCACAGAGTAATTAAAGCTAAATGGACATCGCAGTCGGAAGTCTCTTTTTTAGCTGGTTTAAAAATAAAGGGCACTGACCGGGTGGGCATGATGAACGATGTTACACGGATTATATCAAGTGAATTAAGGGTAAATATGAGATCTGTCTCCATTGAGAGTGATAATGGAATATTTGAGGGTAGCATCCAGCTTTATGTTCAAGACACCAAACATTTGCTTAAACTGACAAAAAGGCTTGAAAATATCGAGGGCGTTGAGGAGGTTGTGCGTTTTGATGTTCATTAATTTTTCACGAATCACAAATGAATTAGCTAAAGCTTTGAAATACTAATCCATTTCATACCTTTGTAGGTCTTTTTTAGAAGGCATTTTTAAAATTTAAAATCGCATATTATACTTTATGGAATACAGCCACGAAATAGTAAACAATGTACTTTTGCTTCGGCTAACAGGCGACTTGATTGGAGAAAATCATGGACCCGAATTAATTTCAATAATCAATGACACAATAAATGACGATGTGATTTTTTGTGCAATTGACATTCAAAATGTGCGATATATTAATAGCAGTGGAATAGGCGTATTAATTACAATACTTACCAAATTCAGAAATAAAGGCGGGGAAGTCGTACTGATCAAACCTTCTGAATCGGTAGAGAAATTACTGATCATTACAAAGCTAAATTCTATTTTCACTCTGGTTCCAAACTTAGATATCGCCTTCAAAGAACTTGTAAAATCATAAAAAAAATGAAATCTGATGTTATTTTAGGCCTTCAATGGGGAGATGAAGGGAAAGGGAAAATAGTTGATTTTTTATCTTCGAAATATGATGTAGTTGCCCGATTCCAGGGTGGCCCTAATGCGGGACATACTTTGGAATTTGATGATATAAAACATGTACTCCATCAGGTTCCTTCCGGGATATTTCGCGATAACACAAAAAACATCATAGGCAATGGCGTTGTACTAGATCCTGTAGTATTTAGAAAGGAGATAGAAGAACTCAAACAATATGATGTAGAACCCTTCTACAATTTATTTATATCAAAAAGGGCTCAACTCATTCTTCCGACACATCGCCTGCTTGACGCTGCATATGAAAAGTCGAAAGGAGAGGAAAAAATCGGCTCCACATTAAGAGGTATCGGACCAACATATCAGGATAAAACAGCGAGAATTGGTTTGAGGGTTGGAGATATTAGTATTAATAATTTTATTGAGAAATACGAAAATCTTAAAGCTAAGCACTTAACAATACTAAATATCCATGATTTTGAATTTGATTTGGAGACCCTTGAAAAAGAATTTTTCGAAGCATTAGAGTATCTGAAAAAATTTAAATTGGTCGATACGGATTATTTAATAAATCAATCTCTTAATGCTCATGAAACCATATTGGCTGAAGGTGCCCAGGGATCAATGTTGGATATTGATTTTGGTAGTTACCCTTTTGTCACAAGTTCGAATACTACATGTGCTGGAGTTTGCACAGGATTAGGTCTCGCCCCATCCAAAATAGGGCAAGTCCACGGTATTTTTAAAGCATACTGTACACGAGTTGGCGAGGGTCCTTTCCCGACTGAGCTAAATAATGAGGTAGGAGAAAAGCTAAGGAAGGAAGGACACGAATACGGCGCCACAACAGGACGTTCGCGTCGATGCGGGTGGATTGATTTACCTGCACTCAAGTATTCAATTATGGTTAATGGCGTTACCCAGTTATGTATGATGAAGGCCGATGTATTGAGTGCGTTTGAAGAAATTCATGCTTGCACCCACTATAAATACAAGAATGGTAATATTTCCGATAAACTACCATTTGATCTCTGCAACGAAGACATTACACCGGTTTACAAAACATTTAAAGGGTGGAAACAGGACATTACCGGGATCACCGACTATAAATTGTTACCTTCAGAGTTGTTTGAATATATTGCATTCCTTGAGGAAGAGTTGGATTTACCAATAAACATTATCTCTGTCGGACCCAATCGTTCACAAACCATCTTTAAAGACAATCATTTTCATTAAAGTGCATTGTAAATCATAAATAAGTATATACCTTTGCGTTCCACTTTCGGAAAGGGTGTCTTGCGGGGAAAGCCTGCTGGTGATAATTGAATAGTTTAAGAGTTAATTTCCTTATTATT